>NZ_JARXAB010000036.1 GCF_029866045.1 Ramlibacter sp. | reverse complement strand
GCGCTTCCTGGACATGTATCCGCTCGAGGACATGCCCCTGCCCCCGGAGCTGGGCCCGCCCCCCTACCATCCCTCGGTTGAATTTGCGCGCCAGCTCGATGGCATGCCGTCCGAGCTGGACCCGGCGGTGCTGCGTCGCATTGCCGCCGCCTATTTCGGCTTGATCACGCACATGGACGAACAGATCGGCCTGGTGCTGGAAGAAATGAAGTCGCGCCAGGTGTTGGACGACACCCGCGTGATGTACACCAGCGACCATGGCGAGCTGTTTGGCGCCCAAGGTTTGTTCGGTAAGCGTTGCCTGCTGGAAGGCTCCGCCGGGGTGCCGCTGATCCTCGCGGGGCCTGGCATTGCGGCTGGCCATGTGTCGCAGCAGATGGTGTCCCACGTCGATTTGTTTCCCACGATCGTAGATCTGGCCGGAGGGCAACTGGCACCGGCCGATGCAGACCTGCCCGGCCACTCGCTGTGGCCGGCGACCCAGGGGCAAGACGATCTGGACCGCCCGGTGTTCGCCGAGTACCACGCCCAAGGCTCGCGCACCGGGGCCTACCTCGTGCGCCAGCACGGCACAAAAATGATCTTCCATGTGGGCATGCCAACCCAGGCTTTTGATTTGGCGGCCGACCCCGATGAACTGCACGATC
Organism: Ramlibacter sp.; assembly: GCF_029866045.1. GTDB lineage: Bacteria > Pseudomonadota > Gammaproteobacteria > Burkholderiales > Burkholderiaceae_C > Ramlibacter. Next base: position 22,112 of record NZ_JARXAB010000036.1, on the reverse strand, counting down.
TGCACGGCACACCGGCCGGTGACGCGATCGAGCGGGCGCTCATGCCCATTCTTCTGGCGCAATGTGACCCGGCGCTGCAAGATGCGCGCGCCAAGGCCGCGCAACGCGACAAGGCGCATGCCTACGGCGGGCCCGAGGTGGTGGGACAGGAGGCCTTCATTGCCTTCACACCGCCACCGGGCGTGTCTGCAGAAGAGGCCTGGGCCAGCCTGGACGCGGTGTCGGGCGCTGCCAAATGAGCCTCGACCGCTTGAACCTCGACCGCTTCCCCCGCATCGACCTGTGCCACGCGCCCACGCCGCTGGAGTTCATGCCCCGGCTCACCGAGCATCTGGGCGGCCCGCGCTTGTGGGTCAAGCGCGATGACTGCACCGGCACCGCTCTGGGGGGCAACAAGGCACGCAAGCTGGAGTTCCTGCTGGGGGAGGCCTTGCAACAGGGGGCGAACCATATCGTCACCCTCGGCGCGCTGCAATCGAACCACGTGCGGCAAACCGCGGGGGCGGCGGCGCGCCTGGGGCTGGCCTGCACGGTCATCCTCGAGCACCGTCACCCGGACCCGGATGCGGACTACCTTCGCAACGGCAACATGCTGCTCGACCTGCTGCTCGGGGCGAACATGGTCTTTCGCCCGGGTGGCACCAACATGCTGGCCGCGCTTCACGAGGTCGGTGCGGAGTTAAGCGCGCAGGGGCAGCGGCCGTATCTGATTCCCACGGGCGGGTCCAACCCGGTGGGAACGCTGGGCTATGTGAAGGCGGCGCAAGAACTCTTGCAGCAAGCGAAGGACAAGAACTTTGTCCCGGACCAGATCGTGGTGGCCAGCGGCAGCGCCGGCACCCAGGCGGGCTTGGTGGTGGGACTGGCGGCTCTGGCCAGCACGGCGGTCGTGCAAGGCTTCGCGGTCAGCCAGGCAGAACACCCGCAGCATCAGCGCGTCGCGGCCCTGGCGGCGGCGACAGCCCGCTTCATCGGCCACGAGTCTGAGCTGCCACCGCAAGCGGTGCGCGTCAACGCCGACTACCTCGGCAAGGGCTACAGCATTCCCTCGGAGGCCATGGTCGATGCGGTGCAATGGGTCGCCCGCCTGGAGGGCCTGCTGCTCGACCCGGTCTACACCGGTAAGGCCATGGCCGGCTTGATCGACTGGGCCCGGACCGGCCGCTTTCGACGCGACGAGAACGTGGTGTTCATCCACACTGGCGGCCAGGCGGGGCTCTTCGGCTTTTGCGACACGCTGAGCCAGCCCCGGCCCGCCATCACAACGAACAAGGCAGCCTGATGCAAACCCACTGGATCGACAACCGCGCAGTGCCTGGCGACGGGCCAGGGATCGACGTCATCAACCCCGCGACGGAGGAACGCATTGACACCATCCCCCGCGGCCACGTCGATGCGGTCGACGCGTCTGTGGCTGCGGCCCGTCGCGCCTTTGAGAGCTGGGCGGGGCTCTCGCCGACGCAGCGGCAACAACTCATTGGCACTGCCATCGACCGCTTGGCGAGCATCAGTGACGAGGTCGCGCATTTGCTCACGCGCGAAATGGGCAAGCCCTTGTCGCAGGCCAAGAACGAGGTCTCCAAAGCCATGCAAGGCATGCGCGCCTCGGCTGAAATGGTGATTCATTTGCGCAGTGGCCAGCAAATGGCGGGCGACCTGGAGCTCAACTTCCAGCAGCGCTGTGCGCGCGGCGTGGCCGTCTGCGTGATGCCCTGGAACTATCCGGTGGCACTCGGGTTGGACAACGTGGTCCCCAACCTGCTGGTAGGCAACACCGTGGTCTGGAAGCCGTCCGAAAAAACACCGCTGACCTCCCGGCTGGTGGTCGAAAAAATCTTCGGCCATCTGCCGCCCGGTGTGGTCAACCTGCTTCTGGGCGACGGGCCCACCGCAGGCGACGCCCTGGTGCGGCACCCGCAGGTGGACCTGCTGGTGTTCGTGGGCAGCGAGCCGACCGGGCGCCATCTGGGTGGCATCTGCGGCCAGCACCTGAAAAAGGCGGTGCTGGAGCTGGGCGGCAAAGACGCCCTGATCGTGGACGAGACCGTGAACATTGCGACGGCAGCCCGCTACGCGGCAGACGCCGCCTTTGCCAATGCCGGCCAGATCTGCACCTCGATCGAGCGGATCTACGTAGCGCGAAAAATCTTCCCCGAGTTTCTGGCGGCACTCACCGCGCAAGCGCGCGCCATCCGGGTCGGCAACGGGCTGGACGCTGCAACGCAAATGGGGCCGCTGGTCGATCGCGGCCAATGGGAGCGGGTGTCTCGCCAAGTCCAGGAGGCCGTCGCCGCAGGGGCCACGGTGCATCACGGCGGCGCGCCGCTGCCCGGGCCGGGTTTCTTCTACCCGCCCACAGTTCTCACCGAGCTCGACCCGGCCTGCAGCCTGATGACGGAAGAGACCTTCGGCCCAGTGGCGCCCTGCATGGCCTTTGACGATTTCGAGGAAGCCATTGCCATGGCCAATGCCTCGCACTTCGGTTTGGCGGCCATGGTCCTGACGACCTCGGCACCGCGCGCGCTGCGCGCGATCCACTCCTTGCGCGCCGGCATGGTCAAGATCAACACGATGCGCGGCAAGGCGCCGGGCGGTACCTCAGAACCGGTCCGAGGCAGTGGACTGGGGCATGGCTATGGCATGGAGTTTTTCAATGAAATCACGACACAAAAATCGATTTACTGGCGTTCTGTTCCGACTTGACGCTGCACGGCTACGGGGCTGGGTGGGGTGGATCAGCCTGTGGCTGCTGGCAGCGGCCGCACACGCTCAGGGCTGGCCGAACAAGGGCATCACCATGGTGGTTCCCTTCGAGCCTGGAGGCGGCCACGACGCGATGGCCCGGATCGTGGCAGAGGGTCTGACCGCCAGGCTGGGGCAGCCCGTGATCGTGACCAACAGGCCGGGCGCCAGCGGGATGATCGGCGCCGAGTTGGTCAGCCGCGCCGCGCCCGATGGCTACACGGTCTTGTTTGCCTCGCCCTCCGAGACCGTCAATGCGCCCATCGTGAACAAAACCATGCGCTACGACCCCGACAAGGGTCTGGCGCCCGTCACCCTGGCCGGCACCTCGCCGATCGTCATCGTGGCCTGGCCTGGGACAGGGCTCAAATCCGTCGGCGACCTGATCGCCAAGGCCAAAGCCCAGCCTGGCTCCATGAGCTTCGGCACGGCAGGAAACATGGGCAGCAACCGCTTGGCCGGTGAGCTGCTGGCCAAGATGGCTCAGGTCGATTTGACTCATGTGCCCTACAAAGGCGCGAGCCTGGCCATCAACGATGTCTTGTCGGGCCAGATTCCGCTGGCGATCGTGGGCATCGCGCCGGTGATGAGCCACATCGCGGCAGGCAAACTCGTGCCGCTGGCCACCACCCAGAGCAACCGCGTGGCGTGGGCCAAGGACGTGCCGGCGGTGCAGGAGACCCCGGGCCTCACCACCTTCGAAGCGGTGCACTGGATGGGCGTTTTCCTGCCGGCCAAGACGCCGCAGGATGTCGTTGACCGACTCCAGCAGCAGATTGCCGCGGTGCTGCGTGACCCGGAGCGCAGGACCCGGCTGGTGGGCCTGGGCATCGACCCGGTGGGCAACACACCCGCGGAATTCAAAAGCTTCCTGGCAGCCGACAAGGAGCGCTTCCTGCGGATGTTCCAGGCCTCGGGGCTCAAGCCCGAGTAAGCGTCACGCGCGGGCCTGCGCTTCACCCAGGCGGCGGGCCCATCCCGATCAGCCCGCGGGCACAGGCAGCCGCGCGTAGCGCTGGGCCTCCAGCGCCTCGACACCAAACTGCGCCAGCAGCGCCCGCAGTCGCTCGGCGGCACTGCGCTTGGGCTGTCCGGTGTGGCGCGCCAGGATCAGTTCGTTTTTCATGCTGTGCTCCCAGCCCACCAGCTCGGTCACGGTGACCTGGTAGCCACAGGCCTCTAGGTACAGGCAGCGCAGCACGTTGGTCAATTGGCTGCCCATTTCACGGGTGTGCAGCGGGTGGCGCCAGAGCTCGGCCAGCGGCGTGCGCGCCAGCGACAGCGCCTTGTTCTCCCGCAGCCGCGACGCGAGTTCGGCCTGGCAGCAAGGCACCAGCACCATGAACTTCGCCTGGCGGGCCAGGCCGAAGTCGATCGCGTCGTCGGTGGCGGTGTCGCAGGCGTGCAGCGCGGTGACCATGTCGATGCGCTGCGGCAAGGCCGGCGAGTCCACCGCCTGCGCGGCACTCAAGTGCAAAAAGTGCATGCCCGCAAAGCCGAGACGCGCGGCCAGTTCCTCGGAGCGCTGCACCAGCTCGGGCCGGGTTTCAACGCCGAAGACCTGGCCCATGCCGCGGGGCTGCAGAAACAGGTCATAGAGGATGAAGCCCAGATAGGACTTGCCGGCACCATGGTCGACGACGGTCGGGTGGCCCTCGGCCGGCGGCACTTCTTCCAAGAGCTTCTCGATGAACTGGTAGAGGTGATAAACCTGCTTGAGCTTACGGCGTGAGTCCTGATTGAGCTTACCCTCGCGGGTGAGGATATGCAGCTCCTTGAGCAGCTCGACCGACTGGCCGGGGCGCAGCTCGGGCAGAGCAGGCACATCGGGCCTCGATGTGGACGAAGCAGCCCGCCCGACGGCCGAGCCTCGCGCCTCTCTGGCTGGGCCGGCAGCACGCGCCCCACGGCCACCGGCAGCTGCCTTTTTGTCGGAGCTCATGCCCATTCCTTCATCTTTTGGGCCCAGCCCACGCGGCCCATGCGGCGCAAGGTGGCGATGTTGGTGTCGTAGATGGCGCTGGCATCCGGGAAGGCCTGCACCGCGCGGGTGATGCTGTCCGCGCGCAGCAGGTGCAGCGTCGGGTAGGGCGAGCGGTTGGTGAAATGCGCGATGTCGTCCGGGTCAGCGCCGGCGAATTCGAATTGCGGATGGAAATGCGCCAGTTGCAGCACCCCCTCCAGCTCGCGCCGGGCGAGCAAACGCTCAGCCTCGCCGATGAAGCCGTTGAACTCAAAGAAATCCGGCAGGGCCTGCGGCGCAATGAGCAAGCTGGTGTCTCGCAGCTCGGGTGCACAAGCCATCAGGCCGTCGACCTCCTGCTCCAGTGCAGCCAGCAGGTCGCTCCAGCCGGTGGCCGGCGTCACCGCGTAGTGCACCTGGCCCTTGGCCATGACCGCCTTGGCGAAGGGGCACAGGTTCAGGCCCACCACTGCATGCGTGAGCCAGCGCCGTGTGCGAGAGACGACGAGGTCTTCGCCATGATTTTCCATGAGGTCGATTGTAGGAAGCCCTCTGAACACGCCTGCGCAAGAATAAAAACCCACATTAAAGTATATTTAAAGTGAATTTTGATAACATATATGTAATGTCCAAGGACTCCCCTGCCCTGCAAGCCCTGCCCTCTGGCGCCGCCTCAGCCCTGCGCGCGCTGGGCACAGACCTGGCCACGGCACGCAAGCGGCGGCGCCAATCGCAGCGCGAATGGGCGCAGCGACTGAACGTGTCCGTGCCCACCGTGGCACGGATGGAGCGAGGCGATCCCTCCGTGTCGGCCGGCATCTATGTCACGGCACTCTGGCTGGTCCAGCGGCACCAGGCACTCGCCGAACTGGCACGCCCGCAGGAGGACCTGGCCGTCCTCGAGGCCGAAGTCAGCCAGGCGCAGGAGCGCTACCGCCGTGTCTGAGGTCGTGTCTGAAGCCCCGTTTGCGCCCCAGGATCGCCTGTCCGTCTGGTGGCTGGGCAACCCCGCACAGCCCAAGCGGGTGGGAGAGGCCCAGCTCGTGCAGGGCGGGCGCAGCGTCGCGCTGCGCTATGCGGACACTTGGCTCGCCCAGGGCTTTGCGCTCAGCGAAGACTTGCCGCTGACCCGGGAGCTCTTTGTTCCGAGGGAGAAGGACAGCGCCGCCGGCGCGCTGGACGATGCGCGGCCAGACCGCTGGGGCGAGCGCCTGATTCGCAAGTTCCAGCCAACGCCTCGTCTGTCCCTGCTCGAGTACCTGCTGTTCGCGGGCGACGACCGCTACGGCGCGCTCGGCCTCAGCTTGGACGAGGACCGCTACCGGCCCTGGCCCACGCCACCACTGCCCGGCGTCGCAGAGCTGGGCGCGATGGCCGAGGTCGTCCGGCAAGTGCTAGCCGGCGAGCCGGTACCCCAGCCCCTGCAGCGGCTGCTACGGCCTGGTGCCTCCCTGGGCGGCGCGCAGCCGAAATCACTGCTGCAGATGGAAGGCCGCGCCTGGCTGCTCAAGTTCAACGAGGAGGTGGAGGGGGACATGGGCCTGACCGAGCACGCTGCGATGCGCTTGGCCGCCGCCTGCGGCATTGAGGTGGCGACCACGCGCGCCCTGCCGCTGATCGCCGCCGTCACCGGGAAGCCCGCGCCCCACGCCCTGGCGATCGAGCGCTTCGACCGCCAGGGCTCCCTACGGCTTCAGGCCATGTCTGCGCATGTCGCATTGCGTGCGGCCGGGGATGCACTGGGCTATCCCGAGTTTGCGCAACTGCTACGGCGCCTGCTCCCGGCGGCCGACATCGCCGCTGCACAGGGCCAGCTATTCCGACGGATGGTCTTCAACATCCTGATCGATAACACCGACGACCACGAGAAGAACCACGCCCTGCTGCGCCAGCCTGACGGGCGCTGGCAATTGGCACCGGCCTTCGACGTGCTGCCCACGGCCCAGGGCCTGGGCTACCAACAACTGCGGGTAGGTGCAGACGGCCATGTGTCCACGCTCGCCAATGCGCTGTCCGAGTGCGCGGCATTCGGCCTGCGCCTGGCCGCTGCCCGTACGATCGTCAAGGAGGTGAGCCGCACGGTGCAAGGCTGGCAGGACGCCTTCCTGCTACAGGGCATGAGTGCTGTCGACGTCGCGCGCCTGGCCCCATTCATCGACCGCGAAGGGCTGCGTGCCGAACGCGAGAAAGCGGCTCTCGCCTGACGCGTGACCTATCCATGGCGCTGTGCAGGCGCCCCAGGTCCAGGACACCGCGGACAAGCGACTTAAGCGACCTCAGTGAACCGTGCTGCGCGCGTGCCCAATGCGACCGGCCAGCCAAAGCCCGATCACGGCGCATAGCCCGGTGACGCCCCAGCTCCATTGCCAGCCACCGGTCTGACTGGCAAGCCAGGCCACTGCGGGCGGCCCGGCGAACTGGCCAAAAGACGACCACTGCTGCATCCAGCCCACGGTGGTGGACACCGTGCCCGGCGAGGGCGCGAGCCGCACCGCCTGCGAGAACAAGGTACCCGGCACGAGGCCGCCCACAGCGGAAAACAGCAGCACCGAAACAAAGGGCCCGACGAAAGCGGCAGTTCCGGCGGGCCACAAGGGCGCATACAGACCCACCGCGCCCACCGCCATGGCACCAAAGCCCACCCGCATCAACTGCTGCGGCGAGACACCTCGCTGCAGCAGGCGGCCCGAGGCAATATTGCCCACCATGTTCATTGCGGCCACGAGTGCGCTGGCATAGCCTGCGTGCGAGGGCGCCAGACCCGACTGCGCGTAGACGGTGGGCAAAAAGCCGATGACCGACAGCCACTGGCTCGAATAGACCGCGAAGGCCAGCGCCACCAGCCAGGGGCCGGGCGCGCGCAAGGTCTCAAGCAGACGGGCCCGCCAAGGTGGGGCTGCAGGCGCGCCTGAAGGAATTGCCGCATGTTGAGGCCCATGTTTAGGCCCATGTTCAAGCGCAGTTGGAGCGGCGCCAGGTCGCGCGCCGTCGCCCCGTGCGGGATCGGCCGGCACCCAAAGCCACATGGCCAGAGCCAGAAGCAGCGACAGCGCGGCAGTAAGCCACCACCAAGCGGGCCAGCCATAGGCCGCCATCCACAGCGGGCCGGCCAGGAGCGCGAGCGAGGTGCCCAGGGGCATGTAGGCGCCCCACAAACCAAGGCGCGACGCCAGACGCGCGGGTGGCACAAGGCGCCGGATCAGGCTGGGGCCGGCGGTGGCCGCCAGCAAAAAGCCCATGCCCTCGGCGGCACGCAGCAACAGCAGGGCCGCTGGGTCACGGACGAGGCCGCCCAGCGCACTGGCCACCGCCAGCAGGACCAGGCCGCCTGCCATCACCCGACGCAGCCCCAGGCCGTCCGCGGCCAGGCCTACGGCCAGGCCCAGACCGACAGCGGCCAGTTGCACCATCGACAACAGAAATCCGCCCTGCACCAGCGTCATGCCCAACTCGGCCTGGAGCACCGGCAGCGCCGGCGGCAGCTTGCCCACATGAATGGCCGCGGTCACGCCGGCGGCGAAGACCAGGAAAGCGCGGTCGAAGCTCATGTGGCCAGCAGGCGCTTGCCGGTCAGGCGCCCATGTTCTCGCCCGGCGAAGCGGTCGGTCATGCCCGCGATGTAGTCCGCGATGGCGCGCGGCAGGTCGTCCTGCGAAGCGTAGGCAGCCGGCATGTCGGTGGGACAGGCCAGGTAGGCGGCAAACAGCTCGCGCACCATCTGCTTGGCCAAGCCGGTGGTCTCCATCACCTGCGGATGGCGGTACAAATTCTGGAAAAGAAATCGCTTGAGCTCGGTGGAGCCGCGTCGCATGTCTGCCGAAAAGCGCACCAGGGGAGTAGCGGCGCGCACTGCATCGGCATCGCGTGGCGCCTCGTCCCGCAAGGCCTGGCCGGTGGTGTCGATCACGTCATGCACCTGGGCGCTGAGCATCAGCCGGATGACTTCATAGGCTAGGCGGCGGCCAGCGAGCGTGGGATGTGCGCGCACCACCTCGCGCAGGTAGCCCTCGAACAAGGGCACTGACTCCAGCTGCTCCCTCGTGATCAGCCCCGAGCGCAAGCCGTCGTCGACATCGTGGGCGTTGTAGGCAATCTCGTCGGCGAGGTTGCACAGCTGGGCCTCCAGGCTGGGCTGAGTGCGGTCCAGGAAGCGCCGCCCCACGCCGCCGGGCTCACGCGCCTCGAGGCGCTCGGCATTGGCATGTGAGCAGTGCTTGAGGATCCCCTCCCGGGTCTCGAAGCTGAGGTTGAGGCCATCGAAGCGCGGGTAGCGCTCCTCCAGTTGGTCGACCACCCGCAGGCTCTGCAGGTTGTGTTCGAAACCGCCGTAGGGGCCCATGCACTCGTCGAGCGCATCCTGGCCGGCATGGCCGAAAGGGGTATGGCCCAGGTCATGGGCCAGGGCAATCGCCTCGACCAGGTCCTCGTCGAGTCCCAGCGGCCGAGCGATGGAGCGACCCAGCTGCGCCACCTCAATGGAATGGGTCATGCGGGTGCGGAACAAGTCGCCCTCGTGGTTGAGGAAGACCTGGGTCTTGTAGACCAAGCGGCGAAAAGCGGTGGAGTGAACGATCCGGTCGCGGTCGCGCTGAAAGGCCGATCGGTGCGGGGTGGGCGCCTCCTCGAAGCGACGGCCACGGGAACGTGTCGGGTCGCTGGCGTAGGGGGCCAGGGCCATGGCGGGCGCGCCCTTCAGCAGCAGCGCGCGATCACGCCACGCACCACGGCGTCGGGGGCGGGTCGGACCACTGCGCGGCCGGGCGGGTCGATCAGCACGAAGCGGATCTCGCCGGCCTCGGATTTCTTGTCCAGACGCATCAGCTCCAGGTAGCGGTCAGCGCCCAGGGCCGGGCCGCGGGTCGGCAGGCCCGCGTCGGCGATCAGCTGGGTGCAGCGCTCCACAAAGGCGGCGTCCACGCCGCCCATCTCCAGCGAGAGCTGCAGGGCCATGACCATGCCGCAGCCCACCGCTTCGCCGTGCAGCCACTCGCCATAGCCGAGGCCGGCCTCGATCGCGTGGCCGAAGGTGTGACCGAAATTGAGGATGGCCCGCAGGCCAGACTCGCGCTCGTCCTGACCCACAACCTCGGCCTTGATCTCGCAGCTGCGGCGCACCGCGTGGGCCAGGGCCTGCGGGTCGCGCGCGCGCAGGGCGGGCAGGTGGGCCTGGACCCAGTCGAGAAAGTCCAGGTCGAAAATCGGCCCGTACTTGATCACCTCGGCCAGGCCGGCCGACATCTCGCGCTCGGGCAGGGTGGCGAGGGTGTCCAGGTCGCACAGCACCAACTGCGGTTGGTAGAAGGCGCCGATCATGTTCTTGCCCAGGGGGTGGTTGATCGCGGTCTTGCCGCCCACCGAGGAGTCCACCTGGGCAAGCAGGGTGGTAGGCAACTGCACAAAGGGCACGCCACGCATGTAGCAGGCGGCGGCAAAGCCGGTCATGTCGCCCACCACGCCACCGCCGAGCGCAAAGAGCACCGTCTTGCGGTCGCTGCCGCGCCCGAGCAGGGCGTCAAAAATGAGGTTGAGGCTGTCCCAGTTTTTGTGCTGTTCGCCGTCGGGCAGCTCCAGCACATGGACCTGCGGATAGCGATCGGCCAGTGCCTGGGCCAGGGCGCCGGCATACAAGGGACCGACCGTGGTGTTGGTCACGATGAGGGCAGCATGCCCCTTGGGCAGGTCGAATTCGGCGATCCGGGCCAGCAACCCCTCGCCAATGACGATGGGGTAGCTTCGGTCGCCAAGGTCGATGCGGACTTCCTGGTCAGTGGCACGCGCTTTCATGCGGACAAGTGTAAGGCCCGGTCATCAGGCGGGGCTACACGACCAGCCCACAGCGCCCGACCTGCGCCCAGCGCTTACTGGCCGGGCGGACGGGCCGCCCCGGCCCCTTCAGGTCATCACGCCAGCTTCGCCGGAAAGCTCCAGTTGCATCACGATCATGTTGACCAGGGTCTGCAGACTGGGTCGGCCGGTTTCAACAGTGAAGTGGGCCGTCTCGCGATAGAGCGGGTCCCGCTGGGCGTGCAGGGCCTTGAGCCTCGCCAGCGGGTCATCAACCTGAAGCAAGGGGCGCTTGCGGTCATTGCGCACCCGCTGAAAAACCTGGTCAGGCGAGGACCGAAGGTAGATCACATAGGCATGCGCATGCAGCTGCTGCCGGTTAGCCTCGCGCAGCACCGCACCTCCGCCAGTCGCCAGGACGCCCTTGCTCATGCTCAGCTCGGCGATCACCGCCTGCTCGAGGTCGCGAAAACGCTCCTCCCCCTGCTGCTCGAAGTAGGTGCGGATCGGGCAGCCCATGCGCTGCTCGAGCACATGGTCGGAATCGGTGAAGGGCAAGCCCAGGCGGCGGGCCAGCACCTTGCCCACCGTGCTCTTGCCGGAGCCGGGCATGCCCACCAGCGCGATCGACCGGGTGATTGGCGCCGGACTCGGCGGCAGGCCAGGGTCTGCGCGAACACCAGCGCCTAGGCTGGTACTGGACGCGGCGGTGGGTGTCTCGGGTGCACCATCAGCCGGTAATGCGCGGGAGGAAGAGGAATTCAAACGGATCAAAAACGTAGGTTGACGGAACGGATCACCGCTCCGCAACCCGGTCGGTGATCATTTTGGGGGTGATAAAGACCAGCATCTCCTGCTTGTTCGCAGTGCGTTGCCGGTTGCGGAACAGCACGCCCACACCAGGCAATTCGCCCAGCACCGGCACTCGCGCCTCGTTCTCGGTCTCGGTCAGCTCAAAAATGCCGCCAATCACCACCGTACCCCCATTTTCCACCAGCACCTGGGTGCGGATGTGCTTGGTGTTGATGGCGATGCCTGCAGTCGTGGTTTCGCCCCGGCTGTCCTTGCTCACATCGAGGTCCAAAATGATGTTGCCCTCAGGCGTGATCTGGGGGGTGACCTCCAGTTTGAGGGTAGCGCGGCGGAAGGCCACCGCCGTTGCACCGCTGGCCGTCGCCTGCTGGTAGGGAAACTCGGTCCCCTGCTCGATCAGGGCCTTGGTCTGGTCGGCGGTGACGATGCGGGGGCTGGACACCAGCTTGCCCTTGCCATCGGCCTCCAGGGCGGACAGCTCGAGGTTCAGGAAGCGGTTGGCGGAGGCGTTGAACAGCGAGATCGCAAAGGCCGGCGCGCCGAAGCCGCCTTGCCCCACCGCTGGCAGGTTGACGAAATTGGTGTTGACGTTGTCCAGGGTTGTGCGGGTCTCGCCGGTGCTGCCGGTCAAGCCCGAGTAGGAGCCGCCGAAGGTGATCCGGTTGTTGTTGTCACTGATGCGGGTGCCGGGCGGACGGCCCTGGTCGCTGCCGCCCAGGCGAACCCCCAGTGATTTCCCGAAGGTGTCAGAAGCTTCGACGATGCGGGCCTCGATCAGCACCTGGCGCACTGGCACATCCAGGCGCGCGATCAGCGCCTGAACCTGCTCTAGACGGGTCGGAATGTCGGTGACGAAGATTTGGTTGGTGCGCTCCTCGGCCATTGCGCTGCCGCGCGGACTGATCACCCGGTTGGCTGGCGGACCCGACAGCAGCTGGTCGGCGATCGTCTTGGCCTTCGCATAGTTGAGTTGGAAGGGTTGGGTGCGCACCGGCTCCTCGTTCTGGCGTGCATTGACCGCGTCGCGGTCCTGCTTTTCCCGGGCCGCGATTTCGTCCTTGGGCGCGACCCAGAGCACGTTGCCGGAGCGGCGCTGGCCCAGCCCCTTGGACTGCAAGATGATGTCCAGCGCCTGGTCCCAAGGCACGTCCTTGAGGCGCAGGGTGAGGTTGCCCGTCACCGAGTCCGAGGTGACCACGTTGAAGTTGGTGAAGTCGGCGATCACCTGCAGCAACTGGCGCACCTCGATGCTCTGGAAGTTGAGCGTGATCTTCTCGCCGGTGTAGCCAGGGCCCTGCGTGACCCGGGACGGGTCGATCCGCGGGGGCCGCAGCTCGATAACGAACTGGCTGTCGCTTTGGTACGCACTGTGCTCCCAGGGACCGCGCGGCTGAATCACCATGCGCACCCGATCGGCCACCGCGGTGGTGGTGATGGTCTGCACCGGGGTGCCGAAATCAGCGACGTCGAGCCGCCGGCGCAGTCCCTCAGGCAAGGACGACTTGAGAAACTCCACCACCAGGTTCTGGCCCTGCTGGCGGATGTCGACGCCCACCTGGGGGCTGCCCAACTCAACCACCACCCGTCCGGCGCTGCCCGAGCCACGGCGGAAGTCAACGTCGCGCAGAGGGAGGTTGTCGGTGTTGCGGCTCTCGGCGAACAGGGCGGGGTTGGGGGGCGCAACCGGCGAGGTGACGGCTGCGCTCGCTGGCTCAAGGAAAACCAGCAGGGTCCGGCCATCCAGTAGTGCCCTGTAGGGAACCTGGGTCCGCAAGTTGAGGACAAGGCGGGTGCGGTCAGCGACCTCAACCACCGAGACCGACCGCAGGTTGCCCTGATTGAGCACCACCGACGGCTTGTCGAGGACGCTGCGGACACCAGGCAGGTCCAGGGCGATGCGGGCCGGTGACTGAATGGCAAAGCCGTTGGGCAATGCGGCCAGCGGCCGGGAAAGCTCCACACGCAGCACCTCAGCGCCCCCTTGGGAGAGCGCGGTGATCGATTGCACCTCAACCCCGCTCTGCGAGGAAGTGGCGGGGGAAGCGGGAAGCGGTGCAGGAGAAGAACCCGCAGTCGATGCGGCAGCGGGCGTCGGTAATGTCTGGGCAAGAACGGGCGACAGCAGAGTCAGCCCAACGACCAGAACGGCCAGGGATCGGGCCAGGCCGAGGGCGCCCGGTAGGGGCCCACTTGCAGGGGCGATGTTTGCGCAATGCTTCATTTGGCTCTTTCTTGCAACTGCAGGGTCGCAGGCCGCTCGACCCAGTTCCCTCCCGGATCACGGGCGATTTCGCGGATCTGAACCTCGGTCTCACCGATCCGCAGGATCCTGCCGTAGTTCTGGCCGAGGTACTGGCCAACCGTGACCTGGTAGAGCTGGTTGTCGGCCTTGATGAGGGCGACCGGACGACCCTGCTTGATCAGGCTGCCAACCATGGTCATGGCATCGAGGGGATAGCTTTCCAACGCCTCCTTGCGGCGCTTGAGCTCCGGCGCGAGCAGCCCTGATTCGGAGGCCGCGACGGTGGCGTCGCGACGCAGCGCCAAGGCCAGCTTCTGGAGGCTGAAGGGGTCAATGCTCCCGGCCTGCACATACGCCTGGGGCATAAACGGCGGCGGCTCTGGAATGGGGTCGATGCGGGGGCTGAGGCCAGCTCGTTGCTTGGCCATCCAGTCCTGCATGTCGTCACGCCCGGCCTGGCCGCACCCGGTCAGGGCAACTACCAACAGGGAGGCGGGCACAAGACGCACAAGCCTTGCACGGGATGCGAGGCGCAGGGCCCGCACCAGCGACACGGAGCGGCCGTGCCGCGCTGGCCAAACGGCAGTCAAAACGGGGGGGCGGGCTTCGGTCATGGCCGGCCTCCTGGCGACTTGGGCGCCGAGGCGGGGTTACGCCGCTGCGCCGCGATCTCCTCAGGGTCGAGGTAGCGGAAGGTCTTGGCGGTGGCCTCCATGACCAGCAGGCCCTCGCGACTGGGCGAGATGGCGATGTTGTTGAGCGTCACGATCCGCGAGAGATTGGCGATATCGCCCGCGAAAGCCCCGATGTCATGGAACCGGCCCGCCACCTTGAGAGAAATGGGCTGCTCGGCGTAGTAGTCCCGCACGATGACAGGCCCCGGGCGGAACAACTCAAAAGCCAGGCTTCTACCGAGCCCCGCCTGATTGATGTCCGAGAGCAAGGCATCCATCTCGGCCCGGCCAGGCAACTGCTTTTCGAGCTGACTGACCTGCCCAAGCACCTGCTCGCGTTGCTTGCGCAGGGCCTCGAGGTTGACCGCCTGGGTGAGCTTACGCACGTAGTCGGCCTTGAGCACCTCCTCCTGCGCCTCTTGGGCCTCGAGCGCATCCTGGTTGCCACGGATCAGGGCCATCCAGAGGCCCAGCACGATCAGGCCAGCCATTGCCGTGCACAGCGCCAGTCGAGGGGCCAGCGGCCAAGTGGAGGGGTCGCGGGTGTCGAGGCCACGAAACTCGGCCTGCAGGCGGCTCCAGCGCGAAGGCTGGGCGGCGGAGGCAGGGACAGGCGGGCGTTGAGGCATGGCGTGTCAGGGGCGGTTGGGTGCCATGGCGGCCGGCGCACTGGCGCGTTCCGGCGGGACGCTGGCACCGGGTCTGGACAGGGAGCCTCCGGCAGCCGAGGCGGCCCCGGCAGACGGTCGGGCCTCACCAGCACGGCTGACCTTGACCCTCAGGGTGAAGTTGGCGACCCGGCGCTGCTCACGCGGCCCCAAGGTGACCGTGCCTGCCACGATCTCGCCCAGCTCGGGGCGGCTCAGCCAGGCGCTGTCATGGCCCAGGTGGCGCAACAGCTCGGAAACCCGCTCGTTGGACTGGGCCACACCCGTCAGGAGAACCGTCTGGCCATCCTGCTTGACGCCGGTGAGGTAGACCCCTTCCGGCATCACGCGGGCCAACTCATTGAGGAGGTGAACCGGGATGTTGCGATCGGCCTGCAGGTTCTCGACCGCTTGCTGGCGGGAGCGCAAGGCGGCAATGTCGGCCTGGAGCGAGGCGATGTCCTTGATTTGCTTTTCGAGGCGGACGATCTCGTCGCGCAGCAGCAGGTTGCGGGCCTCCTGCCGGGCGGACTGGCCGACCTCCCAAAGGTAAAGCGCACCAGCCAGCACCACGCCGGCCAGCAGGGAAGCGCCCAGCATCAGGTAGAAGGACTCACGTCGATGCCGACGAGCGGCCTCGCGATGGGGCAGCAGGTTGATCAGAATCATCTGAAAAACCTCCGCATGGCCAAGCCGCAGGCGACCAGATAGCCGGGCGCCTCCCGCTGCAAACGGCGCTCGCGAACGGTGGCCGCGATCTGCATGCCCTGGAAAGGGTCGGCCACGCTGCTGGGAAAAGAACTATGGGCCGCCACGGCTGCGGTCAACCCCGGCAGGGAGGCCGCATTGCCTGCCAGCAGCAGGTGGTCGACCCGGTTGTGGGGGGTGCTGGTGAAAAAGAACTGAAGTGCCCGTGCCAGGTCCTGGGCCAGGCCGTCCACGTAAGGACGCTGCACCTGGGCCTCGAAGTCCTCGGGCAGTTCGCCACTGCGCAGGCGCTGCTCCGCCTCTTCGGCCCCCAGGCCGTACTGGCGGACGATGTGCTGGATCAGCTGAAAGCTGCCGAAGGGTTGGTCTCGCTCGTAGACGACCTCACCGCCCCCGAGCACCTGCAGGCTGGTGGCGAGGTCGCCGATTTCGAAGAGGGCGACCAGGGCGTCGGGCCGCCCCAAGGGCAGGGCCTCGACCAGCCGGCCGGCAGCCATGCGCGCGGCGAAGGACTCGACATCGACGATGACCGGCTTCAGGCCAGCGGCCTCGGCCAGTCCCTGCCGGTCTTGGACCTTCTCCCGGCGCGAGGCGGCGATCAGTACCTCGACCTCCTGGGGGCCCGAGGGTGCCTGGCCCATGACGCAAAAGTCGAGGCTGACCTCGTCCAGCGAGAAAGGAATATATTGGTTCGCCTCGATCTCGACCTGGGCCTCGAGCTCGGCCTCTGGCAAGCCAGCCGGGAGGATGATTTTTCGGGTGATGACCGCCGAGGCCGGCAGGGCCATGGCGACCTGGCGGGTGCGGGAGCCGCTGCGCTTGACCACCCGGCGAAGGGCGTCGGCGACCGGGTCGAATTTCTCGATGTTGCCGTCCACGATCCAGTCGCGGTCGATCGGCTCGAAGGCGCAGTGTTCCAGTGCCAACCGGCCGTCCCGGCCGGTACCGAGTTCAGCCAGCTTGATACCGGATGCGCTGATGTCCAGGCCCAACAAAGGCGCGGGCTGGGAGCCAAACCAGGACGCGAAAGACTGCAATCGAATCTCCAAGGGACGGGAGCCTGGGCGCCCAAAACTGCAAGATACTTAAGAATTCAGTTAATGCTAACAGTAACCCGGCGTATGTCCAACCCGGCCTACCCCGGCATGTGACAGCCGTTGCCCCGATCAGACGTCCAGGGCAGGGGTCGAACAGGCGTTGCACAGGCGCCACCCGTCCGGCCCGGATAATTCGCGGATGCCCCAACCGAAATCCGACGACCCGTCCAGGCTGGCCCCAGGCGGCGGCTCCCGTTCCCTTGTGGTGCGCCTTGTTCTCTGGACCCTCGGCCTGGGCCTGGCCGGTGTCACCAGCCTGGCCATCGTGATCGGGGTGGCGCTGTCGGTCGCCTACCCCAACCTGCCAGACGTCTCCGATCTGGCCTCGTACCGCCCGAAGTTGCCGCTGCGCATCTACTCGGCAGACGGCGCCCTGATCGGCGAGTTCGGTGAGGAGCGGCGCAGCCTGACCCCGATCGCCGAGATTCCACAGGTTATGAAGCAGGCGGTGCTGGCCATCGAGGACGCCCGCTTCTACGAGCACAACGGCGTGGACTACCGCGGTTTGCTACGCGCGGCCATTGCCAACCTGGGGCGCGCCAAGAGCCAGGGCGCATCGACCATCACCATGCAGGTAGCCCGCAACGTCTACCTGAGTACCGAAAAGACCTTCACCCGAAAGCTCTACGAGGTGCTGCTGACCTTCAGGCTGGAACATGCCCTGACCAAGGACCAGATCCTCGAGATCTACATGAACCAGATCTTCCTCGGCAACCGGGCCTATGGTTTCGCCGCCGCCTCAGAGACCTACTTCGCCAAGCCCCTGTCGGAAATCAGCATCGCCGAAGCGGCCATGCTGGCTGGCCTGCCCAAGGCGCCCTCGGCCTACAACCCGATCAGCAACCCCAAGCGGGCCAAGGTGCGCCAGCAATACATCATCGAGCGGATGGAGGAGGTCGGCTTCATCACTAAGGTTCAGGCCACTGCCGCACGCTCGCAGGAACTCAAGATCCGAACCTCGGCCGACAGCCTGCGCACGCACTCCGACTTCATTGCCGAGATGGTGCGCCAGTTGGTGTACGCCCAGTACGGGGATGAGACCTACACCCGCGGCCTCAACGTCTACACGACGGTGAAGTCTGACCAACAGGAAGCTGCTTACCAGGCCCTGCGCAAGGGCATCATGGACTACGAAAAACGGCAGATCTACCGCGGCCCTGCGGAGTTCGTCGACCTGCCTGCCAACCCCAAGGAGCTGGAAGACGCCATCGACGACGCCCTGTCCGACCACCCGGACAACGGCGACGTGCTGGCGGCGGTAGTGCTGGAAGCGGGTCCGAAAAAAATCGTCGCGACCCGTGGCGGTGGCGACACCCTCGAGATCACTGGCGAGGGACTCAAGCCCGCCCAGTCCGGCTTGTCGGACAAGGCCCCGCCCAAGATCCGACTGCGCAAGGGCGCAGTGATTCGGGTGATGAAAGGTGCCAAGGGCTGGGAGATCACCCAGTTGCCCGAGGTGGAGGGCGCTTTCGTGGCCATCGATCCGCGCGACGGTGCCATCCTGGCCCTGGTCGGCGGCTTCGATTTCGCCAAGAACAAGTTCAACCATGTGACCCAGGCCTGGCGCCAGCCGGGCTCGTCCTTCAAACCGTTCATCTACTCCGCCGCCCTAGAAAAGGGCTTCAGCCCGGCGACCGTGATCAACGACAGCCCGCTGTTCTTCGATGCTGCAGCCACGGGCGGTGCGCCCTGGGAACCCAAGAATTACGACGGTAAGTTTGAAGGCCCGATGCCGCTGCACACCGCGCTGGCCAAGTCCAAGAACATGGTGTCGATTCGCATCCTGCAATCCATCGGGCCGCAATACGGGCAGGAGTGGATCTCCCGCTTCGGCTTCGAGGCCGAGAAGCACCCGGCCTACCTCACCATGGCGCTGGGCGCCGGCTCGGTCACGCCGATGCAGATGGCGACCGCCTACTCGGTCTTCGCCAACGGCGGCTACCGCGTCAACCCCTGGGTGATCCGCAAGATCACTGACCAACGGGGCAAGCTGCTGGTGGAGGTCAAGCCGCCCCAAGCCGGCGACGCGCCACGCGCGATCGACCCGCGCAATGCCTTCGTGATGAACCGGCTGTTGCAGGAGATCACCCGCTCAGGTACGGCTGCACGAGCCCAGGCAGAACTCAAACGGCCCGACCTGTACGGAAAAACCGGCACCACCAACGATGCAATCGACACCTGGTTCGCCGGATTCCATCCCACGGTGGCGTCTGTGGTCTGGATGGGGTATGACTCGCCCCGGTCACTGGGCGACCGCGAGACGGGCGGTGGTCTCTCCTTGCCAGTGTGGATCGCCTTCATGGAAGCCGCGCTGCGCGGGGTGCCGATCTACGAGCCCACAGCGCCGGAGGGCGTGTTGAACATGGGCGGAGAGTGGTACTACGGAGAGTACGGCCGCGGCGGCGGGGTGAGCAGCGTCGGCGTCAATGAGGCCCCGATGGGCAAGAACCCCGGGGACGAGAAGCGCAGCATCCTGGACTTGTTTCGGAACTGATCCCGCGGATGATCGCCAGGGGCAGCCGAGAAACAACTGGCGTCATCAGAAGCGGCCTGACTGAGCCGGGCAGACCCCCCATTGGGCTTAGCTGCTCAGTTCCCGCTCCACACCGGCGGTCGCCGCTCGGCAAACGCGGAGGCGCCTTCGCGGGCATCGTTGGACTTGATCACCGGGGCAGTGATCGGGTCCTGCCGTTCGAACATGCTGTCCAGCGGCCAGTCAAGCTGCTCAATGATCACCCGCTTGCTGGCGGCTACCGACATGGGCGCATTGGCGATGACGCGACGGGCCAGACTGACCGCCTGCTCCAGCGCCTGGCCTGGCTCGACCACCGCTTTGAACAGGCCGTAAGGGGCCAATCGCTCGGCCCGAGTAGATTTCGCCTGTCAGCGCCATTTCCATCGCGATACGCTGGGGCAGCAGCCTGGGCAAGCGCATCAGACCGCCCGCCGCGGCGGCAAGCCCGCGTTTGACCTCGGGGATACCGAAGACGGCATTGCGGCCCGCCACTGCCAGGTCGCAAGCCAGCATGCACTCGAAGCCGCCGGCCAGGCAGTAGCCCTCCACGGCGGCAATCAGCGGCTTGCGGGGTGGCGACATCACCAGGCCCAGAATGCCTCGACCCTCCACCCGCGGAGATTCCCCTCCCAGGAAGGCCTTGAGATCCATCCCTGAGCAGAAGGTACCGCCGGCACCGGTGAGGATGCCAGCCCGCAGATCGGGGTTGCGGTCCATTTCGTCGAGGGCTTCGCACACGCCGTAGGAAACGGCTCGGTTCAACGCTCTCATCTGATCAGGCCGGTTGATCGTGATGATCACCCGGCCGTCGTCCTGAGCGACTAGGACTTCAGGTGTGCTGATGGCGTTTTCTAGTGAGCGGCGCAGGGGGGATGGCGGTCAGGTCGTACCGCTGGCGGCCAGGGCGGCGATGCGCGCAGTGTCATAGCCCAGGGCGCGAAGAACCTCGGCCGTGTGCTGGCCCAGCGACGGGGGCGGAGCGTCGATGCGCGCCGGCGTGCCGGAAAACTTCACCGGGAAGCCGAGCTGCGGAATGCGCCCCTCGACCGGGTGATCCACATGCAGCAGCATCTGACGGGCGCGCATATGCGGGTCGTCGAAGGCCTCGCGCATGGTGTTGACCGGGCCGCCCGGGATGTCGTTGGCAAAAAACAGGTCCACCCATTGCTGGCGCGTGCGCTGACGGAACACGTCCTCGAGCAGCCGGAACTGGCGCTCGCGGGCCTCACCCTCGGGAAATTGCTCCCCCTTGATCTGAGAAACTCCCGCCAGATCACAAAAGCGCGCCCAGAAATGCTCCTCGAGCGCGCCGAGGGTGACATAGTGCCCGTCGGCGCAGCGGAAGATGCCGTAGCAGGGAGCGCCGCCTGTGTTGCGGTACTCGCCACCACGGGGATCGACGTTGCCGAACAGAGGCTCAGCGGCGTGGTAAGTGAGGAAGGACACCGCCGCATCCATCATGGAAACGTCGACGAACTGCCCCTGGCCGGTGTGCTGCCTCGCGAGCACGGCGGCCAGGATGCCCCATGCGCCGGTGAGCGAGGCGCCAATGTCGGCGGCCAGCATTCCGGGCACCATCGGCCCCTCGCCGGCCTTACCGAAAAGTGGCAGTGCTCCGATCACACCCAGGTAGTTCAGGTCATGCCCTGCCACCCGCTGGTAGGGGCCGTCCTGCCCGTAGCCAGAGATTGCGCAATAAATGAGGCGCGGATTGACTTCCTTGAGCGTCTCGTAGCCCAGGCCCAGACGGTCCATCACGCCCGGGCGAAAACCTTCGACCACCACGTCCGACTGCGCGGCCAGCTCAAGGAATATGCCCTTGCCCTCCTGATGCTTGAGGTTGAGGGTCATGCTGCGCTTGTTGCGATTGCACAGCAGGAAGGTGCCCGAATCGACCTTAGCCATGGGCGGAAAGCTGCGCTGGTAATCCCCGCGGCCGGGCTCTTCAACCTTCAGGACATCGGCTCCCAGGTCCCCGAGCAACTGCGTGCACAAGGCTGCGGGCAGCAAACGGCTGGCGTCCAGGATCTTGAGGCCGGCCAGTGCGTCACGGGCACCCGGCAGGATGGAGGAAGTTCGTTCAGAGGGATGCATGAAAGGGGTTCAGCGTCGGGATCTGCCTGAATCGTGGCCCAGCTGCTTTTCGACTTCAGTGGCACAGGCGCGCGCGGCCGGGAGCATGGCCCGCTCGTGCGCCTCGGTGGCGCGAGTGGCCAGCACCGAGACGTGGATCGCAGCGACAACCGCACCGGAACCGTCCCGGATCGGGACGGCATAGCCGACCACGCCCTCCATGGCCTCCTGGTCACTGCGGGAGTAGCCGGCCTCACGGATGCTGGCGAATTGTTTCTGCAGCTTGCGGGGGTCGGTGAGGGTGTTAGCGGTAAGCCTCGGCAGCTTACCGCCCAGCGCCTGCGCCGCCAGCGACTCGTCGAAGGCGGCGAACAACTTGCCGGTTGCGGTGCAATGCAGCAACAGCGGCTCGCCAAGCCGGATATCCAGGGAGATGCGCTGGTTGCCCAGCACACGGTCGGCATAGATGACTCGGCGGCCCACCCGCAAACCCAGGTAAACATCGTCGCCAACCTTGCGCGCCAGCGCGCGCAGCGGATTGCGGGCAAGGGTCCGTAGGTCCAGTGACTGCACCGTGCGCAACGCGAGAGAGACGGTGCGTGGGCCCACGGCATAGCGGAGGTCATCATCGACCGTCACGACCTCGGCGCTCACCATCGTCTTGAGAATGTTGTGTAGGCTGCTGACCGGCAGGTCGAGGGCCAGCTTGATCTCTGTGAGGCGCATCGGAGCGCCGCGCTCGGCCAGCAGCTTGAGGATGTCGAAGGTTCTAAGATACCGATCGGGGCTCATGGTCAAAGTAGAGTTTTCTCGGGGCCTGAACGCAGACGCTTATTCCAAATTTCGAAAATAGA
>NZ_JARXAB010000180.1 GCF_029866045.1 Ramlibacter sp. | reverse complement strand
ACCGTAGACGGTTTGCATGTTGAACAGCACCTCCAGGATGCTGGCGCCGCCCCATCGGTCGCCCATGGCCAAGGGGCCCAGCGGATAGCCCAGGCCCAGCGTGACCGCGGTCTCCAGATCGGCAGGTGTGCAGATGCCCTGCTGGCAGATGTCACTGGCGAGGTTGACGATGCTGGCGACCACCCGCTGGGTCACAAAGCCGCCGGAGTCACGGATCACGCTCACCGGCTTGCCGTCGCGTGCGAAGAGGGCGTGGGCCGCATCGCGCATGTCCAGCCGCGTCGCCGGGTTGGTGGCCAGTACCCGGCGCCGTGTGGCGGCGTCTTCGATCAGCAGGTCGATGCCGACGGTACGTGCGGGGTCGTGCCGGTCGACGACCGCGACCGTGGTGACGTCAAAGCCGAGGGGCGCCACCAGGGTCAGGGCCTGGGGCGAGGGCGAGGCGCCGGTTTCGATGCGGGCGCCCAGGTCCTTGAGCAGTTGCAGCAGCTCGGCGCGCCGGGCTGCGCGCGGCGACACCCAGACGGGCGGGATTTCCGCCATCTGCGGCGTAGCCGGCTCGGGCGATACCTCGGCCTGGTTGTTTGTGTACCGATAGAAGCCTGCCCCTGTCTTGCGACCCACGATGCCGCCTGCCACGCGTTGGGCAGCGATCGCGCTGGGGCGGTAGCGGGGCTCCTCGTAGTACTGGTGGTAGATCGACTCCATCACCGGATGCGACACGTCCAGACCGGTCAGGTCCATCAGCTCGAAGGGACCGAGCCGGAAGCCGACCTGGTCGCGCAGGATGCGGTCGATGGTGGCGAAGTCGGCGATGCCCTCCGAGACGATCCGCAGGGCCTCGGTGTTGTAGGCCCGCCCGGCGTGGTTCACGATGAAGCCGGGCGTGTCATGGGCCTGCACAGGCGTGTGGCCCATCGCCCGCACCAGGGCCGCCAGGCGCTGGCAGACCTGCGGGTTGGTACGCAGCCCGGGGATGACCTCGACCACCTTCATCAGCGGCACCGGATTGAAAAAATGCAGGCCAACCAGGCGCTCAGGCCGCTGGACCCCTGCACCCAGGGCGGTGATTGACAGGGAGGAGGTGTTGCTGGCCAGCACTGCGTCTGGCGCAAGCAGCGTTTCCAGCGTCGCGAACAACTGGCGCTTGGCATCGAGGCGCTCGACGATCGCCTCGATGGCGAGGTCGCAGCCGGCCAAGCCCTCCAAGGCGTCGACGCCCTGCAGCTTGCCGCTGAGGCCCTCGACCTGGGCCGAATCGAGTTTGCCCTTCTCGCGCAGGCGCTCCCATTGGCCCTGTATGTAATGCCTGGCCGCGTCCGCCGCGCCGGCTTGCTGGTCAAAAAGACGTACCTGGCAGCCCGCTTGGGCAGCCATCTGGGCGATGCCCCGGCCCATTGCCCCGGTACCGATCACGGCGACTGTGAGGAAGTTGTGTTCCATACAGCGAATTATCGGGTGGGGTCGGGGCCATTTGGGCGGGGGCGCGTGGGGCCCGGTCGCGGAGGCGACCGGCCAGCCTTTCGGACTGCACGGCCGCTTCTGGGTGCAGGGGGCTAACAGTCAAAAAGATAAGTAAAGAATCGTTGCTTATTGGCTCATCTGTGTAAAAATAGCTACACAGATGAGCATTAATAACGTCTTACGTAGTCTTGCCCTCGCAGCGCTGCTGGGGGGCGCAGTGGCCAGTTCGGCACTGACCATCGGTCGGCACCAAGGGGCGGCGGTTCTGGGCCGTCCCCTCGAGGTTCTGGTGCCGATCGGTCTGGATGCCGGGATGGATCCAGCCGACCTCTGCGCGGAGGCTGAGGTGAGCTACGGAGACCTGCGGCTGGGATCCCGCCTGGTCGATGTACAGGTCTTGGGTGTCGGGGATGGCCTGCGTCTTCGGGTTCGGGCGGCGCAGCCGCTCGACGAGCCGTTTGCTACGGTTCAGGTACGGATCGGGTGCGCCCAGAAACTGACCCGACGTTTCATCCTGCTGGCCGAGGAGCCTGCCGCGGAAAGTCTGGCAGGGCCTGCCACGCCTGCGACTGTTGCGCCCGTTGCGACTCTTCCGGTTGATGCGGCACAGCACAGCCCGGCACCGAGTGCGAATGCGAATGCGGCTGCCGTCACGCCGCTTTCCCAGGATGCGGCCCAGCCCGCTCGAACCGCTGCGAGTGCGGCGGCACTTGCGCAACGGCCTGCGCCGATGCGCTCGGCGACGGCTGATCGTCCTCGACTCCAGTTAGACCCCCTTGCCATCGCACCCCTGACCGGTACTTCTGGGGCCAGTCCTGCCCCCGCTGCCCGGCCCTTGGGATCAGCCAGTGCCGCCAGTGCCGCCAGTGCGGCGCTAGGTGCGTCAAGCCCCGCGGAGGGCAACCGGGTGATGGCCCTCGAAGACGAGGTCCGCAAGCTACAGGACGCGCTGGCTCGCAGCCAGGCCAGCACCTCAGACTTGCGTGCCCAACTCGTTGAGAGCGAGCGCGGGCGTATGGCGAACCCGATGGTGTACGGCCTGGCGCTGGCCTGCCTGTTGTCATTGGGGTTGGCCGCGCTGGCGTGGCGGCGGGGGACGGCTGGCCGAGCCGCCGTTTGGTGGCAAGAGCCGGCAGGGCCCATCGGCGGCGCAGAGGACCCTGTCGCCCAGAGTGAGCCCAGCCCTGTTTCGCCAGGGCGGACTTCGGGCGTGAATTCAAACGGGTTCATGTCTCCCTCCGGCGGTGCTCCTGAGCCGCTGCGTCCGTCCTCTCTGATCGCCACCGGCCGGTTGCCGGGGATTGGTTCTGGGCCGAGCGCCGTGGCGCCAGCGCCCGACGAATTCGACCAGCGGCAGCCAGAGTCGCTGGCGGTCAGCACTTTGGAGCTGAGTGACATCCAGCAGGAGGCGGAGTTCTTTATTGCCTTGGGCGAGGACGACCGTGCCATCGAGGTGCTGCGTACACACATCGAAACCCATCCGAAGACCAGTGCCATGGCTTGGCTCGACCTTCTGGCACTCCACCACAAACTGGGGCGCCAGGAGGACTATGACAAGCTGCGGCATGACTTCGAGTGGCTGTTCAAGATTCGTTTGCCGAATTTCGACGCCTTCGATGATGACCCCCGCGGCCTTGAGGATCACCCGGTTTTACTCGCGCGCATTGAGGCCTTGTGGCCGGATCCGGCGGTGGTCGACCTGATCAATGACGGAATTGTCGAAGTGACAGGCGACGGCGCCTCCGGTCGTTCGCTGGGCTTGCAGGCCTACCGGGACTTGCTGTTCCTGCATCAAATTGCCCAGCAGCTTGGCTCTGCGAGCGGGGGCGCTCCCACCTCATCAGCCCTTCCCTGGACTTCTGTCGATAGGCCCTCCGCAGCAGCAATGTCGTCGCGGCTTGGCGCTGGCGGCAGTCGGCGGGCTTTGGATATCGACCTCGACGAGGTGCTGGCACAGCCTTCATCGGCTCCGGATCCGCGCCGAGACAGAAGGCCAGGGTCACCGCTCGGACCGGATCCGGACGAACTGATCAACTTTGATCTGGACACCGGTCCGGATGCCGCCAAGACGTTCGGTCGCGGCGGCGGGCGTGGCGGCGCCTGATCAAACCAGTGAGGGTCCGCGCCGTAGGGTGGGGTGCAGAGCGCGCCCCGCCCTGCACCAGGTTCAGCGGCGGACTTGGAGCGCCGCAGGGTTGACCACCTGGGTGGGTTGCCCTTGGATGAAATTCACCACGTTTTCGAAGGCAGCCCCAAAGTAGAGCTCGTAGGACTCCTGCTCCACATAGCCGATATGCGGTGTGCAGATGCAGTTCTCCAGGCGCAGAAGCGCATGCCCTTGCAGGATCGGCTCGCTCTCGAAGACGTCGATCGCCGCCATGCCTGGGCGGCCCCGGTTAAGGCCGGCGATGAGTGCATCCGGCTCGACCAACTCGGCCCGTGATGTGTTGACAAAAAGCGCGGTGGGCTTCATCCGGCTCAGATCCTCGAGGGTGACGATCCCCTGCGTCTCTTCGTTCAGGCGCAAATGGATACTGAGCACATCGGACACTGAAAAGAACTCGTCCCGGCTGGCTGCCGCGCTGTACCCGTCTGCTTCTGCCCGGCTGCGTGAGGCGTGACTGCCCCAGACCAAGACCTTCATCCCGAAGGCCTTGCCATAACCAGCGACCAACTGCCCGATCCGACCATAGCCCCAGATGCCCAATGTTTTGCCGCGCGAGACCTGCCCGAGACCGAAATTGGCGGGCATGGACGCCGCTTTCATGCCCGACTGCTGCCAAGCGCCATGCTTGAGCGTGGCAATGTACTGGGGCAGCCTGCGCATGGCGGCCATCACGAGCGCCCAGGTGAGTTCGGCTGGCGCGACCGGCGAGCCCACGCCCTCGGTGACGACAATGCCTCGATCCGTGCACGCCGCGACGTCGACATGGGGACCCAGGCGCCCAGTCTGGGAGATGAGTTTGAGCCGGGGCAGTTTTTCCAGCAGTTGTCGGCTGATATGGGTGCGCTCTCGAATGAGCACGATCACATCTGCATCGCGCAGCCGCACCGACAATTGGCCAATTCCCTTGACCGTGTTGGTATAAACCTTGGCCGGATAGGACTCAAGTTTGGCGGCGCAACGCAGCTTGCGCACCGCATCCTGATAGTCGTCAAGGATCACGATATTCATACGGGCAATTGTGCCCTGATCGCTTGTCCTCCGGCCGTCGCGGCCTGCTTACCCGAGGGTTCATCGAGCGAAATTCGCCCGATGACCGGTCGATCATCGAGCGCCAGCCTTCCAGCCAAGCGTCTGGACTCGGACGGCGGGCGTGGGGAAAGCGGTGACGCTTCCCTGGACCGAGTCAGCGAACGCCGGGCGCCGCTGGCCGCCAGCCCTTGCGGGCCGGGTGCAGCCGCAGCGGCCCGATCGGCCCACGCCAATGGCGGGCCGCAGGTGCAGGGGTGGTATGGGGCAGGCACCGAGCGAGTGCGTGATGGGGCTGGCGCACACGGCGGATCTCGCCAGAACCGCTCCCGTCTTCGGGGTGGCCGGTACAGCCCGGGTCCTGGTGGTCAGGCGCTGCGCTGCTGCCAGAAAGCCACTGAACTGCACGGTCGAGACCATGAAAGAGTTCGATGATGAGAGGAAGTGCGATTGCCATGTGAAGTCCTCGAACGAATCAAGAAGGGTGAGACACAGGCAGGATTGGCCGGAAAGGCGTCGCACAGGGTGATGGCCTCAAGGGACCATACGCCCGCCACCTGCGGAACGCCAAGAAACTGGGGGTCCTACATCAGCATGGTGTTGCGGATGAGACCGACTGCAAGCCCTTCGATTTCAAAGGGCTCACCGGGCTCCACCACGATCGTGGGGTAGTCGGGGTTCTCGGGATGAAGCTCAATCTGGTCACGGTTGCGCTTGAACCGCTTGACGGTGACCTCGTCACCCAAGCGGGCCACGACGATCTGGCCGTTCTTGGCGTCTTTGGTGGCCTGCACGGCCAAGAGGTCGCCGTCCATGATGCCTGCGTCGCGCATTGACATGCCTCGGACCTTGAGCAGGTAGTCGGGGCGGCGCTGAAACAGGCTGCTCTCTACATAGTAGGTTTGGTCCACATGCTCCTGCGCCAGAATCGGTGAGCCCGCCGCAACGCGGCCGATGAGGGGCAGCGCTAGCTGGGCGAGGCTTTGTAGGGGCAAGGAGAACTGCTTGATCCGGGACTCGTTGATGGCGCGCAGGGCTTCGCCGCGCAGGCGGATGCCACGGGAGGTACCACTCACAAGCTCAATCACGCCCTTGCGGGCCAATGCCTGAAGGTGTTCTTCTGCCGCGTTGGCGGATTTGAATCCGAGTTCAGCGGCGATTTCAGCCCGCGTGGGTGGCGCGCCTGTTCGAGCAATGGCGCTCTGGATCAGGTCCAGAATCTGCTGCTGGCGAGCGGTGAGCTTGGGCGTGTCGATCATGCGTGGCGCTCCTTAATTCTCAAGGGCCTGGCTGTGTGGACAATCTCTAGAACGGCTGGACAGTGACCGAGGCGAGTCTGCGTGTACGAGACACTCAAGACATGCTTGACACTGTTTTGATATCCAGTGCCTGTATTTTTAACCAGTTTTTCGGGAAGTGCAAGTGGCCAGCAAAAAAATCGTAGTTCTGGGCACCGGCGGCACCATTGCAGGCCTCGCGCCCGATCCGGGCCAGACGGGCGATGGCCAGCCGACCTATCGGGCTGGCCAGGTGGGTGTCGAACGGCTGCTGGCAAATATCCCAGCGCTCAAGGGCTTGCCACTGCTGGCTGAACAGGTGGCACAGGTCGATAGCAAGGACATGGGCCCTACGGTCTGGCAGACACTGGCTACCCGATGCGCTCATTGGCTAAGCGACGACGACGTCCAAGGCCTGGTAATCACCCACGGCACCGACACCCTGGAGGAGACTGCCTATTTTCTGCATCGGGTTTTGGCGCCGGAAAAGCCAGTTGTTTTGACTTGCGCCATGCGGCCGGCGGATGCGCTGGCGCCCGACGGACCGCAGAATCTTGTTGACGCGGTAGCGGTTGCCCGCAGTAGTGGCGCGCAGGGAGTTGTGGCCGTCTGTGCCGGGCAAGTCCATGGCGCCATGGACGTCGCAAAGGTGCACCCCTACCGCCTTGACGCCTTCAGCAGCGGTGATGCAGGTCCGATCGCTTGGGTTGAGGAGGGGCAGCTCCGCCGGTTGCGCCCTTGGCCGGTGGCGGCAGACAGACGCGCTGGCCAGCTCGCCGCTGCGGTGGCCCAGCATTCGCCGACCACCTGGCCTTTCGTGGAGATTGTGATCAATCACGCGGGTGCCGATGGCCGGCTCGTCGATGCGCTGGTGGGCGCCGGCGCACGCGGTCTGGTGGCTGCAGGAACCGGCAATGGCACCCTCTCGCAGGCGCTGGAGGCCGCGCTGTTACGGGCCCGCGAGTTGGGTGTGGAGGTGGTGCGGTCGACCCGATGCGCGTCGGGTCAGGTGGTTCCGCACCGTGGTGACGCTATCGCTGCCACTCCAGGACTTTCTCCGGTCAAGGCTAGGGTTGCGCTTTTGCTCGACCTTCTCGCGCGTTTGAGCGGAGCCCCCGCGCTCTGAAACCCGACGGCCAGGACCGTCCGGGACTCAGCCCGCCAATGCAGTCAGCGCGCGGGTGGTGATCTCTTCGACGCTGCCCATGCCACTGATGGCGCGATAGCGCGGCGCGCCCGTAGCGTCGGACTTGGCCCAATTGGAGTAGTAGTCGACCAGCGGCCGCGTTTGCGAAGCATAGACATCCAGCCGCTTCTTGACGGTGTCCTCTTTGTCATCGTCGCGCTGGACCAGAGGCTCACCCGTGATGTCGTCGACGCCCTCGGCCTTGGGCGGGTTGAACTTCAGGTGATAAGTGCGTCCCGAGGCCGGATGGGAGCGGCGACCACTCATGCGCTCGATGATGGCGTCGAAGGGCACGTCGATCTCGAGGACATAGTCGAGTTTGACGCCGGCCACGCGCATGGCCTCAGCCTGCGGGATGGTGCGGGGAAAACCGTCAAACAGGAAGCCGGCAGCGCAGTCGGCTTGCGCGATGCGTTCCTTGACCAAACCGATGATGATGTCGTCGCTGACCAGGGCCCCAGAGTCCATGACCTTCTTGGCGGCAAGGCCCAGCGGAGTGCCGGCCTTCACTGCTGCTCGCAGCATGTCGCCTGTTGAGATCTGAGGAATGCCGTACTTCTGGCAAATGAAGGTGGCTTGGGTTCCTTTGCCCGCGCCCGGCGCGCCCAACAAAATCAGTCTCATGGCTTGTCCTCGGAGAGTCTTGGAATACCTGTCTCACCGCCCTGGCTTGAAGTGCCAAAGCTTGTCACGGGAGGCAGTGCGCGCGCGTTGAGGCGCACCCCTGGCGGGTAACCCCACGCATCTTTTTCTAGGATAGCACGGGGTCCCGACGCGGTTCTTACCCGCTTGCCCTGTCCTGCTCGAACAGGGCCCGCACGCGCATCAGGTCATCGGGGGTGTCCACGCCCAGTCCTGGTGGATCCGTGGTGATATGAACCGCGATACGGTGCCCATGCCAGAGCGCACGCAGCTGCTCCAGGGATTCGCAGGACTCGATCGGCGCCGGGGGCAGACGGGGAAACTCCCGAAGAAAACCAACCCGGTAGCCATAAATCCCGACATGGCGCAGTGCCTGCGGATGGACCGGCAGTCCGGCTTCCCCAGGCGCCGAGCCGTCACGCCACCAAGGGATTGGCGCGCGGCTGAAATAGAGGGCGAGTCCTCTCGAATCGGTCACCACTTTGACTACATTCGGGTTACGAAACTCAGACACTTCCCGGATTGGGTGTGCCGCCGTGCTCATTGCTGCGTCGGGATGCAGATCCAGCAGCCCGGCCACCGCGTCGACGAGCCGCGGGTCAATCAGCGGTTCGTCCCCCTGGACGTTGACCACCTGGTCTTCGTCGGTAAGTCCGAGCAGCTCACAGGCCTCGGCCAGGCGGTCGCTGCCCGACGGATGGTCATGACGGGTCAGAAGCGCCTCGACACCGTGTTGGCCACAGGCGGCTAGGATCGAGGTGCTGTCGGTCGCCACCACGACGCGCGTGGCGGCCGATTGCCGAGCTCGCTGTGCCACCCGGACCACCATGGGCATGCCTGCAATGTCGGCCAGTGGCTTGTCCGGCAGGCGGGTGGAGGACAGTCGGGCCGGGATCAGGACGGTGAAGGGAGACGCCATGCTCACACCAGCGGTGTCCGCGGCGGCAAGCGCTCGAGTTCCTCGTCGGTGAGCACCCTGGCTTCGTTCTCAAGCAGGACGGGGATGCCATCGCGCACCGGATAGGCCAGACGGGCGCTGCGGGAGATGAGCTCCTGTCTCGCACGGTCCAAGTCCAGCGGGCCCTTAGTAACCGGGCACACCAGCAGATCAATCAGTTTGGGATCCATCGGACGATGATAGCTTTGGACGCAGGCGTTCATCGAGCGCAACCCAGAAGTCCTCGGCGATGCTGAGCTCCAGCGGCACAGCCCAGGCGTCGGGCCTGATTTGCCACAGCTTGACCGCATCCTTCTCGGTGCAGATCAGGCAGCCGCCAGGGGGCACGTCTGCACCGAGCCGGAAGTCATGGTGATCGGGCAAGGGGAGGGTGGCCGCTGGCGGACAGCCGGATCGGAGCAGCATGTCAAAAAAGGCCTGGGGCCTCGCAATGCCAGCCAGCGCGAGCGGTGATTGGCCTGCAAGGGTCGTGAGCGGCACCTGGCTGCCGTCAGCGGAGACGGCGTGTGTGGCAAGCCGTCGCCTGACCTCGAATGACCGGGGCGGGCCGGCCGGGTCTGGGTTACCCCTGGCTGCTGTGAGTCCCTCGGGGTGAAGCACGAAATCTACGGGCCTGGGCCAGGGCTCACGCAGCGGCCCTGCCGGAATCGGCCAGGCATTGCCGACGCCTCGCTCGTCGAAGACGCAGATCTCAATGTCTCGGGCCAGTGCCAGGTGTTGCAGGCCGTCGTCGCAAATCAGGACCTGGACCTCGGGGTGCGCTTCGAGCAGCGCGCGTGCGGCCTGCGCTCTCTTCTCGCCGACGAACACCGGAATACCTGCGCGCTGGGCGATGAGCAGTGGCTCGTCGCCCACCTCCTGGGGATTGGAGGCAGGGCTGACCTCGCGCAGGCCGTGACTCGCTCGCCCATAGCCGCGTGAGATGACGCCGGGTCGCATGCCCCGCTCAAGCAGGTGCCGCACCAGGGCCAAGACCACCGGCGTCTTTCCAGCGCCACCGGCGATCACATTGCCCACCACGA
The DNA here is from genome assembly GCF_029866045.1 of Ramlibacter sp. Classification (GTDB taxonomy): domain Bacteria; phylum Pseudomonadota; class Gammaproteobacteria; order Burkholderiales; family Burkholderiaceae_C; genus Ramlibacter. Next base: position 41,684 of record NZ_JARXAB010000180.1, on the reverse strand, counting down.
TGACCGGGACCGAAATGCGCTCGGCCTGTCGCCAGCCCCAGCGATAGGTCGCTCGGTGCAGCGCCGCCAGCGCGGAATACAGAGCGGCCACAGGCAGGAGGGCGAGCGCAGGCAGGCCGCGTTGGGTCCAGATCGTTGGCAGGTCGGGGATACCGGGGATAGGCATGCAGGCGGGCAGTGGTGAGCACCGGCGGCGGGAGCCTACGAGCCTCAGGGCCGGGCGCCGGCCGGACGCTGCGCGGCGAAGGTGATCTGGCTAAAGCCCCCTCGGCGTGCCGCCTCGAGGACGGTGATGGTGGCCTGATGCGGTGAGGCCGCGTCTGCGCTGATGATGACCATGCTGTCCTTCCGTCCCGCTGCGGCAGCATCAAGAGCGGCCTGGACAGCCTCCACTCCCCGCCCAGCGACCGGGCTGCGGTTGATTGAGTAACGCCCATCGACGCTGATCGCCACGATGACCTCCTTGGGATAGTCCCGCGGCGCGTTCGCATCTGCTGTCGGGAGGCGTAGCTGCATCTCGGTGAACTTGCTGTAGGTGGTCGAGAGCATCAGGAAGATCAGGATGACCAGCAGCACGTCGATGAACGGGATCAGGTTGATCTCCGGCTCCTCGGTTCGGCGGGGATGGAATCGCATGATGGCGCTATTTAACGCTTGTGCAACTGAGCCAAATGGCGTGCGAAGCGCTCGGCGGCGAGCTCCATGACCAGCACGTAGCCGTCTACACGGGCTCGGAAGAGGCGCCAGAAGATAAGGGAGGGGATCGCGACGATCAGTCCGAATGCAGTGTTGTAGAGCGCTATGGAGATGCCCTGGGCGAGCTGTGCGGGGTTGCTGCCCGTGCTCCCCGGTGCCTGGGAGCCGAAGATCTCGATCAAACCGATCACGGTTCCCAGCAGGCCCAGCAGCGGTGCGGCGGACGCGATCGTGGCCAGGGCGCTCAGATAGCGCTCAAGTCGATGGGCGACCTCCCGGCCTGCTCCCTCCATGGCCGCCTGTAGATCCTGCGAATCGGCCCCCCGCTGGCCGGCAGCACGAAGGCCGCTGGCCAGCACCTCCCCAAGCGCCGAGTTTTGTGCCAGTTGCTCCACGACATCGGGCGGGGGAAGCCCGCGGCTGGACACCGCCAGCGCCTCCTCGAGCAATTGGGGTGGCACCACCCGCGCGCGCTGGAGGCTGATCATTCGCTCAATGACCAGGGCCAGGGCCACGACGGAGCAGGCAATCAGGGGCCAGATGGGCCATCCGGCGGCTTGTATGATGGAAAACAATAGGGACTCCGACGTGCGGGCGAGAAGCGGTGAAGGGCGGCGCGAGGCATTATCGGACAGCACGCCCGCGGTGTCGGTGCGCAACCTACCTGTTGTCGGTGAAATGCTCACATTTCCTGTGGATAAATATGTGCAGAACTGTGCGTGCATGTGCCGCCAAGCCGCGCCATTTGGGAAGTGTGACAGATCGGTCACAAATTCAGCAGAAAAAAAGCGTTTCAAATCAATGTGTTGCAACGAAAAACCGTCGTTTGCGCAGGGTTCTGTCGGGGCTGACCGACGGCTCTTGGTCGACTATTGCCTGTGGACTAATCAGAGCGAGTTGATGTGGTCTCTGGTATGAATTTTTCCCGATTTGTTGATCCTGCGGCAGTGATGACCTGGCTACGGTTGCCGCGGCGCAGCAGGCCGCAAGCCCTGCGTCCATGAGTACTGTCGAGCGCCGTGTCTGGCCAGTGGGCGCCTTGTGCCGTGCGGTGGCCGATGCGCTCGACGCCCGCTTCAACCCCGTGGCTGTCCGGGGCGAGCTCTCCGGCTTTACGCGGGCTGCGAGCGGGCATTGCTACTTCACCTTGAAGGATGCCCACGGGCAGATTCGCTGCGCCATGTTCCGGCGGTCAGCAGGTCTGCTGGATTTCCGCCCGCGCGACGGCGATAGCGTAGAGGCCTTGGGTCGGCTGGATGTCTATGACGCCCGCGGCGACTTGCAACTGATCGTCGAGAGCTTGTCCCGCGCCGGACAGGGCGCCTTGTTCGAGCAGTTCCTACAGCTCAAGGCAAAGCTGGAGGAGGAGGGCCTGTTCGACGCAGGGCGCAAACGGCCCTTGCCGGTGATGCCGCGGGGCATCGGCCTGGTCACCTCGCGGGGGGCGGCTGCCCTGCACGACGTGGCGACCGCGCTGCGCCGGCGCGTGCCCCATGTACCCGTCGTCCTCGCGCCCGCTGCGGTGCAGGGCGCACAGGCACCAGGCGAGTTGCTGGCCGCACTGACAGCGCTCTATGAGCTCGCGCAAACGGGCGTGATCGACGTCATTCTTCTCGTCCGCGGCGGCGGCTCCCTGGAGGATCTGTGGGCCTTCAACGACGAGCGACTGGCACGCGCCATCGTTGCCTCGCCGGTGCCCCTGATCTGCGGGGTGGGCCACGAGACTGATTTCACCATTGCCGATTTCTGCGCCGACATTCGTGCCCCGACGCCTACCGCCGCCGCGGAGTTGGTAGCCAGACCGCAGCAGGACTGGCTGGACGGGTTGGCGCTGGCGCAGGAGCGCCTGGCGTCTTCTGCCTTGCGCCGGCTGGATTCGCTCGCCCAGCGGCTCGACGTTGCAGCCTCGCGGCTGGGGCGCCCCTCGGGTCGCGTCGGCCTCCAGTTGCGGCAGCTCGAGCGCCACGCCCAGCGCCTGCGCCACGCAGCCCAGACCCGAATCGCCCTCAATGACCGACGTTTTGCCGTCGGGCTGGACCGGCTACGTCGGGCGGCACCTGGCCAGATCGAGCAACAGGCCAACCGACTGGACCGTGCAGGCCTGCGCCTGGCCGGTGTGGACCCAAGGCACGTTCTCCAACGCGGCTACGCACTTCTCACGCTGCCCGACGGTACTCTTCTGGCGCATGCTGCACAGGCGCAACCGGGCCAGCCCGTTCAGGCGCTGCTGGCCGACGGACGTCTCGATCTCACCGTCAAAAGAGCGGTCATGGATTAGTGCCTAAAATCCATCGTTGTTTTCCGATCTTCCAGACCCAGCAATACACCAAGAGGAACCCCATGGAGCACACCCTGCCTTCCCTGCCTTATGCGATCGACGCTTTGGCCCCCCACTACTCGAAGGAAACCCTCGAGTTCCACCACGGCAAGCACCACAACGCGTACGTGGTGAACCTCAATAACCTGCAAAAGGGCACTGAATTTGAGTCGATGTCCCTCGAAGAAATCGTGAAGAAGTCCGCCGGCGGGGTCTACAACAATGCGGCCCAGATCTGGAACCACACCTTCTTCTGGAACTGCATGAAGCCCGCTGGTGGCGGCGAGCCGACGGGTTCTTTGGCCGCGGCCATCAACGCCAAGTGGGGCAGCTATGCCGCGTTTCGTGAGGCCTTCGTGAAGTCGGCCGTCGGCAACTTCGGCTCGGGCTGGACCTGGCTGGTCAAGAAGGCTGATGGCAGCGTCGACATCGTGAATACTGGCGCCGCTGGCACCCCCCTGACCACCGCCGACACCGCCCTCCTCACGGTCGATGTCTGGGAGCATGCCTACTACATTGACTATCGCAATCTGCGTCCCAAGTTTGTTGAGACTTTCCTCGACAAACTGGTCAACTGGGACTTCGCCCAGAAAAACTTCGCCTGAGATAGCGCCACCGCTCATGGCTTGCGTTTGCAGGCCAAGATGCACAAAGGGCCGCGGATGCGGCCCTTTGTCATGGCGCGGTCTGTGACTGTTCAGCGGGCAAACGGGGCGCCGGAAAGGCGAGCGCCTGCCTTGATCCCGCGCTTGGCGAACCAGCCCTGATTCATCTCCAGAACGAAGCGAACCGGTCGCTCCGAGCAGTGGGAGTTGACAGTCTGTGGCTGCATGTCGGCCAAATTGACGATGGTTCCGTCATCGGCGATGAAGGCGGCAGTGAGTGGAATCAGAGTGTTCATCATCCAGAAGCATTGGGTTGACGGCTGCTCAAAGACAAAGAGCATGCCCTCGTGCATGGGCATCTCGCGTCGCCACATCAGGCCGACGCTACGCTGCTCGGGCGCCTGAGCTACCTGGGTGTCGATCTGGTACATCCCGGCCTGGAGCGTGATGCGCGGGAGATTCATCTGGGGCTGCTGGGCTCGGGCGGGTGCCGTCCACACCATCAGACTGATGGCAAGCATCAACGCTAGGGTTCGGGTGGTGATGGTCATGAGCGGATTGTCTCCGATGTGATCGGGCCTGAATCTGCCCTGTTCGCGCCAGCAAAATCCGGGGCTCGCCTGGGCCTCGGCTTCAAGGCGAGTGCGTGAGTTCGCCAGTGCGATTGGCCCTACGGACTGCAAAAAGAACAAAGGCCTGCGCGTGCGCAGGCCTTCGTGTCACAGCCGCCTGGGCGCGTGGCCTGGCCGGCAGTGGCGGGGACAGATGGCAGGATCAGGTGGCGTCGGCTTTCTTGGCCTTCTTCGCCTTCTTGGCCTTTTTCTCCTTCTTTTCCTTCTTCACTTCCGGTTTTGCTTCGGCCTTGGCTTCAGGCTTGGCAGCCGCCGCAGGGGTTGCGGCCGCTGCAGGAGCCGCCGGCGCTGGCGTGGGATTGGCTTGTGCGAACGCGGCTGCGGCGAACAGGGTGGCCAGGAGGCCGGAGATGAGTTTGATCATGGGGAGTCGTCCTTGAAGTGGCTCGGGGGCGCTGGCGATTAGCCTGGCCAACAGTTGTGGCTTCCACCAGCTACACCTTCAACGCCCTGTGACTGGGACCGTTGACCCCGCCAGAGAAATTGTTTCGCAAGCCATCGGTGAGCGGTGCCGAGGCCTTGCGGCGCAGGCCGCCCTTGCGACGAGGGCCCAGAGCGTAGGGACCAAAAAAAAGAGCCCGCCGTGAGGCGGGCTCTTTATCGACGTTGCCGACCGATTACTTCTTGGCAGAAGCGGCGGAAGCAGCGGGCTTGGCGCCGGAGGCGGCCTTGGCGGGGGCAGCTTGAGCGAAAGCGGAGGCGGCGAAAGCGGTGGCCAGAACGGCGGCGATGATCTTCTTCATGATGTTTCCTTTAGCAGTTGGATTGAAGTTGGGTACTCAGTCCTTCCGGCGAACCGGTAGGCCTCTCTCCAACGCGTATGTTACCGAAACCGTTGACATGGTCTTTACAGTAAAACCCGAGGGTACGCTCCTGAAAATGAATTCCCCGGTAAACGCACTTCAAAAAAAATAGTATCGGAGTATCAATTCGAGGTGATGCTGCCTTATCGGCAGTCCCAAAGTTTGCGCCTCTAAAATGAGCCTTCGTCTCCGGCAATGTCGGCTCATCGCCGCTTCGCCCTCCCACCCGCCAGCTTCGCCCCGAGGCTTCCTCCCCGTGTATCAGCACATCAAAGTACCGGCCCAGGGCCAGAGAATCTCGGTCAATGCCGACCTGTCGCTGAGCGTGCCCGACAACCCCATCATTCCTTTCATCGAGGGCGATGGCACGGGGCGGGACATCACCCCCGTCATGCTGAAAGTGGTCGATGCCGCGGTTGCCAAGGCCTACCGCGGCATGCGCAAGATCCATTGGATGGAGGTGTTCGCTGGCGAAAAGGCGACCCTTCTTTATGGTCCCGATGCATGGCTGCCCGAGGAGACGCTGCACGCTGTTCGCGACTATGTGGTCTCTATCAAGGGCCCGCTGACCGCGCCTGCCGGAGGCGATATCCGCTCCCTGAACGTGGCGCTGCGCCAGGAGCTGGACCTGTATGTGTGCCTACGTCCGATCCAGTACTTCAAGGGCGTGCCCTCCCCCCTGAAGGAGCCGGAGAAGACGCGCATGGTGATATTTCGCGAGAACTCCGAGGATATTTATGCGGGCATCGAGTACGAGGCCGAATCAGACAAGGCCAAGAAGCTGATCAAGTTCCTCGTCGATGAAATGGGGGTCAAGACAATCAGGTTCCCGGACACCTCGGGGATCGGTATCAAGCCTGTTTCTCGCGAGGGTACCGACCGCCTGGTTCGCAAGGCGATCCAGTACGCCATCGACAACGACAAGCCCAGCGTCACCATCGTCCACAAGGGCAACATCATGAAGTTCACCGAGGGGGGCTTCCGTGACTGGGCCTACGACCTGGCCCAGCGCGAATTCGGCGCGCAGTTGATTGACGGGGGGCCTTGGTGCAAATTCAGGAGCCCGAAGACCGGCAAGGAAATCGTGGTCAAGGATTCAGTCGCCGACGCATTTCTGCAGCAGATCCTCTTGCGCCCAGCGGAATACAGCGTGATCGCCACCCTGAACCTCAACGGCGACTACATCTCCGACGCTCTGGCGGCCCAAGTCGGCGGCACCGGCATTACCCCAGGCGCGAACCTGAGCGACTCGGTCGCCATGTTCGAGGCCACCCATGGCACGGCGCCCAAGTACGCCGGCAAGGACTATGTGAACCCCGGCTCCGAGATCCTGTCCGCAGAAATGATGTTGCGCCATATGGGCTGGAAGGAGGCGGCCGACCTCATCATCAGTTCCATGGAGAAGTCCATACTGAGCAAGAAGGTCACCTACGACTTTGCCCGCCTGATGGACGGTGCGACGCAAGTGAGCTGTTCTGGCTTTGGCAGGGTGATGATCGAGAACATGTAAGTCCCGGTGACCTGCCGCAAGACGGGTCATCGCCCTTGGACGGCTATCGCCCTTGAAAAAGAGGCCCGCTGACCCTGGCCGGGGCTTGATGCGCTGGTTCCTTGGGGGCGCGCCTCAAATGCCCGGTATCAGGTAGCCCGTGGTTGGTCAGCCTGGAACTGCGGAGCCCGAACTCGCGCGGGGCGCGGCGTGCGCGGATGAAGAGGCATGCTGTCCGAGGGGGCCGATGGCTCGGCGGTGGCCAGAACCGCTGCAGGATCTGCCTCAATGTTTTGTGCCATCTGGCCCTTGGGCCCCTGTATGACTTCGAAGCTGACCCGGGCCCCTTGCTTGAGAGTCTTGAAGCCATCCATAGCGATGGCGCTGAAGTGGGCAAAGATGTCGGTACCCCCGCCGTCGGGCTCGATGAAGCCAAAACCCTTTGCGTCGTTAAACCATTTGACAGTGCCAGTCGCCATTTGGGGACCCTCTCTTTGGCAGTTGGTGCTGGCTGGGTGCGATCCGTGGCCAGCGGGTGACAGTCGGCGCAGTGTCGTAGAGGCGCGCCGCCCTTGTCAATGATTTTCGGGTACTAAAGTTTTATTTGTGGCGGGGCCACGCGAGCGCTGGGCTTGGCCCTTCCGCCTTGAGTCGATGCCCCCGGCGCCGCCACAGCCTCAGGCTGAAGACGGTGCTCAGCGACGCCAGCGCGATCACCGCGGCCTGGCCGATGGCACGCTAAAGGCTTGCCCGTTCGTCCAACCGACCAAGCCTCTGAGCGGAGAGGGCCCGGAGGTCGATAGAATGAATTTCATGGCCAGCAAAAAACCGGTTCCTGCCCCCATTGCGCCCACGGAGAGACCGCGGGACGACGAAGGCGGCTCTCTGGTGCTCGAGCGCCTGACTCAGAAGACCGAGCCCCCCCAGATGTACCAGGTTGTCATGCTCAATGACGACTACACACCGATGGAGTTCGTGGTGGTGGTGATCCAGGAGTTCTTCAACAAGGACCGGGATACCGCGACCCAGATCATGCTCAAGATCCACCTCGACGGTAAAGCCGTTTGCGGGGTTTATTCCCGCGATGTCGCTGCAACCAAGGTGGATCAGGTTCAGGACGCGGCGAGGCAGGCAGGGCATCCCCTTCAATGTGTGAGTGAACCGGTCGATTGAATGAATATGCAGCCGATCCAGATTAAAGTGGGGTTGAACGCGAGTCGCTCATCCCCAGGTAGCAAGGCAAAGGAATTTTCATGATTGCCCAGGAATTGGAAGTCAGCCTCCACATGGCGTTTGTGGAGGCGAGGCAGCAGCGTCACGAGTTCATCACGGTGGAGCATCTCCTGCTCGCCTTGCTGGACAACCCAAGCGCGGCAGAGGTGCTGCGCGCCTGCGCGGCCAATATCGATGACTTGCGCAAGTCCCTGACCAACTTCATCAAGGACAACACCCCTCAGGTCGCCGGGACCGATGAGGTAGATACCCAGCCCACGCTGGGTTTCCAGCGGGTCATCCAGCGCGCGATCATGCATGTGCAGTCCACCGGCAACGGCAAGAAGGAAGTGACCGGCGCCAATGTGCTCGTCGCCATCTTCGGCGAGAAGGATTCGCACGCGGTTTACTACCTGCACCAGCAGGGCGTGACCCGCTTGGACGTTGTCAACTACATCGCCCACGGCATCAAGAAGAGCGACCCGCCCGAGCCCGCCAAGGGAAGCGAGTCGCCTGGTGGTGAGCAGGAGGCCGAGGCCAGCGAGAAGAATGAGAAGGCCTCCCCGCTCGAGCAGTTCACGCTCAACCTGAATCAGGCAGCCAAGGAAGGCAAGATTGACCCGCTGATCGGCCGCGAGTACGAGGTCGAGCGTGTCATCCAGATCCTGTGCCGCCGCCGCAAAAATAACCCGCTGCTGGTGGGAGAGGCGGGCGTAGGCAAGACCGCCATCGCCGAGGGCCTGGCCTGGCGCATTGTTCAGACTGACGTCCCTGAGATCCTTGCGGACTCCGTGGTCTATTCCCTGGACATGGGCTCGCTGTTGGCGGGCACCAAGTACCGCGGCGACTTTGAGCAGCGGCTCAAGGGCGTGCTCAAGTCGCTCAAGGACAAACCCAACGCGATCCTGTTCATCGACGAGATCCACACCCTGATCGGCGCAGGAGCAGCCTCTGGCGGCACCCTGGACGCGTCCAACCTGCTCAAGCCAGCCCTCTCCAGTGGCCAGCTCAAGTGCATCGGCGCGACCACTTTCACCGAGTACCGGGGCATCTTCGAGAAGGACGCGGCCCTGTCGCGTCGTTTCCAAAAGGTGGACGTTGTCGAGCCCACGGTCGAGCAAACGGTGGACATCCTCAAGGGTCTTAAGAGCCGTTTTGAGGAGCATCACAGCGTCAAGTACGCGCTGGCGGCGCTACAGGCGGCCGCTGAGCTCTCGGCGAAGTACATCAATGACCGGCATCTGCCTGACAAGGCCATCGACGTGATCGACGAGGCGGGCGCTGCCCAGCGCATCCTGCCACCGAGCAAGCGCAAGAAGACGATTTCGCGCAATGAGGTCGAAGAGATCGTGGCCAAGATCGCCCGCATTCCGCCGGCCAATGTGTCCAATGACGACCGTGGCAAGCTGCGGACCATTGAGCGCGACCTCAAAGCGGTGGTGTTCGGCCAGGACAAGGCCTTGGATGTGCTGGCCGGTGCAGTCAAGCTGGCGCGCTCGGGCTTGGGCAAGGGCGACAAGCCGATTGGCTCGTTTCTGTTCTCCGGCCCCACCGGTGTCGGCAAGACCGAGGCGGCCAAGCAGCTGGCCTACATCATGGGCATCGAGCTCATTCGCTTCGACATGTCGGAGTACATGGAGCGTCATGCGGTCTCTCGCCTGATCGGCGCGCCCCCGGGCTATGTTGGCTTTGACCAAGGCGGCCTGCTCACTGAGGCGGTCACCAAGAAGCCGCACGCGGTGCTGCTGCTCGACGAGATCGAAAAGGCACATCCGGACATCTTTAACGTGCTGCTGCAGGTGATGGACCACGGCACGCTGACCGACAACAACGGGCGCAAGGCCGACTTCCGCAATGTGATCATCATCATGACCACCAACGCGGGCGCCGATACCATGAATAAGGCCGCCATCGGCTTTACCAACCCGCGCGCGGCCGGTGACGAAATGGCGGACATCAAGCGCCTGTTCACACCGGAGTTCCGTAACCGCTTGGATGCCATGGTGAGCTTCAAGCCGCTGGACGAGCAGGTCATTCTGCGGGTGGTCGACAAGTTCCTGTTGGTGCTCGAGCAGCAGCTGTCGGACAAAAAGGTAGACGTCACTTTCACCGACAACCTGCGCAAGTTCCTGGCCAAGAAGGGCTTCGATCCGCTCATGGGGGCGCGTCCGATGCAGCGCCTGATTCAGGACACGATCCGCAAGGCGTTGGCCGACGAGCTGCTGTTCGGCCGTCTCACCGACGGAGGCCGCCTCACGGTGGACCTCGATGACAAAGACGAAGTTCTGCTGGACATCCAACCGCTGCCCAAGCGGGAAGGCAAGTCCAAGGCGGAGCCAGAAGAGGTCGGGACGGGCGGCGCCTGAGGTGCGCCCCTGTGCTGATTGAAAGAGCCGCCCACGGGCGGCTTTTTTCATGGCCGTGACCCGTCCTGCCAGGTCTTGACACCATTTTTTAAGAGAAAGGGCAAGTCAAATGGAAGCAGGTGTGCCAAAGACAAGGGGAGGGCGGGATCGGTGGCGCGGGCGGGGGCACGCGGGGGATCTGAAAAGTAGAATCAGTGCTTTGCACCATCGTCACTCATCCCTGGTCGGGGGCGAGGACGTGGCGCACCGACTCGACAAGGAACACTCCCGTGGCAGGTCACAGCAAATGGGCCAATATCCAACACCGCAAGGGCCGGCAGGATGAAAAGCGCGGCAAGGTCTGGACGCGGGTCATCCGCGAAATCATGGTCGCTGCCCGACAGGGCGGTGGCGACCTGAACGCCAACCCGCGGCTGCGTCTGGCGGTGGACAAGGCCAAGGCCGCCAACATGCCGGCCGACACGGTCAAGCGCAACATCGACAAGGCCACCGGCAATCTCGAGGGCGTGAACTACGAGGAAATCCGCTACGAGGGCTACGGCATCGGTGGCGCGGCGATCATCGTCGACACCATGACGGACAACAAGGTGCGCACAGTGGCCGAGGTCCGGCATGCCTTCAGCAAGTGCGGCGGGAACATGGGTACCGAAGGGTCGGTGGCCTTCCAGTTCCGCCACGTCGGCCAGATCATCTTGGCGCCTGGCACCTCCGAGGACCGGGTGATGGAAGTCGCGCTCGAAGCTGGCGCCGAGGACGTAGTGACCGACGAGGATGGCGCTATCGAGGTAATTGCCGGTCCGTCCGAATTCGAGCAGGTGCGCAATGCGCTCGACGCGGCCGGCCTCAAGCCTGAGGTTGCAGAGATCACCATGCGGCCGGAAAACACCATCCCATTGTCCGGCGACGAGGCCGCCCGCATGCAAAAGCTTCTGGACATGCTCGAAGACCTCGACGACGTGCAAGACGTGTTCCACAACGCCGAGATCTCCGAGTGAGGGCGGCGGCATGAAGGTTCTCGTGATCGGCTCGGGCGGCCGCGAGCATGCGCTGGCCTGGAAGCTGGCCCAGTCTCCCAAGGTGCAGGCGGTCTATGTAGCGCCTGGCAATGGCGGTACGGCGACTGACCCTTCTCTGATCAATCTGCCGATTACCGACATCGCCCAGCTGCGCCAATGGGCGCTTGACCAAAAGGTGGGCCTGACGGTGGTCGGCCCCGAGGCCCCGCTGGCGGCCGGGGTGGTGGACGCCTTCCGCGCTGCCGGCCTGCGCATCTTCGGCCCCACCCAGGCGGCCGCGCAGCTGGAAAGCTCCAAGGCTTTCTCCAAGGCCTTCATGAAGCGCCATGGCATTCCCACGGCAGCTTACGAGACCTTCACCGACCCGACCCTGGCTCACGCCTACGTGGACCGAATGGGCGCGCCCATCGTGGTCAAGGCCGATGGGCTGGCCGCTGGCAAAGGCGTGGTGGTGGCGATGACGGCTACCGAAGCGCATGAGGCGATCGATTTCATGTTGCTGGACAACACGCTGGGTGTCACCCACAACGCTGGCGGCGCCCGGGTGGTGATCGAGGAATTTTTGCAGGGCGAAGAAGCCAGCTTTATTGTCCTGTGCGACGGAAAAGATGTGACCGCCCTGGCCACCAGCCAAGACCACAAACGGCTGCAGGACGGCGATCAGGGCCCGAACACCGGTGGCATGGGCGCCTATTCGCCAGCATTGGTGGTCACGCCGGCCGTGCACGCCCGCGCCATGCGCGAGGTCATCTTGCCCACCATCCGCGGAATGGAAAGCGACGGTATCCCCTACACCGGGTTTCTTTATGCGGGCTTGATGATCGACGCCCAGGGCGCGGTCAAAACCCTGGAGTTCAATTGCCGCATGGGAGACCCGGAGACCCAACCCATCCTGATGCGGCTCAAGTCCAACCTGTTCGAAGTGATGCTGGCCGCCACCGGTGGCACTCTGGATCAGGTCGAGCTGCAATGGGACCGCCGCACAGCGTTGGGTGTGGTGATGGCGGCGGCCGGCTACCCGCTTTCGCCGCGCAAGGGCGACGTGGTGAGCGGCCTGCCCGCTGCCAGTGAGGACGCGATGGTGTTTCACGCCGGCACCCAGTGGCAGGACGACCAGGTGCTGACCAGCGGCGGCCGGGTGCTGTGCGTCACTGCTCTGGCCGACTCCGTCAAAGCGGCGCAGCAGCGCGCCTATGCGGTGGTGCGGGGGATCCAGTTTGACGGCGCCCAGTGGCGCACCGACATCGGCTTTCGGGCCGTCAAGGGTTAAGGGGTGAAGAGGCCAGGCGCTCCAGGCGTCCAAGGGCTTCCAGGGCTCAGGCACTTTTTCTGGGGCGCCAGCCAGTCAATGTTGATTTCGCAAGGGAAAACAAGCGCATGAATTCAGTCGCCGACGTCCAACGCTACCTCACCGGGCTTCAGCAGCGCATCACCGACGCATTGGAGGACATTGAGTCCGAGCAGGGTTCGGTCAAATTTCTCGCCGACGCCTGGACCAAGCCCGAGGGTGAGCGCCTGCAGGGCGAAGGTCTGACCAAAATCATGGAAGGCGGCGCGGTGTTCGAGCGCGCCGGCTGCGGTTTTTCGCATGTACGCGGGCCGCAGCTGCCGCCCTCGGCCACCCAGCACCGGCCCGAATTGGCGGGCATGCCCTTTGAGGCCATGGGCGTCTCGCTGGTTTTCCACCCGCGCAACCCCTATGTGCCGACGGTACACATGAATGTGCGCATGATTGCCGCCACCCCGGCCAGCGGCGCGCCGGTGGCCTGGTTCGGCGGCGGCATGGACCTCACGCCCTACTACGGCTTTGACGAGGACGTGGCGCATTTCCACCAGTCCTGCAAGGACGCGCTGGCTCCCTTTGGCGAGGACAAATACCCGCGCTTCAAGCGTTGGTGCGACGAGTATTTCTGCCTCAAGCACCGCAGCGAGCAGCGCGGCGTGGGCGGGGTGTTCTTTGACGACTTCTCCGAGCTGGGCCAAGCGCGCAGCTTCGAGATGATGCAGGCGGTGGGCAACACCTTGCTGGACGCCTACCTGCCCATCGTCCGGCGCCGCCAGGCCACGCCCTATGGCGAGCGTGAGCGCAATTTCCAGCTGTATCGGCGCGGCCGCTATGTGGAGTTCAACCTGGTCTGGGACCGGGGCACCCACTTTGGCCTGCAGTCGGGTGGACGCACCGAGTCCATCTTGCTGTCCATGCCGCCGCTGGCGAGCTGGGCCTACCAGCAGCGGCCCGAGCCCGGCACCCCCGAGGACGCGCTCTACACCCGCTACCTGGTCCCCCGGGACTGGGTCTAGGCCTCATGGCCCGGCGCATTGGCCTGTTCGGTGGGGCCTTCGACCCGCCCCACGTGGCGCATGCGGCCCTGGCGGCTCTCGCGATTGACCAACTCGGGCTCGACGCGCTTCACATCCTGCCCACTGGCCAGGCCTGGCACAAGGCCCGGGGTCTCACCCCGCCTGAGCACCGGGTGGCCATGGCCCGTCTTGCCTTTGCCGGTCTGCCCCAAGCGGTCGTTGACGAGAGGGAGGTCCGCCGCGAGGGACCGAGCTACACCGTCGATACTCTGCGTGAACTGCTGGCCGAGCAGCCCGGTTCGGCGCTGTTCCTGGTGATCGGCGCCGACCAGGCGCGGGCCTTTGACCGCTGGCGTGCGCCTGATGAAATCGCGGCCCTCGCTACAATCTGTGTCGCTGGACGTGCCCCAGAGGAGGCTGCCAACTTTCCGGACGCAGTGCCGTTTGCGTCGGCGAAGCAGGGGTCGGAGGCCGTCTCGTCCTATCCCCACCAACCTGTTCCGTTGGTTCCCTATCCCGTTCCCGGCGGTCGTTGGGTCGATCTGGCGCTGCCTCCCCTGGCGGTCAGCGCCACTGGCATCCGCCAGACCCTGGCCCAGGGACAGAGCCCCGAAGGGCTCCTCGATCCCACCGTCGCCCGTTATATTGCGCAACATCACCTTTACTCACCGACCTGATGACTGATTCCACCGCCGCCAAGAAAGACACCCAGCGCCTCCAGCGCGCCATCGTGGAGGGCCTGGAAGACGTGAAGGCGCAGGAGATTCAGGTTTTCAACACCGAACACCTCTCGCCCCTGTTCGAGCGGGTCATCATCGCCTCGGGCACCTCCAACCGCCAAACCAAGGCCCTGGCTGCCAGCGTCCGCGACGCGGTGCGCGAGGCGGGCTTTGGCAAGCCCCGTATCGAGGGTGAGGACAACGGCGAGTGGATCATCGTCGACTGCGGCGCCGCGGTCGCCCACATCATGCAGCCGGCTATTCGCGGCTACTACCAGCTCGAGGAGATCTGGGGCGACAAGCCCATACGTCTCAAGCTCGGTGCGCCCAAGCCTGCGGCGCCTGCACCGGTGCGCGCTGAGAGCGCCGGCAGCAAGAAGCAGGCGGCCCTTCCTTCCCTGCGTCGCAGCAGCGCCGCGCTCAAGGGCCAGCGGGCGGCCGATGAGGCGGCCAAAGATGGCAAGCCGGCACGCAAATCATCGGCCAAGCCCGCGGCCAAATCCGCCGCTCGTACTGCTGGCAAGTCGGCCGGCAAGCCGGCCGGGAAGTCCGGCTTGAACAAGGCGGCCACCAAGCCCGCCACCCCATCCCCGAGTGGCACGTCCGCCGCCAGCCGTCTTGCAGCCGGCAAGCCGGCACCTGCCAAAAAGGCTGCGTCACCTGCTGCCAAGAAGGCTGCGCCGGCCGCTAAGCGGGCAGTGCCTGCCGCCAAGAAGGCCTCCCCAGCCGCCAAGAAGGCCCGCTGACCGGCATGAAGCTCTGCGTGGTGGCCGTCGGCCAGCGCGTCCCCGACTGGGCGCAAACGGCCTGGGACGACTACGCCAAGCGCTTCCCGCCTGAATTGAAGCTGGAACTGCGCGCGGTGAAGACCGAGCCGCGCAGCTCCAAGACCCTGGAGACGCTCTACGCCGCCGAGCGTGAGCGCATCGAGTCCCAGATCCCCCGAGGCGCCCGGGTGGTAGTTCTCGACGAGCGGGGTACGACCCTGAGCACCCAGGCCCTGGCCGCCAAGCTGCGGGAGTGGCAACTCGGTGGCGATGATGTGGCGCTGGTGATCGGCGGCCCCGACGGGCTGCAGCCAGCGTTTCGCCAAGCCGCCCACGAACGCATTCGCCTGTCCGACCTGACGCTGCCCCATGCCATGGTGCGGGTGCTGCTGGTGGAGCAGTTGTACCGGGCCTGGTCGATCAACGCCGGCCACCCTTATCACCGCGAGTGAGCATGCCTTCGAAATCCACGCCCCTGGGCCGCGTTCGCCGTGGCAGCGCACTCCCGGTTCAAGCCAGCGCCGCCGCTCTGGGCGCGACACCCGGCTTCATTTACCTGGCCTCCCAAAGCCCACGCCGACGCCAACTGCTCGAGCAACTCGGCGTAGCCTATGAGTTGCTGCTGCCCACAGACGACGAAGACGCCGAGGCCCTGGAGGCGGTTTTGCCTGGCGAAGCACCTGCACGGTATGTCAAACGTGTCACCCGTCTCAAGCTCGAGGCGGCTGTCGCCCGGCTCGAGCGGCGTAGCCTGCCCTTGGCACCCGTGCTGTGCTCGGACACCACGGTGGCCCGCGGCCAGCAGATTTTCGGCAAGCCGCTTGACGACCGCGACGCCGCCCGCATGCTCGGTGCGCTTTCTGGGGCGACCCACCGGGTGCTGACCGCAGTGGCCCTGTGGACGCCAGCATCGCCCCTGCCTCACCCAGGAAAGGCCTTGCCCGCCCCGTTCCGAGTCCGTGCCCCTTTCTTCGCTGTCCCCGGGCCGGCGGGGCGCGGGATCGACACGGTGTGCGAATCCCGTGTGACTTTCGAGCGAATGAGCCCGGCGCAGATCGCGCGTTATGTGGCCTCGGGCGAGCCGCGTGGCAAGGCTGGCGCCTATGCCATCCAGGGCCAGGCGGCGATGCATGTGACCGGTATTCAAGGCAGCTACTCTGGCATCATGGGCTTGCCGATGCACGAGACCGCCGTCCTGCTGCGGCGCGTCGGCCTGCTGCCCTGAGCAGTCGCCGCAGATCCCGCCGGTCAATCGCCTGGCACCGACCTTCTGGACACATCGCATGGGCACAGCGCAAGACATCCTGATCAACTGGTCTCCGCAGGAGACCCGGGTGGCCGTCGTGGAAACCGGCGCTGTCCAGGAGCTGCACGTCGAGCGCACACTCGAGCGCGGCATCGTCGGCAATGTCTACCTTGGCAAGGTGGCCCGGGTGTTGCCAGGCATGCAGTCGGCCTTCATCGACATTGGCCTCGAGCGCGCCGCCTTCCTGCATGTGGCCGACGTCTGGCAGCGCCCCGCCGAGGGCGAGGCCTACGCTGGGCGGCAGGTGGTTGGCGCGGTGCCCATCGAAAAGCAGGTGTTCGAGGGCCAGTCCCTGCTGGTCCAGGTGATCAAGGACCCGATCGGCACCAAGGGCGCACGTCTGTCCACCCAAATCAGCATTGCTGGCCGCTTGCTGGTCTATTTGCCGCAGGACGACCATGTGGGCGTCTCGCAGAAGATCCCGCCGGCCCAGCGCGACGCGCTGCGTGCCCGGGTCCAGGCCCTGGTGGGCAAACCGGAGGATGGCGGTGGCGGCGGCTTCATCTTGCGTACCAATGCCGAGGAGACCAGCGACGCAGAAATGTCCGAGGACATTGCCTACCTGCGCAAGACCTGGGCTCGCATCCGTGAGGCGGCCGGCCTGCGTCCACCCACCAGCTTGCTGCATCAAGACCTGGACCTGCTCCAGCGTGTGCTGCGCGACCTGGTGACCGAGGAGACGCAGACGATCCGCATCGACTCGCGCGAGCAGTTCGTGCGCTTGCAGGCCTTTGGCCAAGAGTTCATGCCGCAGGCTGCGGTGAAGCTGCAGTTGTACAAGGGCGAGCGGCCGATCTTCGACCTCTATTCGATTGACGAGGAAGTCGCCCGTGCTTTGGGCCGTCGGGTTGACCTGAAGTCGGGCGGTTACATGATCGTGGACCAGACCGAGGCGCTGACCACGGTGGACGTCAACACCGGTGGCTACGTCGGCGCGCGCAATTTTGACGAGACCGTCTTCAAGACCAATCTGGAAGCGGCGCAGGCCATCGCCCGACAACTCAGGCTGCGTAATCTGGGCGGCATCATCGTGGTCGATTTCATCGACATGCAGCGCCCCGAGCATCGTGAGGCGGTGCTGGCGGAGTTGCGCAAGCAGCTTGCGCGGGATCGGGTCAAGACCATGGCGGGGGGCTTCTCCCAACTGGGGCTGGTCGAAATGACCCGCAAGCGCACCCGTGAGTCACTGGCGCATGCGCTGTGCGAGCCCTGTCCGGCCTGCCAGGGGTCAGGCCAGGTCAAAACCGCACGCAGCGTCTGCTACGACATCCTGCGCGAGATTCTGCGCGAAGCCCGCCAGTTCAACCCCAAGGAGTACCGGGTGGTCGCCGCGCCGCGGGTGGTGGAATTGTTCCTCGACGAGGAAAGCGCTCACCTGGCGGGGCTGTCGGACTTCATCGGCAAGCCGATTTCGCTGCAGGCGGACGGGACGCTGGGGCCAGAGCAGTACGACATCGTATTGTTGTGACGGCCGAGGGCTGCCCTCGCGCGCCCATCACCCCGTGTTGCCCCGTGTTGCCGACTCGGCCGCTAGCGTGATGCCGAGGAAGAGCGCGAGCAAATGCCCTTCTTGGAAAGTCGAAAAGTGTGAACTTGCCAAGCTGGTCGCGCACCAGCCCGCAAGCACCGCCAGGCCAGCGAGCCGGTAACTCCCACTGGGCTGCTGGCGCAACAGACTGACCAAGAAAACAAGAAAGATCCCAAGACCGACCAGCCCGTTCTCGGCAGCGATCTTGAGGTACTGGTTGTGTGGATCGGTCGTCGGCATCGCCGAGGCACCGCTGCGGCCCACCACCAGTTGCCCCTGGACCTTTGCGTAGCTCCCTGTCCCCCAACCGAAAACCGGTCGTTCGGAGATCAGGGTCACCGCATCGCGCCAGAAGTACACGCGCAAGCCCATGGAGGTGCCCTCCTTGACCTGCGACTCATAGTTGCGAATTTCGGTCAGGGCCAGGTCGATCCGCTGGCGCGCCACTGGGGAGGCCGTGACCAGGGCAAGCCCCAGTCCTGCGATTGCCAAGGCGCCAGCCAGGGCCCGGGTGAGCGACAGGCCCATTTGCAGAAGGCTGCCCAGAACGAAGGCGGCGGCGGCGGCCAGCAGGACGAGGTAGCCGCTGCGCCCCTCGGTGACCACGGTCGTGGCCACGAGCAGCAGCAGGGCGCTGGCCCCCCACAATCTGCGCCAGCGGCCGTTTTCAACCCGCCAGAGCGCGCCGCACGCCACAAGTGCGGCGGTGAAGGTCATGCCCTGGGTAGCGTAATTCCGGAACAAGGTGACCGCCACCGGGAAGTGCTGGCCTGAGGCCACGGTCTGCTGGATCGACATCAGCACCACGGCTAAAGCGCCCAGGGCAGTGACGCCAGCAAAGGTCCGCAGGGCGATCCGCTTCCAGTGCACATCGTCGAACAATGCGGCTGCAATGGCCATGAAACCCAAGGTCCGCCAGGCCCAGAGTTGGTTCAGGCCCTCCCGCCATCCTGAGGCGCTGTACAAAATGCCTGCGGCCAGCAGCAGCAGAAGCAGTGCCGAACCCTTGACCATCGGCTGCTGCCAGGTGCGGGCGATCCGCTGCCGGATGGCGCCAGACCCGAGGGCCACGACCAGCAGCAGGACCAGAAAAAGATTGGCCAGTGCCGGTGAGCGCATGAGCGTCACAAGTGCGAGGATCACCAGAATCCGCGCCACCAGGAGGGGGTTGAAGCGCTGGGTCACTTGGGCATCCGACCCAGGCGCGCCTGCAGCCGCACGAGAAACCCTCGCAGTTTGTGTCGCTGGAATTTGTTCCACCTGTTCCTCAAAATGTTGAAGCTGCGGCTGTGCTTTTTGCGCTGCCCGTCGAGCGCACTGTCGAAGAGTCCCACGACACTGCCTTGCTCGACGAGAGGCCGAGTCAGCCAGTACTGCCGGGTCCCGAGCATCGGATCGAGCTTGCGCATGAACAGGTCGAGGGCGAGGTCGATCTTGTGTTCGTCGACCCATGCAAGGCGGCGGCGCAGGGCTTCGGCATCGCACACATAGCCCTCAGCGGTGGCAATGGGCAACTCGACCAGCGGTCCTTGCGTCAGGAAGAAGCGATCCGGGACCTTGGTGTCATGCCCGCCAAGGAAGATGAGCCATCCCGGCTCGAGCTTGTCAGCGGCCTCCATGGCCTGAACGAATCGCGCGTTGAAATCGGGGTCTAGCAGGGCATCGTCCTCCAGAATGAGGATCCGCCGGTGGCCACGGGCCAGCGCCAGGCGCCAGGTGTCGAGGGTCTTGAGGACCAGGGACTGCGCACCACGCGAGATATCGCTGCCTGACGCGAAGGTGCGCGCAACGACCTCTGGGGCCATTTGGTCGGCGTCGTGTTCGAGCATGAACTCGAAGTCAATCCCATGTCGGCCCAACTCCGACTTCATGTGGGCGATGCGGTCTGCGAACGATCTGACCGTCATCACGTACACCGCGTCGACGACGCGGTTCACTGGGCCCAAATCCGGCTTGCTTACCAACTCCAATTCAAATTCCTTTTGGATTGCGGGTGAGACTCGCCCGATCAACGGGTTTGTCTACTGCTCGACTTGGCCATGATAGCCATCGCCTGTGCCAGGACGAAGTCGGGCGTGATGGACTCCAGGCAGGCGCTGGGACTGTGGTGGTGATCTTCGCAGCCTGCGCGTCCGCAGGGGACGCATTCTTGGGGGCCCTGAAGCAAGGTGATGTTGTTCAGGGTTTGCATGGCGGCATGTCGGACGATGTGAATGGGCCTGCCTGCATCCTCTGGCCAGGGTGCCCAGCGCTGCGGGTTGGTGGGCCCGAACACGGTCAGCACCGCCGCGCCTGAGGCGGCCGCCAGGTGCGTGATCGAGGTATCGGGTCCGATGTAGAGGGCGCAATCCGACAGCAGGGTGACCAATTGGCCAAAGTCCAACTGCCCGCTGGCATCGATCAAGTCTGGCGAATCAACCTTGGCTCGCAAGGCGCCGATGCATTGCTGGTCGCGGGGACTGGACGAGCCAGTCAGCACGACCTGATGGCCCTCGCACAGCAGTCCCTGGACCAATTTGCAGAAATGTTCGACCGGCCACTGC
Organism: Ramlibacter sp.; assembly: GCF_029866045.1. Classification (GTDB taxonomy): domain Bacteria; phylum Pseudomonadota; class Gammaproteobacteria; order Burkholderiales; family Burkholderiaceae_C; genus Ramlibacter. The sequence continues at coordinate 21,384 of NZ_JARXAB010000180.1, read as the reverse complement.
TTGTATCGCCATATGGAGGGCACATGGACAACGATGGGGGCGGGCCTCAGCCTGGCGGCCAATTCGGCGGGCAGGGGACGTGGTGGTGGCGGCACCACCTGCGTGAAGGCCTCGCCCTTGACCAGCCAGGGGTCGAGGAGCCGGACTTTTTCTGTGACCACATGGACTTCGCCCCGATCGCCTGCACTCGTCACCGCGTGATCGAGCAGTCGGGTCTTCCACCAGTTGCTGCCACCGGACTCGGGCAGGAGCCCGCTGCGGCAGGGGGCGGCGATCCAGCCCAGGAGGTGCGCCCGGTCACCCGGCTGCGACACCAAGGCCAGGTCGTAGCGACGCCAGAGCTGGCGCAACAGGCGCCAGGCGCCGCCCCATCCGAGGCGGGCCGGGGTAGCGAGGCATTGGTCAATGTCCGGGTTGCCCTTCAGGATGGCCAATTGACCCTCGAAACCGAGGACGTCGATACGGGCTTTCGGCCAGCGCTTTCTGGCTGCATGGACCAGGGGCGTGGTGAGAAGGACATCGCCGATCTGGCGGGTTGCGATGATCAGGACGCGGTTCATCCAGCGACCGCAAGGGCGGGGGGGCGTGCAGTGCCAGCTTGTATCGCGTGCAGGCTGGCGTACAGCCCGTTCATGGCGAGCAGTTGCGGGTGCGTCCCGGACTCGACGACGCGTCCCTGATCGAGCACGAGGATATGGTCCACGTGCTCGATGGTGGACAGGCGGTGGGCGATGATCACTGTGGTGCGGCCGGTCATCAATCGCTTGAGGGCCTCCTGGACCAGCCGCTCGGAGGCTGCATCCAGGGCCGAAGTGGCTTCGTCCAGGATCAGGATCGGCGCATCCTTGTACAGGGCGCGCGCGATGGCCAGGCGTTGGCGCTGGCCGCCGGAAAGCTCGGTGGCGTTGTGGCCGGTGATGGTGTCGAGCCCCTGGGGCAGGCCATCGACGAGATCAGCCAGGTTCGCGGCGTCGAGGCAGTGCCTGACACGGACCAGGTCTGGCACCTCTGACATGGAAATGTTGCGGGCCAGCGTATCGTTGAACATCACCACATCCTGCGACACCAGTGCGAACTGGCGGCGCAGGGTGGCGAGATCCCACTGCGACACGTCGACGCCATCGAGCTCCACGCTCCCGGCGTCGGGGACGACGAAGCGTGGCAGCAGGTTCGCCAGCGTCGTCTTGCCTGAGCCAGAGGGCCCCACCAGTGCAACCACCTGGCCGGGTGCGATCGACAGATTCAGACCATCCAGTGCCACGGTCTGGTCCTCTCGATAACGCACACGGACTCCGCGCAGGTCGACACGGCCCTGGCACTGAAGCGGGGCATGTCCACCGCCGGACTCGGCCGGCGTCAGTTCGATCAGATCGATGCCACGCTGGACCGCGGCCAGCCCGCGGGCGATCGGTGTCGCGGCCTCAGACAGGCGTTTGATGGGGGCGAGCAGCATGAGCACCGCGGTAATGAAGGAGGCGAACGTGCCCACGGTGATGCCCGCGCGCGATTGCCACAGCGCAATGGCGATGACCATCGACAAGGCCAGCGCCGCCAGCATGTGCGTCAGAGGCGTGATCGCTGCCGACGCCGCTGCGGCCTTGAGCGCAAGCCGGCGCAGGACCAGGCTCAGCCCCCGAAAGCGCTCGGCTTGCCCCTCCTGGGCGCCATGCAGGCGCACGACCCGGGCTGCAAGCACGTTTTCCTCGACCACATAGGCCAGGTCGTTGGTGGCGGTCTGGGTGCTGCGCGCGATGCGGTAGAGGCGCTTGGACAAAGTGCGCATGATCCAGCCGACGCCTGGTACCACCATGAACACGACCAAGGTGAGTTGCCAGTTCAGGTAGACCAGGTAGCCCACCAAAGCCAGCAGCCCCAGGGCGTCCTTGAGCAGGCCAATGACGGAATTGACCAGCAGTTGCGCCCCGTTCTGCACCTCGAAGACAACTGTGTTCGACAGGGAGGTCGCGCTCTCCTTTCCGAACAGGGCCAGGCGCGCGTCCAGGATGCGGCCAAACATCGCCCGCCTGAGGGCGAGCAGCCCGTCCTGGGTGATGCGCGCCAAGGCCAGGTCGGCCAGGAAGCCCGCCGTCCCGCGAACCGCAAACAGCCCCAGCAGGGCGGCTGGAACCATCCACAGCGCAATACCTTCTCCTGCAAACCCTTGGTCCAGCAGCGGCTTGAGCAGGGCAGGGACCAGAGGCTCGGTCGCGGCGGTGACCACGGTGGCCAGTGCGGCCAGCACCCAGAACCGGCGTGTCCCTCGGAAGTAGGGCAGCAGCCAGCGCACGGTTTTCAGGTTCAACCCCATCAACCGGATACTCCTGCTTGCCGTCTTTCCCACTGCCAGGCATGCGTCACGATGCTTTTCAGGTCGGGCAGCCGCGGGGACCAGCCCAACTCGGCCCTGGCGCGCGCTGAGTCGGCCACCAGCACCGGCGGGTCACCCATGCGGGCGGGATCGTCCCGCACCGGGATCGGGTGACCGGTGACCTGGCGAGCGGTGGCGATCACCTCGTTGACTGAATGGCCCAGGCCATTGCCCAGATTGAAGGTCCCGCTGGCGCCGCCGGCCTCTAGGCGCTGGAGCGCCAGCAGGTGGGCTTCGCACAGGTCTTGCACATGGATGTAGTCGCGGATGCAGGACCCGTCGGGGGTCGGGTGCCCGGACCCGAAGCGGGCGATCTCCGCCCGCCTTCCTGAGGCCACCTGCAGCACCAGCGGGATCAGGTGGGTCTCGGGTTCGTGCCGCTCACCGAGGCTACCTTCCGGATGCGCGCCCGCGGCATTGAAGTAACGCAGAACGATATGGCGCAAGCCATGTGCCGCCTCATAGTCTTGCAGCAGGTGTTCCACCGCCAGCTTGCTATGGCCGTAGGGGTTGATCGGCTGGGTGGGATGGTCCTCAGGGATGGGAACCTGTTGCGGGTTGCCGTAGACAGCAGCGGTGGAGGAGAAGATGAAACGAGGCACTTGTGCCGCGACCAGCGTGTCGAGCAGGGACAGGGTCTGGACCAGGTTGTTGCGCCAGTACTTGCCTGGATGCTGCATGGACTCGCCGACCAGACTGGAAGCGGCGAAGTGCATCACGCAGGCGGGGCGGGTTTCACGCAGCAGGGCAGCCATGAAGGCGGCGTCGCCGATATCGCCTTGGTGCAACTCGGCGCCCTGTACGGCGTCCGCATGGCCGGTCGACAGGTTGTCCACCACGATCGGCCGATAGCCCTGCTCGCGCAGCATGCGCACCATGTGCGAGCCGATGTAGCCGGCGCCGCCAGCCACGATCACAGGGGTGCGGGAGTCCATGGAGGGGATGCAATAATTGCCCGCCGGGAGACAGCCCGGACAGTTCGCTTGATTATGCCGCCTCGGCATGTTCAAACCGTTCGTTCTGCAGCCCAGCCCGTTCTGTCTGTCCATGCCGCGCTTGTCCGTCACCATCATCACAAAAAACGAAGCCCAGCACATTGCGGATTGCATTCGCTCGGCCCGCTTCGCCGATGAGGTGGTTGTGGTGGATTGCGGCAGCACCGACGCCACCGTCGACTTGGCCCGCGCAGAAGGCGCGATCGTGTTCGAGATGGACTGGGCAGGCGACGGCCCGCAAAAGAACCGCGCCATTGACCGCGCCACGGGCGACTGGTTCTTCTCTCTGGATGCCGACGAGCGCATCCCCCCCGCACTGGCGACAGAAATCCGCCGCGCCATTGAGCGCGAGGATGTTGCCGGATTTCGAGTGCCCCGGCTGTCGGCCTACTGCGGACAGTTCATGCGTCACGGTGGCTGGTGGCCAGACTTCAATATCCGCCTCGGGCGCCGGGGCCAGGCCCGCTATAGCGAGACCGAAATCCACGCCACCGTCCGTGTCCAGGGGAGCGTGGCTGATCTCAGTTCGCCTCTCATTCACTTCAGCTTCCCCGACCTGGAGTCGGTCCTGGACAAGCTCAATCGCTATTCCAGCGCGGGAGCTCGTGACATGGCCGCGCGCGGGAAGCGGGTGAGTTTTTCTCGCGCGGTGGTCAGCGGCGGCTGGGCCTTCATCCGAACTTATTTTCTCCAGGCCGGCTTTCTTGATGGTCGGCGCGGCTTCATGCTGGCTGTCTCCAACGCTGAGGGCACCTACTACCGCTACCTCAAGCTGTGGCTCATGCAGCAGCCGCCGATGTCCAGGGATCTGCCTCGCTGATGCGCATTGGCTTTGTTGTCCTGACCTACAACCGCAGCGATGCCCTTGTGGCTCTGCTGCGTAGCCTGGCCCCGCAACTGTCGGCCGAAGATTTGCTGGTGGTCGCCGACGACGGCTCCCGAGAGGAGCACGTGCAGGCGCTGAGGGCGGGCTTGCCAGTCTCGAGGGGCCCGGTTTGGCATGCTTGGCATCCCGATACAGGTTTCACCGCCTCAAAAGCCCGGAACCTGGGCGCCCGGGTGGCGCATGAGGCCGGCGCCGACTACATCGTTTTTCTCGATGGGGACTGCATACCAGGCCCCGGCTTCGTGCGAGCCCATCGCGCACTGGCCCGCCCCGGGGCGTTCGTCAATGGCAGCCGTGTGTTGCTGAGCCCAGCGTTCACCGATCAGGTGTTGGCCGGTGAGGTCGATCCCCTGGCGCTTTCGGCCGGGGACTGGCTGCGCCTGCGCCTGTCGGGACAGGTCAACAAGTTGGGCCATTTGCTTCATTGGCCCGGCCTGCCCGGACGCGTGCAAGCGCGCTTTTCCTGGAAGGGGATCCGCAGTTGCAACTTCGGGTTGTGGTGGTCCGACTTGGCTACAGTCAACGGTTTCGATGAGACTTTTGCCGGATGGGGGCATGAGGATGCCGACCTCGTCTTGAGGCTGCACAATCAGGGCTTGGTGCGCAGGAATGGCTACTTGGCGTCCGAAGTTTTTCATCTTTGGCACAGGGAGCAAGCCCGCGATCGAGAGTCAGTCAACCGCTTGCGGGTAGAAAATCGCAGAAGCGAAGGGACCCGCTTGGCTGCGGTAGGCTTGAACCGGCCTGACCTGCTTGCCGAGGCTCGGGTGACTTTGCTGCAGTCCGAAGGAGATAGATGCGAATGAACACATTGCTATTCAAAAGGCGCCGCCAGACCTTGGCGCTTATTGGTGCCGGCCTCTCAGCCCCCGCACTGGCCCAGTTCCGCGTCGAGGTCAGCGGCGTCGGCCTCACCCAGTTGCCGATCGTTGTCGCGCCCTTTCGCGGCGAGGAGGGTGCCCCACAGAAAATTTCAGCCATCATCCGCGCCGACCTGGAGCGCAGCGGCCAACTGCGTGGGATTGATGTGCCTGGTCTGCTGGTCGACGAGTCTTCCCGGCCCGACCTTGCAGCTCTGCGCCAGCGCGGTGCCGACGCCCTCACTGCGGGCAGCGTGACACGCCTGGCCGACGGCCGCTGGGACATCCGTTTTCGCCTCTGGGATGTGGTCAAGGGTGATGACCTGAGCGGACAAAGCTATGCGGTGACCGCAGGTGACCTGCGTTTGGCGGCCCACCGCATTGCCGACTACGTCTACGAAAAGCTCACGGGCGAACGTGGCGTGTTCTCTACCCGCATTGCCTACGTGACCCGCGGTACCAACCGCTTCAACCTTTGGGTGGCCGACGCGGACGGCGAAAACGCGCAGTCGGCCTTGGCCAGCCCTGAGCCCATCATCTCTCCGGCCTGGGCGGCCAACGGGAACCAGTTGGCCTATGTCTCCTTCGAGTCCCGCAAACCGGTCGTTTATGTGCACGAGGTGGCCAGCGGCCGCCGGCGTCTGCTGGCCAACTTTCGCGGTTCCAACAGCGCTCCGGCCTGGGCTCCCGACGGCCGCAGCTTGGCCGTCACTTTGTCCCGGGAGGGCGGTTCACAGTTGTACCTCATCAGCGTCGAAGGCGGTGAGCCGCGCCGTCTGATCGAGTCATCCGGCATCGATACCGAGCCCGTGTTTTCTCCCGACGGCCGCAGCATTTATTTCGTGAGTGACCGTGGTGGCGCCCCCCAGGTCTACCGGGTGAGCGCCAGCGGTGGAACGCCCGAACGCGTCACTTTCAACGGCAGCTACAACATCTCGCCGGCGCTCAGCCCCGATGGCAAGACGCTGGCCTATACATCCCGGGTGGGGAGCGGCTTCAAGCTGCAGGTGATGGACTTGGCCTCCGGCAACGCCACGGCCATCACCGAAACCACCGCCGATGAGAGCCCGAGCTTCGCGCCCAATGGTAAACTTATCGTTTACGCCACTCGCCAGGGTGACCAGGAAGCGCTCATGACAACCACCTTGGACGGCCGTATCAAGGCCCGTCTGGCGGGTCAGGGTGGGGATCTGCGGGAGCCCGACTGGGGTCCGTTCGCGCGTTAAGCCGAGCCACCATGCAGATCAGCCGCGCAATGGGCGAGAGTTATGATTAAAACAGGCAACATTCGGGTGGGCCCCGCGGGGTGGCTCATACGCACAGATAACAAAAGGAGTGATTGAATGAACCGAGGAACGAATTGGCTGGTGGCTCTCGTTGCCATAGCGGCAATGGCAGGCTGCGCGTCAGGTGTCAAGCTCGATCCCCCGGCTGCGCCTGTGGTCGAGCGCAGTGCGCAAGCTCCTTTGACACCCCTCACCCAGCCACCCATAACGCCCCGTGCGGGCGCAGGTGCTGGTGCCGGCACCGGTGCAAATCCCAGTGGTAATGCCAATGCAAATCCCAATGCCAGCCAGTCGCAGGTCATGCCTGCGGCGCCCGTCGCCTCTGCAAGCACTGCTGCCGGCCCAGTTTCAGTGGCTCGACTGATCCAGTTCGACTACGACAGCTTTGTGATCAAGCCAGATTTCCTGACCTTGATCGAAGCCCATGGCCGCTTCTTGAAGGCCAACCCGGGTCGGCGTATTGCGATCGAAGGCCATACCGACGATCGCGGTGGCCGAGAGTACAACCTGGCCTTGGGCCAGAAGCGGGCCGAGGCGGTGCGCAAGGCCCTCGGCCTTGCTGGCGCGAGCGACAGCCAGATGGAGGCGGTGAGCTTTGGTAAAGAAAAGCCTGCCAACACCGCCGCTACGGAGGCCGCCTTCGTAGAAAACCGCCGCGCTGAAATCGTCTACCGCTGATGGCAGCCTGGGCCATTCTCTCCAAGGGGGTCCAGCGTGCCGCCCTCGGCGCAGTGATGGCCTTTGCGCTGTCTGCGCCAGCGCATGCGATTTTTGCCGACGACGAGGCACGGAAGGCCATCCTTGACCTGCGTGAGCGGGTCGCGGCGCAGCAACAGCAATTGACGGAGCAGCGCCAACAGATGGAGGCGCAGCGCCAGCAAATGGCGGAGCAGCGCCAACAGATGGAGGCGCAGCGCCAGCTGATCGAATCCCAGCGGCAGCAGCTGGTCAACTTACGCGGCAGTCTTGACCAACAAGTCAATGCTGCCGGCCAGCGCTTGGCCGAAGAGGGCAGCCGGTTGAGTCGTAGCCTGCTCGACCTCCTCCAGCAAATCGAAGGCTTGCGGGCCGAGCTTGCAAAGCTGCGCGGCACAGATGAACAGCTGGCGCGCGAGGTGTCTCGGGTGGCGGGTGAAATTTCCGAATTCCAGCGCCGGCAGAAGGACATTGCCCAGGGCGTGGATGAACGCCTGCGCCGCTTCGAGCCCGTCAAGGTCACGGTGGATGGCCGTGAGTTCATGGTTGAGCCTTCAGAGCAACGCGCCTTCGACGCCGCCATGGCCGTTATGCGTCGAGGCGACATCGCGGGGGCCGGCAAGGGATTTGCAGATTTACTAAGCCGCTACCCACAATCTGGCTACCGTGGCAGCGCTTTGTTCTGGCAAGGCAACGCCTTGTACACCGCCCGCGACTGCAACGGTGCGCTGACCGCCTTCCGGGGGCTGATACAGGCAGCACCCGAGCATTCGCGTGCTCCTGAGGCAACGCTCTTAATCGCCGCTTGCCAGGTCGAACTCAAAGACGTGCCTGCGGCACGCGAGACGCTCAGACGCCTGCTTGCCGACTACCCGCAGTCCGAGGCAGCGCCCACCGCGCGTGAGCGACTGTCCCGCCTGAACTGACCTTCAGGGTCCTCATCTGCCGGTGAACACCGACGAGCAGGCCGACCTGCAGCGCCGCTTCGGCGGGCTGGATCGCCTGTATGGCGTCAGAGGCGCTGCCGCGATCCGCGCCGCTCATGTGGCGGTGGTCGGCGTCGGAGGGGTCGGCTCCTGGGCGGCTGAGGCGCTGGCCCGAAGCGGGGTTGGAGAGATCACCCTCATTGACCTCGACCATGTGGCCGAGTCCAACATCAACCGCCAGATCCACGCCCTCACCGATACCGTGGGACAGGCCAAGGTGCAGGCTATGCGTGATCGCATTGCAATGATCCATCCTCACTGCGTCGTTCATGGCGTCGAGGAATTTGTCGAGCCGGAGAACTGGCCCCAACTTCTTCCTGCAGGCGTGCAGGTTGTCATCGACGCCTGTGACGCGATGCGTGCCAAGGAGGCCATGGCCGCCTGGGCATTGCATACCCAAAACATGCTCGTCACCGTGGGCGCCGCCGGGGGCAAGCGCCTGGCTCATGCGGTGGAGATCGACGACTTGTCGCGCAGCACCCATGACCCGCTGTTGGCGCAGCTGCGCTATCGCTTGCGCAAGGCCCACGGCGCTCCCCGTGAGGGCAAGGCCATAGGCATCGCCTGTGTCTTCAGCCGCGAGGCGGTGGCCCCGCCCGATCCGTCTTGCGCGGTGGAGGGCGACGGCAGCCTTAATTGCCACGGCTATGGCTCGGTCGTCACCGTGACCGCCACCTTCGGTCAGTGCGCGGCCGGATGGGTGCTCGATCGCCTGGCGAACACGGCGCGCTGAGCGCCTGGTGTGATGGTGGCGCCCCGGGTAAGGGGAGAAACGGCCATCAATTCCGCTATACTCCGAGGTTGCGCTGATGAGTGGTGCCCTTCGAAAGGTGTCGCTGATTGGCCGACCGGACAGGCAAGACAGCGTCAGTTGTCTTGCCTCTGGGGGACGTTAGCTCAGTTGGTAGAGCAGCGGACTTTTAATCCGTTGGTCGCAGGTTCGAATCCCGCACGTCCTACCAATATTCATGCGGGTTTGCTGCTCATGAAGGGGCAGCAAACCTTCCGCAATTCAGGGGGCTGTTCCGCAAAATCATCGGATCGGCAAAGGGAAATGACCTAAACGTCATTTCCCTTTTTCATTTCCCCTCTTTATTCCCCAAGGCCTTTGCGCTTGGCCGACGGCGTGCCATCGACACGGGGTGACGCACTCACACCTTCAGCCATCGGCTGGTCGCGGACTTGCATCCCCCCGGCACTGCGCAAGTGATGGTCAAGCGCCCTGCGCGCTGCCTGCCGGTGCTCACTCGTCTCCAGGTCGTCGATGCAATTCATGATCAGGCTTGCCGCGTGGACCTGATCCCAGTGGACATCCGCTCCACCCGCTCCCCCCAGCCAGCTGATTGCTTCGCGATTGCCAAGACAGGTGATCAATTGAGCCATCATGAGATAGGGGGCAGGCTCCGGTTGCTCTGCCCAGGCTTGCAGGAGTGCCGAGGCAACTGCGTGCATCCGTGCGGCCGCTGCAGTGGTAGGAGGCAGCGCATGGCCGCAGCTATCAATCGCGGCGGCGAGGCAGCGTGCGATGGCACCCTGAAACTGGTCGGGATTTTTTCCCTTCAGGTGACTCACCACGCGGCCCAGCCTGCCCAAAGGGGATGCACCCACGCGCAGGAAGGCGTCCAGACTTCCCTGGAGTACCTGGAAGCTGCGCTCGTGGGGCAGGGCCGTGAACAGCAGGCTCGGGCAGGCGCGGCTGGCCAGGTCGCAGAGCAGCCATTCCAGCACGGCCTGGTCGGCACTCGCGCTGGCGCCTCCTGCATAGCGCGCTGCCAGCAAGCTGCTGACAACGCTCCGTCGCAGGCCGTCACTGAGGGAGGGCTGGGCAGCGCTGAGGTCCATGAGGTTGAACAACAACTCCATCGGTGCCTCCTGGCCACCGAGGCTGTGAACCAATGGCATGAGGTTGATGCGCTTCGAGACCTCGGGGGCTAATCGCAGGGTCTCTATCGCCTGCAAGCCCTGGAGCCAGGCCTTGCGAAATCGGAAGTAGATGGCGGCGGGCATGACGGCGCCCCCGAGACGGTGGCCCATCACGGCCAAGTGCCCGACGATAGTGTCGACGGCCAGTCGTCCCAACTGCTCACGGTCTGGGCCTTGAAGGCGGGCACTCAGCACCTCGCATCCCAGCCCGGCATAGGCAGCCAGCGCCCCGGAACTTCCCGCACGTGGCTGGCCATCGGACTGAGCGAGGTTGCGGCTGAAGTGCTGGAATCTTTCAATCAACCGTTCCAGATCTGCCCAGCAGGCAGGCGGCAACTGGGCGGTGCGGGCGTGAAGAGGCGCCGATGGGCCGGAGAAGTCTTCCGCCATGGTGGCCGGGTGAAAGCCCTGCGCCGCGGCACTGGACGAGTGTTCTGGCGCTGATGCGGCACTGCTTTGACTCCCGAGGCGGGCCTTGGTCGCCATTGCGCGGCTGGCGACCTCGGGGTCGAAGTCATAGCCCCAGGTTGGGAGGGCGGCGCTGTCCGGCTGGTCGCCAGCGCCAAAGGCCTTTCGGTCAGAGACGGAGCGCACCAAGGACCTGCCCGAACTTGCCGGATGCGGTACCGCGCAGCTGGGTCCGAGGGAGAGAAAAGGCGGGGGCTTGCGTTGGCATGCGGGATTCATGGGCGGCTCCTGGAGTGGGGCGCGAGTATTCGCCCCACCCGCAGGCCGTTCTGACCGAGGGCTGATTCGCCGCGTCTTGTTGGCCTCTTCGAGGCCAACTGTGTGAAATTTGTCCGGGCGAGCCAGTACCTCAGTCCAGCATCACCGTCTCTGTGTAGTAGGGCAGGTGGCACGCCCATCCCTTCTCCCGTTCGATCCGCTGGCGCAGCGTGTCGGCGGCAACGGGTTCACCGTGGGTGATGAAGGTGCGCCTCGGTGCTTGGGCCAGGCCCGAGAGCCAGGCCAGGATCTCGCTCGCATCGGCGTGCGCCGAGAAGTAGTCGAGTTGCACCACCTCGGCCCGCAGCGGGACCTCTTTGCCGAAGATGCGCACGCTGGTGGCGCCGGCCGCCAGGGCGGCGCCACGTGTGCCGCCGGCTTGGTAGCCCACCAGCACGATGGTGTTTCGCTTGTCTGGCGCAAAGGCCTGCAGGTGATGCAGTACCCGGCCACCCGTGGCCATGCCGCTGGCGGCCACGATGATCATCGGGCCCTTGCGGGCGTTGAGCGCGCGGGAGTCGTCGGGCGTTTCGACGAAGGTGGTGCCATTGACCACGGCCTCGCATTCGTCAGAGGTCAGGCGCAGCTGCTCCGGATGGCGCAAAAATACCTCGGTGGCAGCGGCGGCCATGGGGCTGTTCAGATAGACCGGCAGGTGGTGAATGGCCCCGCGCACCTTGAGCAGGTGAATGGCGTAGAGCAGCGCCTGGGCCCTGCCAACCGCGAACGCCGGAATCACCACCACGCCGGTGCGGGCCGTGGTGCGGTTGATGGTGTCGGCCAGGGCCCGCAGCACATCGCCATCCACATGTTCGCGGTCGCCGTAGGTTGACTCGATCACCAAATAGTCGGCGGACTCCGGGGTGACCGGCGGTTTGAGGACGAGGTCGTTGGGCCGCCCCAGGTCGCCAGAGAACAGCAGGGACCGCTTTCCGTCATCGAGCCGTACAAAGCTCGAGCCCGGCATGTGACCGGAGTGGGACAGGCGGGCCTTCAGGCCCGGCAGGGGCGCGAAGTCCTTCTCGCTAGGTACCGGCTTCAATTGGCTCAGGCAGCGCAACGCATCCTCACGGCTGTACAGGGGCATGGCGGGTTGGTGCTTGCTCGTGCCGTGGCGGTTGGCGAACTCGGCCTCTTCCTCCTGCAGGTGACCAGAGTCGGGCAGCAAGATGGCGCACAACTGCGCCGTGGCCGTCGTGCAGTAGACCGGGCCCTTGAAGCCCTGTCGTGCCAGCAACGGCAGGTAGCCGCTGTGGTCCAGGTGGGCGTGGGTGAGGACGACGGCGTCGATGTCGGACGCTGGCACTGGCAAGGGCGACCAGTTGCGCAGCCGTAGCGGCTTGTAGCCCTGGAACAGGCCGCAATCGACCAACAGGCGCCGGCCGCCGTGGGTCACCAGGTACTTGGAGCCAGTGACCGTGTCGGTCGCACCGAGAAATTGGAGCTGCATGGCCCCAATCTAGCCACGGCGCATCGGTCCTGACTTGACTTGGAACAAACGGATCAACCCTGGCTGCCCGGGTGCCTCAGGCGGGGTCGGGCAAATTCAGGCCTTAGCTACGCCGCTTCCGGGGACTGGTTGCCATGTGATGCGCTGCATAACAGCACCCGCCTCTGGCTCCCCGAGCGACTTCAAGCAGCCTGCGCGGCCTCGATCTCGCCGGAGAGTTCCAGCCAGCGTTCTTCCAACTGGGCCAACTCCTCGCCGACCCCTTTCAGGCGCCTTCCGGCCTCGGCGATTTCTGCCGGTGAGAGACCGCGCGAAAGCTGGGCTTCCAGCCCGGCCTTTTCCGTCTCCAATTCGGTCATGCGGCGCTCGGCTTCACCCTGCGCCTTCTTGAGCGGGCGCAAGGTGGCAGCCAAGGCCTGGCGGGCTTGTGCGCTTTGTTGGCGAGACCCGCCGGGGGAGGCTTGCGGTGCGGGGGGCGCCTGGGCCGCGGAGGTCACCTGGTGCGCCGGCGCAGGCTCGGCGGTGGCCGGTGGCGATGCGAGGCTGGACTCCGCTGGGATTGCCGCTGTAGTGGCCGCTGGAGTGGTCGTTTTGGCTGTGGCCGTGGCGGCCTGCTGCCGCGCCACCTCGCGCAGGCGGCGCGATTCTTCCAGCAGGTACTTCTGGTAATCGTCCAGGTCGCCGTCGAAGGGTTTGATGCCGCCGCGGCCGACCAGCCAGAACTCGTCGCAGACCGCGCGCAGCAGGGCCCGGTCGTGGCTCACCAGCATGACCGTGCCCTCGAACTCATTGAGCGCGATCGACAACGCTTCGCGGGTGGCCAAGTCCAGGTGGTTGGTCGGTTCGTCCAGCAGCAGCAGGTTGGGGCGTTGCCAGACGATCATGGCCAGCACCAGACGGGCCTTCTCGCCGCCGCTCATGGTGCCCACCGGCTGGCTCACCATGTCGCCGCTGAAGTTGAAGCTGCCCAGAAAGTTGCGCAGCTCCTGCTCGCGCGCCTGCGGGCCCACGTCGCGCGCCAGGCGAATCATGTGCATCAGGGGGTGGTCGGGCGGGCTGAGAACGTCCAGCTCTTGCTGCGCAAAGTAGCCGATGTTCAGGCCCTTGCCCTCGGTCAGCGTGCCCGCCAGCAGGGGCAGGGTGTGGGCAATCGTTTTGACCAGGGTCGATTTGCCCTGGCCGTTGGCACCCAAAATGCCAATGCGCTGGCCGGCCAGCACCGAGCGGTCTACCTTTTGAACGATGGTGGTGGCCGTGCCGTCTTCGGCCCGGTAGCCGAAGGCGGCGTCCGAGATGGCCAGCATCGGGTTGGGCAGGTTGTCCGGCTCCTTGAACTCGAAGTTGAAGTCGGCGTCGGCCAGCACCGGTGCCACTTTTTCCAGGCGCTCCAGCGCCTTGACCCGGCTCTGGGCCTGCTTGGCCTTGCTCGCCTTGGCCTTGAAGCGGTCGATGAACTTTTGCAGGTGGGCAATCTTGTCCTGCTGCTTGGCAAAGGCCGACTGCTGCAGTTCGAGCTGTTGGGCCCGCAGAAGCTCGAACGCGCTGTAGTTGCCGCCGTAGCGGGTGAGGCGCTGGGCGTCGATGTGCACGGTGACGGTGGTCACCGCGTCCAGAAATTCGCGGTCGTGGCTGATGACGATCAGCGTGCCGGCATAGCGTTGCAGCCAGGCTTCGAGCCAAACCAGGGCGTCGAGGTCCAGGTGGTTGGTCGGCTCGTCCAGCAGCAGCAGGTCCGACGGGCACATCAGGGCACGCGCCAGTTGCAGGCGCATGCGCCAGCCGCCAGAGAAGCTGTTGACGGGCCGGTGGAGTTGCTCGGTGGTGAAGCCCAGGCCCAGGATAAGCGCCTGCGCGCGGGGCACCGCGTCATGGACTCCGGCGTCATGCAGGTCGGCATGGGCCTGGCCCACGGCCATGCCGGCATCGGCATCGTCGGGGAACTCGTGCAGGCGGGCCTCTGCCTCATCTAAGCGCGCTTGCACCGCCATGAGGCGGGTGTCACCCGCCAGCACGAAGTCGGTAGCCGGCTCGTCGGTCTCGGGCATGTTCTGGGCCACCTGGGCCATTTGCCAATGCGCTGGGCGGCTGAACTCGCCGCCGTCCTCGTGCAGGCTGCCGTCGAAGAGGGCGAACAGGGTGGACTTGCCGGCGCCATTGCGGCCGACCAGGCCTGCCTTTTCGCCGGGGTTGAGGGTGAGGGAGACCTTGTCCAGCAGCACCTTGGTGCCGCGGCGAAGGATGACGTCGCGAAGGGTGATCATGCAGGCGCGTTTTCTGCCCAGTTTTCTACTCGAAGGCCCGGGACCCGTGCGAATTCGCGCACGTTGCTGGTCACCAGGGGAACGTCCAGCGCAAGGGCTTGCGCGGCAATGAGCTGGTCGATGGCGCCGATCGGTGTGCCCTGTCTGGCCAGGTGGGCGCGCAGGCTGGCGTAGTGCCAGGCGCAGGCTTCGTCATAAGCCACGATTTCCAGGGGCGCGAGGAACTTTTGCAAGGCTGCGCGGTTCCGTTCAGAGCCACTTTTGGCCACGCCAAAGGCAAGCTCGGAGGCGGTCAGCGCCGACACGCCGATGTCCCCGACCGCGTGCTGCCGAAATCGTTGCAGCACCTGGGGAGGATTGACCTTGATGAGGTAGATGCAGATGTCGGTATCGAGCAGGTACTTCACCCACCATCTCCCGCTGGCGCGGCCCAGTCCTCGCGCACCTGCTCCGGGGGTTGTTCGCGCCGAAGGTCCAGACCGGGCTCGAACTCGGTGAGGGCCTGCTCCATCAGGGACCAGGGGTCGTCGACCGGCAGCAGCAGGACGCCGTTACCAAAGCGCTTGATCGCCACCTCGGCACCTTCAAAGCGGAATTCCTTTGGCAGGCGTACGGCCTGGCTGCGGCCAGAGGCGAAGAGGCGGGCGGTCTGCATGAGGCGTCCTTGATAACTACCGTTGGTAGCTACCATTCTAGGTGAAGGTCTCGGCCAGTGCTTCTCGGGTCAGGAGCAGCACATGGTCTTCGCCAGCCGAGGTGTCCAGCCAGACCACCTCCAGCTGCGGGAAGGCGGCTTCGAAGAATGCGCGCTCGTTGCCGATCTCCAGCACCAAGACCGCATCGTCGTTCATGTGGGCCGGCAACTCCCGCAGCAGGTGGCGGATGAAATCCATGCCGTCGGCACCGCCGGCCAGGGCCAGCGCGGGCTCGGCCCGGTATTCGGCCGGCAAGGCCGCCATGCTGCCCGCGTTGACATAGGGCGGGTTACACAGAATCAGGTCGTAGCGGCCAGGGACTGCGCTCAGGCCATCGGACTCCATCAGCCGAACCCGCGAGGCCAGCCCGTGCTTGTCCACATTGATCCGGGCCACCGCCAGGGCGTCTGCGCTGATGTCGGCGCCATCCACCCGCACCTCGGGCCAGGCCATGGCCGCCAAGATGGCCAAGCTCCCGTTGCCGGTGCACAGGTCCAGGACCTGGCGCGTTTCTTCCCCCAGCCAGGGGTCGATGGACGCGTCGGCGATCAGTTCGGCGATGAAACTGCGCGGGACGATGGCGCGTTCATCCACATAGAACGGCACGCCCTGCAGCCACGCTTCCTGCGTGAGGTAAGCAGCCGGCTTGCGGGTGGCGATGCGTTCGCCCAGCAAGGCTTTGACCGCGGCCTGGTCTGGCGCGGTGACCTCACGCGTCGCCACGCCATCGAGATCGTCCAGCGGCAGCCCCAGCCGCCACAGCACCAGCCACGCCGCTTCGTCAAAGGCATTGGCGGTGCCGTGGCCGAAGGCGACGCCCGCGGCTTCGAGCCGGCGCGCAGCGGCCTCTATCAATTGCAGGATGTTCATGGACGGTACCGTGCGACGCGGACAGGCTTCAGGCCAGGGCCTCGAGCCCTTCGAGCGTACGCCGGTAGATGTTTTTCAGCGGCTCGATATCGGCCACCGTCACATGCTCGTCGATCTTGTGGATGGTGGCGTTGACCGGGCCGAACTCGATCACCTGCGGGCAAATGCGCGAGATGAAGCGGCCGTCGCTGGTGCCGCCGGTGGTGGACAGCTCGGTCTTGACACCGGTCTCTGCCTCGATGGCGCCCTGAATGGCAGCGACCAACTCGCCCGGCGGCGTGATGAAGGGCTGGCCGCTCAGGGCCCAGGTCAGCTCGTAGTCGAGCCCGTGCTGCGCCAGGATCGCTTCGACCCGCTGGCGCAGGCTGGCGTCTGTGCACTCGGTGGAAAAGCGGAAGTTGAAGTCGATGACGACCTCGCCCGGAATGATGTTTGATGCGCCGGTGCCACCATGGATGTTGGACACCTGGAAGCTGGTGGGCGGGAAGAACGCGTTACCGCGGTCCCATTCGATGCCGGCCAGTTCGGCCAGCGCCGGCATGGCGTCGTGAATCGGGTTGCGCGCCAGCTGCGGGTAGGCGATGTGGCCCTGAATGCCTTTGACCTTCAGCTTGCCCGACAAGCTTCCTCGGCGGCCGTTCTTGATCATGTCGCCCAAGCGGTCCACCGAGGTGGGCTCGCCGACGATGCACCAGTCGAGCCGCTCGCCGCGGGCCTGGAGTGCCTCGCAGACCTTCACCGTGCCGTCGACGCTGGGGCCTTCCTCGTCGCTGGTGATGAGGAGTGCAATCGAGATTTTCGGGCTCGGGTGCGCCGCCAGGAACTCCTCGGCGGCCACCGTGAAGGCGGCGATGGAGGTCTTCATGTCGGCGGCGCCGCGTCCGTACAGCTTGCCGTCCCGGTGCTCGGGGGTGAAGGGGTTGCTGGCCCATTGCGCCAACGGGCCGGTGGGCACCACGTCGGTGTGGCCGGCAAAGACCAGGGTGCGTGGGCCGCTGCCCGCGCGCTTGGCCCACAGATTGGTCACGCTGAAATCCGCCGGGCCATAGGCCATCGTCTCGCAGGCGAAGCCCAGTGGCGCCAGTCGGACCTGCAGCACTTGCTGGCAACCGGCGTCGTCGGGCGTGACCGATCGGCGGGCGATCAGCTGCTCAGTGAGGTAGACGGTGGGCGTCATGCGGTACGAATCTGTGTTGGCCCAGTGGTGCCAGTCTCAGTCGCGCAGCAGATCGTTCAGGCTGGTCTTGGCCCGGGTCTGGGCATCGACGCGCTTGACGATGATGGCTGCGTACAGGCTGTACTTGCCGCCGTCCTTGGGCAGGCTGCCGGAGATCACCACCGAGCCGGCCGGGATGCGGCCGTAGGTGACTTCGCCTGTGGCGCGGTCGTAGATGGGGGTGCTTTGGCCGATGTAGACGCCCATGGAGATGACCGAGTTTTCCTCGACGATCACGCCCTCGACGACTTCGGAGCGGGCGCCGATGAAGCAGTTGTCTTCAATGATGGTCGGGTTGGCTTGCAGGGGCTCGAGCACGCCGCCGAGGCCCACGCCGCCGGACAGGTGCACGTTTTTGCCGACCTGGGCGCAGGAGCCGACGGTGGCCCAGGTGTCGACCATGGTGCCTTCATCGACATAGGCGCCGATGTTCACGTACGAGGGCATCAGGATGGCGCCCTTGGCAATGAAGCTGCCGCGACGCGCCACAGCCGGTGGCACCACCCGCACGCCGGTCGCGGCCATTTCATCGGCGCTCATGCCGGCGAACTTGGTGGGCACCTTGTCGTAAAAGCCGAGGTCGCCCGCTTCGATGAGGGCGTTGTCTTTCAGGCGGAAGGACAGCAGCACCGCCTTCTTGATCCACTGGTGCACCGTCCACTGGCCCACGCCCTCGCGGGTGGCCACGCGCAGCTGGCCTTTGTCCAGGGAGGCCAGCACATGCTCCACCGCGTCGGCGACTTCCTTCGGTGCGGACTTGGGGGAAATGTTGGCGCGGTTGTCCCACGCGGTGTCGATGATTTGCTGGAGTTGCTGGCTCATGGTGCTTCGGCGGTTAAAGGTTTGAATTGGAGAAGTGAAGTCGGAAAACTGAAGTCGGGAAACTCAAGTCGGCAAAGCGGTGGCGGAGCGGGAAGGGCGGGTGTCTAGTGGGCCAGGCCGGTGTTGTCATGCCGGCGTTGGCGCTGTCTCAACGCGGCGACCGCCTTTCGCGCACGAAGCGCGCAATTCGCTGGGCAGCCTCTAGGCATTCGGCGGTGTCGGCCACCAGAGCCATCCGCACGCGCCCGGCGCCGGGGTTACGGCCGGCGACCTCGCGCGCGAGGTAGCTGCCAGGCAAAACCGTCACATTGTATTGAGCCAGCAAGTCGCGGGCAAAGTCCTCGTCGCTGCCTTGCACGCCCGCCCAAAGGTAAAAGCTGGCGTCGGGCAGAGCGACGTCCATCACGTCGGCCAGTACCGGGGTTACCTCGGCGAACTTCTGGCGGTACATGGCGCGGTTGTCGACCACATGGGCCTCGTCGTTCCAGGCCGCCACGCTGGCTGCTTGCACCACCGGGCTCATGGCGCCGCCGTGGTAGGTGCGGTAAAGCAGGAACTGCTTGAGGATGGCCGCGTCGCCGGCCACGAAGCCTGAGCGCAGCCCGGGCACGTTGCTGCGTTTGGACAAGCTGGTAAAGGCCACCAGCCGGCGGAAGTCGGTTCGTCCCAACTGGGCTGCAGCCTGCAGGCCGCCCAAGGGGGGCTCGTCCCGGAAGTAGATCTCGCTGTAGCACTCGTCGGAGGCGATGACAAAGCCGTAGCGGTCCGACAGATCGAACAGACGCTTCCATTCCTCCAGCGGCATGACCGCGCCGGTGGGGTTGCCGGGCGAGCAGACGAACAGCAAGCGTGTGCGGGCCCAGACGTCCTCGGGCACCTGGTCCCAGTCGATGGCGAAATTGCGCGCCGGATCACTGGGCGCATAAAAAGGCGTCGCACCCGCGAGCAGGGCGGCGCCTTCGTAGATTTGGTAGAACGGATTGGGGCAGGCCACCACCGCGTCATGGGCGGGGTCGACCACCGTTTGGGCGAAGGCGAACAAAGCCTCCCGCGAGCCGTTGACCGGAAGCACTTGCGTGGCCGGGTCCAGCGTCAAGCCATAACGGCGCGCCAGCCAGCCGGTGCAGGCCTGCTTGAGGGCGGGCTCGCCTGCGGTGGCCGGGTACACCGACAGGCCCGCCAGGCTTTCCATCAGCGCCTTCTCGATGAAGGCAGGCGTGGGGTGCTTGGGCTCCCCGATCCCCAGGCTGATGGGCCGCAAGTCGCGGGGGGGTGTGACACCGGCGAACAGGTGCCGCAGGCGCTCAAAGGGGTAGGGCTGCAGCTTATGCAGAAGCGGATTCATCCCCGGATTATCGACGGCACGGGTCGGGGCTCGGCGCCCCTTCTCTCAAGGCCTGCGTCACCCACCTGTGAGCGCCGATCCGGGTGTAGTACGTAAGTGCTGATCATCCGCCCGGCGGCACCCACGCGTGGGCGGCTCGGGAGGGTGCGCACGGTATCATTCCGCCAGACTCCGAGTCATTCCTGCGGCCGGCATTCCGGCCCGTTTTCACAGGCCTCCCGTGCGACTCACATCGATCAAGCTTTCCGGCTTCAAGTCTTTTGCCGATCCCACCAATTTCATGCTGCCCGGCCAATTGGTCGGCGTGGTCGGCCCCAACGGTTGCGGCAAGTCCAACATCATGGACGCGGTGCGCTGGGTGCTGGGCGAGTCGCGCGCCTCCGAGTTGCGCGGCGAGTCCATGCAAGACGTGATTTTCAACGGCACCAATACCCGCAAGCCGGCCTCCCGGTCCTCGGTCGAACTGGTGTTTGACAACGCTGACCACCGCGCCGGCGGCCAATGGGCGCAGTTTGTTGAAATCGCGGTCAAGCGGGTTCTGACCCGCGACGGCACCAGCAGCTACTACATCAACAACCAGCCGGTTCGCCGGCGCGATGTGCAAGACGTGTTTCTGGGCACCGGCCTGGGCCCACGGGCATACGCCATCATTGGTCAGGGCACCATCTCGCGCATCATCGACTCCAAGCCCGAGGAACTTCGTCTGTTCCTGGAGGAGGCCGCGGGCGTGTCTAAGTACAAAGAGCGCCGCCGCGAGACCGAGAACCGCTTGTCCGACACCCGCGAAAACCTCACCCGGGTGGAAGACATCCTGCGCGAGCTCAACGCCAACCTCGACAAGCTCGAGAAGCAGGCCGAGGTGGCCGCGCGATACCAGCAGCTTCAGGGTGACGCCACCCTCAAGCAGCAGCAGCTGTGGTTTCTGCGGCGTGCCGAAGCTGAGGTCGACCAGGGTCGCATCAAGCAGGACGCCGACAAGGCAGTCAACGAGCTCGAGTCTCGTATCGCCGACCTGCGCCGGGTCGAGAGCGACCTCGAGACCATTCGGCAGGCCCACTACGCTGCCGGTGATCAGGTCAACCAGGCCCAGGGCGCGCTCTACGAGGCCAGTGCCGAGGTGGGGCGCCTGGAGGCCGAGATCCGTTTTGTGGTCGAGGGCCGGCAGCGCGTCGAGCAGCGCTTGCAGCAGCTCAAGGAGCAGACCGAGCAGTGGGCTACCCGTCGGGATGACGCCGCCGGCGAGGTGGAGACCCTGGCCGAGCAGGGCCTGGCCGCCGAGGAGCAGGCGATGCTGCTGGCGGCCCAGGTGGAGGACCAGGCGCAGCAGTTACCTGATCTCGAAGAGGCCCTGCGTCAGGCCCAGGCCCGTGCCACCGAGCAGCGCGCCAGTGTGGCCCAGGTGCAGCAGCAGATCCAGGTGCTGGCCGCCGATCAGCGCAACATCGAGGAGCAATCCAACCAGCTCTCCCTGCGGCGCGAGCGCTTGGTGGCAGACCGCAGCGCCCTGGCCGCCCCCGACGAGCAGCGCCTGACCCTCCTCCAACAGCAGCTTGCTGCTGCCCAAGAGGCCGCCCAGGCGGCCGAGGCTCGCTTGCACGAGCTGCAAGAGCAGGTGCCAGCGCTGGATGAAAGCCGTCGCGGCAAACAGCAGTCCCTCAACGAGCAGACCTCGCGCCAGGCCGACCTGTCGGCCCGCCTGGACGCCCTCAAGGCCTTGCAAGAGAAGGTGCAGACCGACGGCAAGCTGCGCCCCTGGCTGCAGCGCCATGGCCTGGACCACCTTCAGGGCCTGTGGAGCAAGATCCACATCGAGCAAGGCTGGGAGAACGCCCTGGAGGCGGCGCTGCGTGAACGCCTGGCCTCGCTGGAAGTGTCGCGGCTGGACATGGTGCGCGCCTTTGCCGGCGATGCGCCGCCCGCCAAACTCAGCTTTCACACGCCGCCAGCCGCCGCCTTGCCCGAGGGGCAGGCCGGGCTGCCGCGTCTGGCCGAACTGCTG
>NZ_JARXAB010000143.1 GCF_029866045.1 Ramlibacter sp. | reverse complement strand
CGGCCGCAGCTTGGACAATCTGTCCAATCTGGCCGCTGTCACCCTGGACATCGGCGCGCTGGAAGCCGGCAGCATCCGCAGCTACACGCTCGACGGCGGCTCGCCCACGGCCTTCACTGGCGCGACGATCAGCCTGAGCGGCCTGACCCATGGCAACCACACCGTGACCGTCAACCAGACGGACGCGGCAGGCAACGTGTCTGTCACCGGCAGCTACACCTTCGCGGTGGACCTGCAAAACCCGGTTGCACCGACGGCCACCCTGACCAGCGTCTCTGACACCGGCACCCGCGGTGACAACCTGAGCAACCAGTCCACGGTGACCATCGACCTGACGGCCGCCACACTGGAAGGCAGCCGCCTGGGCGTCGAGTACAAGCTGGGCACCGGCAACTGGACCAAGGTCTCGCCGTCTGATGCGCAGAGCTTCACGCTTAGCGGTCTCACCGCGGGCACCCACCAGGTGGCCATGCGCCAGACCGACGCTGCGGGCAACGTCTCCAGCGAAGGCACCTACGCCTTCAATGTGGACCAGACCGCACCGACCCTGGCGCCGCCTGTCAGCAGCAGCATCGCGCTGCTGGCCGACGGCAAGACCCTGGTGGTTCGCTTCTCCGAGGCGATGGATGTCACGCCTGAGACGCTGCAGGCTCTGGTGGACAGCAACCGGATGTACCTCACCGCCGGCGACCTGGGCTACAACGTGGCGGTCACGGGCATCAGCTTCGACGCGGGCCGCTCCGTCGCCACCCTGACGCTGAAGGACCAACTGGCCGGTGAAGTGAAGGCAGCCCGCCTGTTCTACACCGACCCCTCTGGCGACAACACCGACGACGTCCTGCAAGACGCTGCGGGCAACGACCTGGCCTCGCTGTCCTTCAGCGGCATCCAGGGCCGTGCAGTCGGCACCATGGGCTCCACGGTGCTGACCGGCGACATCGCCACCGGCGCCGACTACGGCATCGAGGTGCGTGTGTTCAACGACGGCAAGGTGGGCGGCATTGGCACCGACACCCTGACTTACCGCGGCACCGGCGATGAATTCCTCACCGGCGGCGCGGGCAGCGACGACACGGTGATCGTGGATCAGGGCGGCAGCTCGAATGACTGGTACGTCACGGTCTTCGGTAAGGACTCGACGCTGTTGCCGGACTATGTCCGCGCCGACGGCGGCCAGGCGGTCTTCGCCTTCACCAATGCGGACAACACCCGCAATACGGTGTACGCACAGGCCGAGAACATCAACGTGGGCGAGACGGGCTTGACCGTGACCGAAGCTGGCGTGCTGTCCATCGACGGCGCTGCAGGCCAGACGGTCCGGGTAAGCGAGATGGCCTTCGGCTCCGAGTCCTCCATGCAAATCGGCAGCGGCCTGGGTGCAGACACCATCATCGACCGCGGCGACGACAACTCCCGCGTTGACACGGTGGTGTACAGCCAACAGGTGCTGGGCGACGCGCTGGACACCCGCGACGAGCTGCTCGGCGAGATCGAGAACCTGATCACCCCGACCGCCAGCAATATGCTGGAGGTGAAGATCGGCAACACGGTCGACAGCTTGCAAGGTGTGGAGCGCCTGCGCTTCGACGTCGCCGGTGGCTCGGTGGACGTGGCCATGATCGGCACCGGCAGCGGCTCCGACGGCTACGACTCGCTCACCAGCGCCGCCAGCGACAAGGCCGCCACCGACGTGGTGTACCTGGTCGACCGCAGCCTGATGGCGATGGATCGCTCCAGCGTGGCCCTGCGCGTCGAAAGCGTGGTGACCACCGACCTGGAAGGCCACCTGCAGGTCACCTGGGCTGGTGCAACCGCCTCCTTCGTGGGCACCTCCAAGGTGGTGTTCGCTACCGCCCAAGGCCCGCTGACGGTCTGGGTGGTGGGTGCTGAGGGCTACAACCTGCGTAACGAAGACGGCAGCATCAACGCCCAGGCTTCCCTCGATGCGGTGGTGGGCCAGGCCCAGGCGGGTGACGTGATCTACATCGCGCCGGACCTGCTGACGGCTCCCTTGACCTACACGGTCAATACAGACGGCTTGGTGTTCTTGGCCAACGCGCTGACCGCCAGCGACGCGACCAACCAGCTGACCCTGAACATGGGCTACTCGGAAGGCGAGACGCCTGAGACCAGTGTGCTGGTGCAAGACCTGTTCTTGCTCGGTAACGCCAACATCACGGTGAACGGTAACCAACTGGCCAACGTGATCGGCGGCAACCGCGGCGACAACAAGCTGTACGGCTTTGGCGGCGCGGACCTGATCGACGCCGGTGGCGGCTCTGACCAGGTGTACGGCGGCGCCGGCAACGACGTTCTGATTGCCCAGACTGGAGCAGGCACGACCCTGCCCCTCAGTGCCACTCTGCTGCACGGCGGCTCGGGTGATGACCTGCTGATTGCAGCCACCACCGAGGGCTCGCGTATAGACATGACGGGCGGTGCAGGTGCCGACACCTTCAAGGCTGCGGCCCTGTCGGCGGACAACGGTGCGCTCAAGCTCAACGTGATCGTCAAGGACCTCAACTCCCAGGGCGGCGACGACCTGGACTTCACGCAGATCATGAAGGGCGCCAACGCAGCGACGGCCAACGACCTGGCTTACTCCACGCCTAACGGTGTCGCCACCTACACCTTCGCCAATGGCGCAGGCTTCAAGTCGACGGCCACCGACATCGGCACCGACGGTGCACTGACCGACAGCACCGTGGCCCTCACCGGCACGGTGAAGGTCGAGATGAGCACCACCGCCAACGTGAGGGCGGCGGTTCTGGTCAACGGCGAGACGGGTCAGGACGTGGCCGATGGCCGCGACGTGGGCTCCACCGCTGCAGCCGACATTTACCTCCAGGGCAGCGTCGCCGCCGCTCTGGACCCGGCGGCGAACAGCAACCAGGGCTCGATCGCCAGCGAACTGGCTTACCTGGTTCCGCTGTTCGAGCACAACCCGCTGGGCTAAACTGAGCCAGCTGCTTTCCCCTAGGGGAGGGCGGCTGGTGAAGTTGGAGTGTCATGAACGCTTTTGATCGCGGTTTCGCACCGCAAACCGCCGCACCGCAGACCGCTGCGGCGGCCCCGTCTCTCGAGGTCGAGCCCGAGGACGCGCCGGATTTCTACCTGCCTTGTTTGCTGGCGGTACTTGCGCACCTAGACCAGGCGGTGTCCGAGTCGGCCCTGCGCGCGCGCATGGCCAACCCGGAGGGTGGCTTCGATTGGGATCTGACGCTGGACACCTTGCAGGGCAGGGGACTTCAGCTCGAGCCCGAGCAGGCCGATGCGGCGGCACTGGCAGAGACGGTGGAGCCGGTGCTGCTGCGCCTCAAGGGCGGTGGCTGCGCGGTCGTGCTGCCTTCACCCGACGGCGACGAGCCGCAGGTGCTCTGGCCGGGCCGCTCGGCCGAGCTTCAGGCTTGGCCGCTGGACGCGCTAGCCCAGGCCTGCGACGGCCAGGTGATGCGGGTGATGCCGGCCCTGCGCCCGCCCAAGGCCGAGGAGCACCTGCCGCGTGGCCGTATGGGCCACTGGTTCTGGGGGCCACTGATGTCAGCCCGCAGCATTTACTGGAAGGTGGCGATTGCCGCCTTGCTGACCAACGTGTTCGCGGTGGCTACGTCGATTTTTTCGATGATCGTCTACGACCGCGTGCTGCCGAACAACGCCACCGACACACTGATGGCGCTGCTGGTGGGCGTTGCGCTGATCTTGGGCAGCGATTTCATCATCCGCACCGTGCGCGGCTACTTTCTGGACGTGGCCGGGGCGCGAGCCGACGCGATGATTGCCGACAGCCTGTTCGAGCAGGTGCTCGACATGGACCTGGCCGCCCGCAAGGGCTCGGTGGGCTCAACGGCCAATATCTTGAAAGAGTACGAGAGCCTGCGCGAGTTCTTGACCTCGGCCACCATGACCACGCTGATCGACATTCCGTTCGCGCTGGTGTTCGTCGTGGTCATCGCTCTGGTGGGGGGGCCCTTGGTCCTGGTGGTGGTGGCGCTGATCCCGCTCGTCATCCTCGCCAGTCTGGCGGTGCAACCCCAGCTGCGTCGCCTGGTGCAGACCAGCTTTGAAGATGGACAGAACAAGCACTCGATCCTCATCGAAACCCTCA
This sequence comes from Ramlibacter sp., assembly GCF_029866045.1. Classification (GTDB taxonomy): domain Bacteria; phylum Pseudomonadota; class Gammaproteobacteria; order Burkholderiales; family Burkholderiaceae_C; genus Ramlibacter. The sequence continues at coordinate 15,238 of NZ_JARXAB010000143.1, read as the reverse complement.
CTGGCCTCGAGACGGTGAAGGCGGTGGGCGCCGGCGCCCAGATGCGCCAGCGCTGGCAAAAGGCGATTGCCCACCAGGCCCAGATCGGCTTGCAAACCCGCCTGCTGTCGCAGCTCGCGGGTAACGTGGCGAACTTTGCCTCGCAAGCGACCTCGATCGCGGTGGTGACCTATGGCGTTTACCTGGCGCGTGACGGCAGTATTGGCACCGGTGCCATCGTCGCCTGCTCGATGCTCGCGGGTAAGGTCATTGCGCCCTTGGCCCAGCTTGCGCAATTGCTCACACGGATGAACCAGTCTCTGGCCAGCTACAAGGCACTCAAAGAGCTGATGGAGCAGCCGCGGGAGCACCCACCGGGGGTGAGCTACGTCCATCAAGGCGCTGTGCGCGGCGAGATCGAGCTGCGCAATGTGAGTTTTCGTTACCCGGGCCAGCAGGCCGGTGGGCTGGAGGGCATCTCGTTTCGTATTGCCGCAGGCGAGAAGGTGGGCATCATTGGCCGGGTGGGCTCAGGCAAGACGACGCTGTCCAAGCTGGTGCAGGGCCTGCGCACCCCCACCGAAGGTGCGGTGCTGGTCGACGGGCTGGACCTGCGGCAGTTTGACAAGGCCGACCTGCGCAATCACTTGGGCACGGTGCTTCAGGACATCTGGATGGTGTCTGGCACGGTGCGCCACAACATCGCCCTGGGCGCGCTGCGGCCGGACCCGCAGGACATTCTTTGGGCTGCCCAGGTGGCCGGGGTGCACGACTTCATTGCCACCCACCCGGACGGCTACAACATGCGCCTCGCCGAGCGCGGAGAGGGGCTCTCTGGCGGCCAGCGCCAGGCGATTGCCATCGCCCGTGCGTTGGTGAGCCGGCCCTCCATCATCGTCATGGACGAGCCCACCAGTTCGATGGACTCGAACTCGGAGCGCCAGCTGATCGATCGCATGAAAACGGAGCTCAAGGACAGCACCCTGCTGGTCATTACCCACAAGGCCAATCTGCTCGAGATGGTCGACCGGGTGATCGTGATTGACCAGGGCAAGGTGGTGGCCGACGGCCCGAAGGAAATCGTGCTCAATCCGGCAGCCGCCGCCCGGCCCGCGCAGCCGCAGCAGGCGGCCCCCGGAGGTCCGGCATGATGAACCCGCTCGCTTGGCTGCGGCGCCTTTACGGCGGCGACATCAAGACCAGCCTCACGGTCGCAGGCACCGGCACCCTGGGGCAGGTCAATCGGGTGTCGTCTTGGATGCTGTGGATGATTGTCGGGGTGATGTTGAGCCTGGTCCTCTGGGCCTACTTCACCGAGGTGGAGACCGTGGCGCGCAGCCAGGGCAAGGTGATTCCTTCGGCCAAGCTGCAGGTGGTGCAAAACTACGAGGGCGGGGTGGTCTCGGCCATTCATGTTCGATCGGGGCAGGAGGTGAAGCAGGGCGACCTGCTTATCTCCCTCAACGAAATGCAGTTTGACGGCGACCTGCAGTCACGCCGCCAGCAAATGGCCTCGCTGGGCGCACGCCTGGCCCGGCTGACTGCCGAGAGCACCGGGAGTGCCCCGGCCTTCTCGCCCGCGCTGCAAAAGGACGCGCGCGAGTTTGTTGACCTAGAGCAGGTGGCCTACCTGAGCCGAAGCAACCAGATGCGCTCGCAACTGGAGATGCTTCAGGCGCAGATCGACCAGAAGTCGCAGGAGCTGGCCGAGATGCGCATTGCCTTGGTGACTGCCACCAAGACAATGGAACTCAGTCGGGAAGAGCGAGTCATCATGGCCATGCTGGTCGAAAAAGGCTTGGAGCCCAAGCTCGAGCTGGTGCGCCTGGATAGAACCCTGGCCGACGCCCAGGGCCGGCAGGACACCGCGCGCGCTGCGATTCAGCGTCTGCAGGCAGCCATCGAAGAAGCGCGTGCGCGCAAGGACAGCACCCAGGGTCAGTTCCGTGCAGAGGCCCGGGTGGATGCCAACAAGACGCTGAGCGAACTGCGCTCGCTTCAGGAAACCATGCCCGCCCTGGCGGACAAGAAGGTTCGCGCCGAGGTCCGCTCGCCGGTAGCGGGCGTCGTCAACCGGGTGCTGGTGTCCACCGTGGGGGGTGTAGCCAAGCCAGGCGAGCCCCTGGTGGAGGTGGTGCCAGCCGACGATCAACTGGTGCTCGAGGCCCAGTTGCTGCCCAGCGACATTGGCTTCGTCAAGACAGGGCAGACCGCCCGCATCAAGCTGTCGGCGTATGACTACTCAATCTTCGGCGCCATGGAAGGCCGCGTGACCCAGGTGGGTGCCGATGCGGTGACCAATGAGCGCGGCGAGAGCTTCTTCATCGCCCGTATTGAGACCCGTGCGCCTAACTTCGAGGTGCGGGGCAAGCAGCTGCCGGTGATGGCGGGCATGCAGGCGCAGATCGACATCGTGACGGGCAAGCGCACCATCTGGGACTACCTGGCCAAGCCGCTGGTGGCGGTGCGTGAGAACGCATTCAAGGAGCGTTGAGTGAACAGCACACAGCGATTGGGCTTTTTGTCCCCGGTGGCGGCTGGCGCCCTGGCCCTGCTGCTCTGCGCCGGCGCCGCCGCGCAGGAGCGCGCGCTACTGACTGCCCTGCCACCCGAGGTGAACTCGCTGGTGATGCGTCTGGGGGAGCCACAAATCAGCTTCATGGCGCCCCTGGTGACCCGCACGCCCCAGGCCTGGAAGCCCGAGCAGCTGCAGGCCTTTCGCGAGCGCCTGGCCAAGGCGGTGCTGGCGCACCCGGAGGTGCTGGCGGTGTCAGCAGCCCGCGGCGCGGCACAGTTTGGCATTCGCGAGGCGCAGGCTGCGCGATTGCCGCAGGTCTCTAGCCAGCTTGACAACGGGCACAAGTACAGCTCGGCCAACAGCCTTCTAGGCACGCCCGAGCGGGACTACCGCACCGCGGGCCTTTCAGTGACGGTGCGCCAACTGCTGTATGACTTTGGCGCCACGCCACGCAACATTGACGCAATGTCGGCCAAGGAGCGGCAGGCCTTCTTCCGCCAGATGCAGGTGCGCGACGAGGTGGCCCTGCGCGCGGTGCAGGCCTACCACGACCTGGTGCGCGCGCGCACCCAGCTCGAGCTGGCCCGCCGCAACGAAGAGGCCCGCACCTCCATCGTTGACCTGGTGCGCCAGCGCTCCGACATTGGGGGCGGGACGCAAAGCGATGTGGTGCGGGCGCAGTCGCGCCTGGCCGACGCCACCGCCACCACCGCCTCGGCCATGCAGCGCCTGGGAGTGGCCCGCGCGGCGTACCGCGAGCTGTTCTCCACCGACTCTGACCTGCCCGCAGACGCGCCGGTGTTCGACATTCCGCTGGACTCTGGCATTGCCTCGCAGCAACCGCAGATCGTGGAAGACACCTGGAAGGTGCGCCAGGCGCTGGCCGGACGTGCCGCCGTTGAAGCAGAAATGGCCGCAGTGCGCGGACGATCGCTCCCCAGCATCAACCTCGAGCTGAGCGCCACCCGGCGTGACCTGGTGGGCCCAGCCAACCCGGGAACCGACCGCAGCGTGATGCTGGTGGCCAAGCAGTCGCTCTATGCCGGCGGCGCCGACAGTGCCCGCATTGACGCGGCCAGCCAGAAGCTGCTGCAAAGCAGTGAGGAACTGGAGTCCGCCCGCCGCGAGTCGGCCCGGGTGCTAGACCAAGTGCTGCTGGAAGCCGAGTCGCAAGAGCGCCTGATGGAGAGCCGGGCCAACACCGCGCGGCTGGCGGCCGAGTCTCTGAAGATGGTGCGCGAGCAATACGCCTACCGCCGGGGCACGCTGCTAGACCTGCTGACCGCGCAAGAGTCGCTGTACGCGGCGGGGCGCGAATTGATCGACAGCCAGCTCGACCAAGCCATGAGCCGCTACCGCGTGCTCAATGCGGCGTCGCGCTTGTCTCAGTTTGTGGGCACCGAGGGCAGGGCCCCCACGCCCTGAGCCGGCGTGCCGGCCACCGGGCCTGCACCTGGGCCTGCACCTGGGCCTGTGGTGGGCGCAGGGCCGCGGGCGCTGACCGAGACCACCGAGAGCGAGACTTTTTCAAACAGTTGGTAGGGCCGCAGCACTGTGGCCAGCTGCAAGGGCCGCACGGTGGCGCGTGCCGGGCTGTCTTGCAAAAAGCGGATCAGGGTCGACGAGCGCTGCGCGTAACTGACATTGACCATCCAGTCGTTGGTTTGCTGCGCGATGCGCTGCACGTCAAGCTTGCGCTGCACCATGCCCACCACCGCCCCGTCGGGCGCGAACACCGGCCCGCCTGAATTGCCCATGGACACCTCGGCGCTGATTTGCAGCATGCCGGTGTCTAGCTCTTGCTGCGAGGCGCGCTGCACGCCATTGACATAGCCCTGGGTGATCTTGCGCGTCATGCCCTGAAACCGCGGCTGGGGAAAGCCAATGACGCTTATTTCAAGGCCAATGGGCACCTCATTGGACGGCGCCAGGGCCAGGGCAGGGGCCTCGAGCGGCGCCTTGAGCAGGGCCAGGTCGTTGGCGCGGTCCACCTTGACCAGCGTGGCGTTCACCCACCGCCCGGCGGCATTGGGCCCCACCTGCCATTGGCCGCGGTCTTGCAGCACATGCCAGGCGGTGAGGATGTAGCCCTGGTCGATAACGAAGCCGGTGCCAAATTGGATGCGGTTGGCGTCGGGCGTGCTGGCGGCCGGGGCCGGGGGCGCAGCGGAAGGCGGAGCGGACGCTGAGGACGCAGGTGCGGGTGCAGCGGGGGGCTGCAGTGTGGCAGCCCCGATCGGCACCTGGGCCCCCGCCGGTGTGCCGGTGGCTGCCACGGCGATGGCGAGCAGTGCCAGCAGGGCGGACCGCTCGTTCATCCCGCGTTCCCTGGCTGCAGGCTGGGTAGTTTGGCGATCCAAGGCGCCAGCCGCTGCGCCTGCTGCACCCGCGCCACCGCATGCACGTCTTGCCCCACATGCAGGTTGCCGCCTGGCGCTGGCTGTGGCCAGGGCGTGGCACCCGGCGGCGTGAACAGACGGTCGTGCACCAGCACGCTCTGGCGCAGGCAGGGCCAGAGAATGTCCCGCAAAAACCATTGGTCGACGTTGGGCGTTTCCATGTGGGCCGGCTTGTAGGCGGCCAGCAGCGGAGTGATAGGCGGCAACACCCCGGCCACGCCGCCCCACATGCCGGCCAGCACCAGGTCAGTGTGGGTCCACCAGTCACGCATCACATGAAAGAGGGCAGTCGAGGCCAGCCAGGCGTCGACCGCGGCGCGCTCGCGGTCATTGACCACCGAGTCAACGTCACGCACTAAAAAGCGCCCCACGCCCGCCTCATTAGCCACCAGAAAGCGCCAGGCGAGCTTCTGGCGCTGGCCTTGGCCGGCGGGCTGAAGGCGTACCTGGGCACCCAGTTCGGTGAGCGCGCGGCGCAGGTCTGCCGGCACGCTTTCGTCGACGAAGAACACCGCCTGCCAACCGGGGTAGACCTTCGGCATGGCCACCGCGTTGTCTAGCGCGCCGAGCAGGTAGCGCGGGTTGGCGCCCCACAGGCTGAAGGCCACCACGCGTTGGCCTTGCTCGGTCTGCTTCAGCACGCCGGCAATGTCGGCGGGGGCTTGCCAGGCGGGCGCCTGCGGCCGGGGCTGCCGGTCTTTCAGCACCAGTGCCTGCGTACCGGCCTGGGCCGCCTCTGCGTTGCGGCCCACCGCATGGCAGCAGGAAGCCAGGCTGTCCCACACCACCACAGACTCTGGGTTCATGGTGCGCAGTTTCTCCAGGTGACCAATGGCCTGGGCATGCTTGCCCGAGCGAGAAAGGCACACCGCCAGATTCAGCAGCAGTTCGAAGTCGTCGGGATAAAAAGGGCAGGTGGCCTCTAGAAACCCCGCGGCCGCGGCGGGGTTGCCCATGAGGAAGGCGTAGTACGAAAGTTGCTTCACCAACGGCGCAGGCTTTTTGGGCCCGTGACGGTTGATGTCCCCCAGCAGTGTCTGGATGGCGGAGTTGCGCTCGCCCTGGCCCCAGAGGGCGTGGGCGGGAGCGTTCCATCCGGCGGGCGCAGTGTGGGAGTTCATGAGGTGCAGGGTCCCCGCGGACTATAGTCGAGCAGTCGATTTTCAATTTGAATAGGTGAGAGATGACCGCGCCGCCTGCGACCCAGACCATCAGGGGAAGCCTGGCCCCGCTGCCAAAGAAGGCGGTCGCGGCCAAGGTGAATATCGCCACCCCGAGCTACGGCTCCCAGTACGCTGGGGCCTATGTACGGTCCTTGTACAAGCTCCTTTCCCACCCGGGCTTGCGGGAGTTGCAGTTTTCTTTCTCGGATATCGATTACGCGGACATCGTGGTGGCTCGCAACTACCTGATCTCCAATTTCTATTTCAACAAGCCCGACTGCACGCACATTCTGTTCTGGGACGACGACATGGGATTCGAGCCGGCCTTGGTCGAAGCCATGCTGGCGCAGGACAAGGACGTGGTGGGTGTGGTGTCGCCCAAGCGGGCCATCGACCTGGGGCGTCTGCATGGACAGCATGACCAGGCGTTTACTGCAGCCTACGCCCGCGCCTGCGACTTCATCGGCACCTTCTCGCCGGTGAGCGTGGGCGGTCAACCCTTTGTGCGGATGGAGCAGTGCGGGGCCGGCGTATTGCTGATTTCGCGCCGTTGCCTCGATGTGATGGTGAGCAAGTTGCCGGAGATCGCCGACACCAAGCGCTTCAAGCGGCTGGGCTTTGGAGACCGCTTCAAAACTTTCATCACACCTTTCAACAAGGTGGAACTCGAGGACCGGGAGCTCTCGGAAGACTTCTCTTTTTGCCACCGCTGGGTGAAGCAATGCCAGGGCGAGATCTACGCCAGCGTGGCCCACCCGATCGAGCATGTCGGACAGGTTACCGTGAAGTCCCGTTACGCCGACCGGGGTGGCCTATGAAAATCCTCATCGCCTCTCCCACCTACGACGGCTCGGTGCGGGTTGAGTACATGAAGTCGATCATGGCCACCACCGACTACCTGAGCAAGTCTGGTATCGAGTGGGAGTTGATCATCGAACCATCAACCCTGCTGCACGTGATGCGCAGCGTGATGGCCAGCAAGGCCATGATGGACGGGGGCTACACCCACCTGCTGTTCGTGGACACAGACATGGGCTTTCCGGTGTCGGCCGTGCGCAAGCTGATCGATGCGGACAAAGAGGTGATTGGCTGCGCCTACCCCTACCGAACTATTCCTTTGCACGAGGAAATTCCCTCCGGGCCCAAAACATTCCGGACCGCCATCTCCGAGGTGGTGCCCTACGCGGTTCGCCTGCGGGCCGGCCAGCAAAAGCTGAATGTGAAGGGCGGCATCTGCGAGGTGGGAAGTATCGGAACGGGTCTTCTTTTGATCAGCGTAGTTGCATTGAAAAAAATGGTGGCTGCCGGTGCCGCCAAAGCTTACGGCTGCCACTTCCCCTACAGCCAGTGGCACAAGCACCCGACGTATCACGGCTTCTTTGAGCACCTGGTGGTAGACGGCCAGTACCTCGGCGAGGACTACTCTTTTTGCAAGCGCTGGGTGGATGACTGCCGGGGGCAGATCTATGCGGTGATCGACCAGGAAATTTTTCATGTCGGACCCTTGCCGGTCGTTGGGCGCTACGTGGACCGACTTAAGGCAGGGACGGTGTAGGGGCGGGCGGGCATGGACGCGTTCTATATCAACCTGGAGGCTGCGACCCTGCGGCGACAAGCCATTGAGTCCTCGTTCCGCCTAGCGGCGCGGCCGGGTTGGGCTCTCCATCGATTTCCCGCGACCGCAATCGCGGCCCCCGCTTATGCAGGCCCTCGTTTGCGCCATGTCGGGTCAGGGCGGCGTCTCTCAATGGCTGAAGAGGGCTGCTACCTGAGCCATCGTTCGGTCATCGAGCGCCAGGCTCGGTTAGGCGCTCCCTTCATGGTCCTGGAGGACGATGTTGTATTTGCGTCGCCGTCGGTCAGCCTGATCGACGGCTTTATGAAGTCAGGGCAGGCCCATGATTGGGACTTGATTTTCACGGACGTGATCTTCCCCGATGCCAATGGCATGCTGAACCTGTTCCGTCTGAGGCAATCACTGCGCCCAGGCGAAGTTCGTGTGCTGGACCTGGCTGCTCGCGGTTTTGCAGGGACCTCCGCGTACATCGTGATGCCCAAAGCCGCAGCCATGCTGGCCGAGCAGCTCAACGCCCCGGCCCTGGAGAGCGTTCCTTTTGACATGGCTGTTCGCCGCCTGATCTATGACAAGGTGCTGCGAGCCTGCGTGCTTTTTCCTTTCCCGACTTCGGTGGGAGAAACAGCACAGGCTTCCCAGATTCAGGACACTGCCGCTTCGACCGCCGACCTCCTTTGGAACACCTTCCGTCAGATGGTGTGGATTGGCGCAGACCGTGCGGCCGTCGAAGGCGTTTTGCGGCAGATTGATGAGCGCCATGTGGATGCGCCTGCCCGTGACCTGGGGATTGTTTTGTCTGCCATGGCGTCCCGTTCCTATGTCCCGAAGTGATGGCCACGATGGCTTTTTGCTTTTGTGCCCACAATAGAACTCAAACCTCGACGCCGTTAAGTGGTTGTGCTTGGCTCTAGTGCGTCCACCGTTTTCGCAATTTCGACCTGATGTGGCTTGAGCTGTGCATCAGTAGCTTCCTGCCCTATCAAGCGCAAGAACTGGGAAACCATTGGGTCTTTGTCCTGCGACTGCCGCATGATTCTTGGCTCGGGGGCCGTGGTTTGGGGAGGCAAGCCCACCCAATCAAAGAGCCTTTTCAGTTGCGCGGGCCTGTTGGCAATGACGTCTTCATAGACGACCTCCAGCTGCTTGCATTTCGCCTTGGCGAACAGCGCTCGCCATGAAGCCTCCTGAGCCAGAACGTCCGCCAGCGTCTTGGTAATTGCAGCCTCATCGAAGCGGGGCTGAACAGAAAGGCGTGGGTCACCAGCATCGAGGAATCGTCTGTCTTCAGATGTCCACAGTTGGGTTTGATTCGCCCTATGAAATGACACTGCCTGAGCAACCTTATTGCGCCGAGTGACGAAGATGACCGCTTGAAAGCGCCCCAAGAATTCCAGCTGATCTGCTTGAGACCCGGCCCAGACGCCGGCGAGCTGGCTGTAGTGCGTCTTGATGCCAAAGATGCCGCTCGGGGATGTACGTCTGGCTTCCAGGTCGCGGAAGTAGCGGGCAAGGTCCAGGGTGTCGCCAAAGGACGGGTGCGCTCTCAGCCAGGCTGCCATGAGGTTGGGGTTCAGGTACTCCAGTGGGTCGCCGGCTTGCCCTGTTGCATGGAGCGCATCCGACAAAAGGTTTGAGCCGGAGCGAGGCGTTGAGCACAGCAGGTAGCGCCGCTGTGCAGGGCTGTCGATGGAAGGAAAATCTCGCTCCTCGGAAATCAAGTAGCTCTGCTTTTTCGTGTTGCCTAGGTTGAGGCTTTTGAACTGAATCTTTTTTGTGCCTGGCATACGGTGTACGGTCGTGAAGCGTTTTGTGGTTGGGGATCAGGCGGGCCTGCTCTGAGACGGCGGGCTCTTTGAAACAAGCGCAACCCTCTTCGCGCCGTCTCCTTTGAAGATCTTGACGTTCAGGTCCCCGAGCACGTGGGCCCATTGCGAGATGGCTTGTTTCTCACTGTCTCGCTCTGCGTTGTCAATAAATATCTTGAAGTCTGGTGACAGCAGGGGGCCAAGTCCCGCGGCCAAGCCAGACACGGTGTCGTCATTGGCGCCAGAGGCCCTGTCGTACACCACCGTTGAAATTTTTTCTTTGAAGTTGGAGGGCAGGCGGAAGTCGTACCAACTTTTGCCTGGGTCGGTCTTGACGGGCGCGAGAACAATTTGCAGAGTTTGCAGGCCCAGGAAACGCCGCAAAAACTCCATGTCCCGGAGCCATATCCGGTTGGGCTCGAGCGCAATGATGCGCTTGGCGCCGGTGGCCGCCAGCGCTAGCGCGCCCAACCCCGAGCCGCAGAACAAGACGGGGTTGCCGCTGCGCAGCGCTGCCTCGCTGATTTGTGCGAGATTGCCCACGCTCAGATTGCACGTGTTGCCCCAGGCGCGATGCAGGGTGTTCAACAAATCTTTTGGCGGAGTTGAGTGGTTTGCCCCCATGTGCGCCCTCAGGCGGTTGAAGACACCCATGAAATCGCTGGGGTACTTCGCGGGGTAGTTAGCGAAATCGCTCACCTTGGCGGCCCGTGCTGCAGGCTGCTCGACTATCACTTTTTTGGCGTCAAGGTTCAAAAATCCATGCCAGGCCGGGGACTGGGTTTCGCGCACAGGCCCAATTACTTTTTGACGGTTGATGCAATAACTTGAATTGATATTGTTGATGGCTCCCCAGTCCATTTTTGAGCCCGCTGGCACTTTGTCGGAAACTGTGTTTAAAACAGGTTTTTTATCGACGGCCGAAATTCGCACGGTACGCAAGCCTATTTGCAGGCCTCTTAATAATAAATCATAGTCTTGGGCGGCAATTGGCAATAAGCCCTCGTCGTAGCCGCCCATTTGATTGAAGTTTTTTCTTGTCAGCGCAATTCGCCCGTAGGTTCCGTCCGTCAGATCACCGCTGAAGTTTTGAACGATGGAGTTGGGCTCTTTTGCAAAAACCTTGACAATGCGGTCGAGATCAGCCTCGGTAACAAAGTTGTCTCCGTCACAATTCAAAAGAATATCGCCTGACCCAAGGTGATGAGCCAGGTTTTTTGATTTAGATGCGTGAAACCTGGTTGGGGTGGGGGTTCGAAAGTAAACCAGCCGCTTCGCCCGGATGTCTTCTGTAAATTCAGAGCGAACCCACTCATCTAGCCCGTCTGTCGAGCCGAAGTCAACCAAAATCAGTTCATGGTTGACGCAGGCCATGACGTTGTGCCGGAGCGTCTGCTTGACCTGCCAGGTTCGGTTCATGGCATGCATGCAAACCGACACTTTGAGCGGTTTGCTGCTTTTCATCGCCTGGGTGGGCTGGCTGTTCGGCATGTTCAGGCGGCGGCAGCCAAGTCCAGGTCGGAGTAAAACTTTTGAACGGCCGGTGCACACCACTCCATCACCATCTGACTTTCGTCTTGGGTGAGGCGGTTCTTCCACTCGCCATTCATGTTTTGCAGTTTTTGCCTTATCTGGTAATTGCGCAGCGCCAGATGCGCAGCCTCGCCCTTGCCGTCGGTTTTTTCGATGCGTGTGGCGCCTTGGCCCTTGAAGTAAAGTCGGCTGTCTTCCTGGCGCTTTAAATCACCCGCCTCAAGGTCAACGCCATAACGCTGGGTAAGGTCGGCCAATATATTTTTTGAACTGTCGACCAAATCTTCATACCTGATGACCTTCACCTTCGGGTGCTTGGCGTAACGTTGCCAGGCCACGTTGTCATTGATATACCTGCTGATCGATTGTTCTACAGTGAACCCTCTTTTCTTGAGCGACGCCACTACGTCAAGAGGGTTTCGCAGCAAAATGAGTGCTTCACTTTCAGTGTTGGCGCATATTTTTTCTAAATAATGAACATGGCGAGGAGTTTTTTCGACAAATAGTGTTTTGCCACTCACCTGCTTTTTGACCGAATCCATGAATTTCTCAACGGATAGCTTGCTCAAAGCAAAGGTTTCATCTCTTGTAACCGCCACATTTGAAGAATTGGCAAAAATTCCCAGCATCAGGCTGGTGCCGGAATGACCGCAACCGCAAATAAATAAAAATCGCATGAGTTGTTGCCTGCTTGGAAGTGTGTGGCGGACTTTTGTCGCCCCTTCGCCCCTTCGCCCCTTCGCCCCGAACGCTGAGGTTGAGCTTGATTGTATTTCCGTGGCTCAGTAGATGAGGCGCCGGCTATGGCTAGGGTGGGGCCCTGGCGGCCCGCGAGCTACTGCTCAGCGCCCGCGTCCAGACGCAGGCCTGTCAAGTCGTCATGCGGGGTGGGTGCGCTGTCGCCGGCTTCTTGGACACCGGGCTTCACTTTTTGTACAGCTCCCGGTGAGCTAGATACGTCCGCCCTGTCCAGACACTTCAATTCAAAAAAGCGGTCATTTTCGACCGCTAACCAGGCCAAGAGGGTTGATATGACCAACTTTTAGACTCCGTTTCCTCCGAGGTCACGCGGACAACCCGCGACCTGGGCATGCACGTGCGCACCGCGCGAAAGCGCCCCGCACATTAGAGCTCATGGTCCGCGACGGAGTCCCGATCGGCGTTGCCGAAGTGAGCCATTCGAACCGCCTGCAGGCCCCGGCACGCTACACATTGCTCGGCATTCATCCCGCGATTGCCCAGCACCTACCCGCGCTCGCGTCGATCTGCGAACGCTACAAAGTTCGCCGGCTGGAGGTGTTCGGCTCGGCCGCGCGGGCAACCGACTTTCGTGCCGATAGCGATGCTGATTTTTTGATTGAGTTCGCCCCCGAAGCGGCGGCCGATCTGCACCGTTTCTTCGGGTCAAGGAAGAGGTTGAAAAACTTCTCGGCCGCAGCGTCGATCTGGTTGAGACGGGTTCGGTTCGCAACCCGTACGTGCTGGCCGAGATCAATCGCGACCGCCAGCGCATCATTTGACCGCCTAATCGGAATAGCCGGTCAAATAAGATTGTTTTCCCGGTATTTGGGGGTAGGCTGATACACTCATCGACGGCGTTATTTGACCGCTTAAATCCACCAAGAGTGTCAATATGACCGATTTTTTGACTCCGCTTCCCTTCGAGGTCACGCAGACAGCCCGTGAACTGGGCATGCACGTGCGCACCGCGCGCAAGCGCCGCCGCATGCTCCAGGGCGAACTTGCCCGCAAGGCCGGGTTGGGCGAGAAAACGATTCGCCGCCTGGAAAAAGGCGACGACGGCGTTTCGCTGGGCAATGTGCTGAGCGTGCTGTGGGTGCTCGGCTTGCTGCCGACGGCCAAGGCACTGGCGAATCCGGACACAGACGAGCACGGCAAGACGCTGGAACTGGCTCGCCTGCCCGTGCGCATGCGCAACACCTCCCCTGACAACGATTTCTGAAGGGGGTCGCAATGCCCGCCCAAGACCAGACCTGCTACGCCTTCATCCAGTTGCCCGGCACCTTCGAGTGGACGGTTTGCGGGGTTTTGACCGTGAGCGAAGTGGGGGCCACCGCCTACCGGGGCGTCTTCCAGTACGGCCGGTCCTACTTGGCGCGCCAGAATGCCCCCTCGCTGGACCCGTACAACCTCCCCTTGAGCGATCGGCCTCAGGCGTTCACCAAACTCAAGGGCATTCCGGGCGCGCTGCGTGACGCGAGCCCTGACGCCTGGGGCCGGCGGGTCATCCAGGCCAAGCTGGGCCTGCCAGAAGCGGATCTTTCCGAGGTCGACTACCTGCTCAATGGCCCCGACGACGGCGCTGGCAATCTGCGCTTTGGCAAGCTCTCCAATCCGCCAACCAAGGCACGCCCCTTCAACCGCACCCATCAATTGCAAGCGCTGACCGATGCGGCACAAGCGCTGGAGGAAAGCGGCAAGCTGCCGCACGAAATCCTGGAGCAGTTGGAACCCGGCACCAGCATGGGCGGCGCGCGGCCCAAGGTCACCGTGGAAGACAGCCATCGCATCTGGCTGGCTAAATTGCCAGAGAAAAACGACAAGCTCAACATGCAGCGCATCGAGTACGCAACGCTGGAGCTTGCGCGTTTTGCGGGCCTGAATGTATGCCGCACCCGAATCGAAAAGGTGGGCAGTCGAGAGGCCTTGATGCTCGAGCGCTTCGACCGGCAATGGAACCCGGACATCCAGGCCTACGCTCGTTTTGGGCTGGTCTCTGGATTGACCGTCCTTGACGCTGAGGACGGGTACCTCGGGCGCGATCGCTGGTCGTACCTGCTATTGGCAGATGAGCTGCGCCGCTGGTCTTCTCGCCCAGATCAAGACCGACTGGAGCTCTTTCGCCGCATGGTCTTCAATGCCATGGTCACTAACAACGACGATCACCCGCGCAACCACGCATTGCTGCAAGTGGACGGGCGCTGGCAGCTGTCTCCAGCTTATGACATCGTGCCCGTGCCAGCGACCTCCAAAGAGCGTCGTGACCTGGCCCTCCAAGTGGGCGCCTTTGGTCGCGTGGCCAGCCTCTACAACCTGCTATCGCAGTCCAGAGTGTTCGGACTTTCCGAGGAGGGCGCTCGCACTGAGATTGATCGGATGCGCGAGAAGGTCTCGATCTGGCGCGCTGTCTTCAAAGAACAGGGCGTCTCTGGCGCCGATATCGAGGCAATTGCACCTGCGATGCTCCCGGAGAGCTTTGAGCGCACAGGGCCACCTGACCCAGTGTGAGGGGCCGTGTTGATTGGCCCAGCCAGCTGGCTTGAAACCCGGTGTGGTTCAGCGTGACCTGCGGGCGAGCGCTGCCCCGAGCGCGATAACGCCACAAAAAAGCCGACCCTTCGGTCGGCTTTTCATCAAACTCTTGGTGCCCAGAAGAGGACTCGAACCTCCACGCCGTTAAGCGCTAGTACCTGAAACTAGTGCGTCTACCAATTCCGCCATCTGGGCTTGAGATGGTCTTGCCTTGCGTATGCTGTGTGTTTGTTAGGCGCTTGAGAAAATTTCCTGGGGTTGCTGACCGGTGTGTGACCGGCTTGACCCTTATGATTGGTGCCCAGGAGAGGACTCGAACCTCCACGCCGTTAAGCGCTAGTACCTGAAACTAGTGCGTCTACCAATTCCGCCACCTGGGCATTTCAGGAAAAAAAGCATTGTATAGCAAGAACACAGGGCCTTCGACGCAAGGTCTGCTGGATGAAGTCGAAGGCGTCATTCAGGGCCACCGAGACGGCCACGGCTACGTTGTCCGTGACGACGGCGAGGCCGACATTTACCTGCCGCCCAACGAGATGCGGGCTGTCTTGCACAAAGACAAGGTCAAGGCCCGCGTGGTGCGGCAAGACCGGCGCGGTCGCCCCGAGGGCCGCGTGGTCGAGATCATCGAGCGCCCGGCGCTCCCCATCATTGGCCGGCTGCTGCACGAGAGCGGCGTGTGGCTGGTGGCGCCTGAAGACAAGCGCTACGGCCAAGACGTGCTCATTCCCAAGGGCCTCACCGGCACGGCCAAACCCGGCCAGGTGGTGGTGGTTGAATTGACCGAGCCGCCCAGCCTCTATGGCCAGCCGGTCGGGCGGGTGAAAGAGGTGCTCGGCGAAATTGACGACCCGGGCATGGAGATCGAAATCGCGGTGCGCAAATACGGTGTGCCGCATGCGTTCACAGAAGAATGCCTCGCGCTGGCGCGCACCTTGCCAGACAAGGTGCAGCCCAAAGACAAGAAGCACCGGGTCGACCTGACCGACGTG
>NZ_JARXAB010000089.1 GCF_029866045.1 Ramlibacter sp. | reverse complement strand
CAGCAGTTCGGTGTAGTGCTGCAGCGTCAATTCCCTGGGAAACAGGGCGGGCGGACGAGCGAACAGTTCGGATTCCGGGCGCAGCGAAGTCACCACCATCCAATAGAACGGGAAGATCGCCCAGACAAAGGCGCACCACAGCCCGATGTGCAGCAGCACCCGGTTCCACCTTCTGACCCCGACAATTTCTTCTTGCATGGGCTCAGGCCTCCTCGCGCATGCGGATCAGGTACAGATACACCGTCGTCACCGCGACCAGGAAGACGAACAGCAGCGTGGCCAGCGCCGAGGCCATGCCCAGGTTCATCCGCTCGAAACCGTAGCGGTAGGCGAGCGTGAAAAGAGTCTCTGAGGAATTCAGAGGGCCGCCGGCTGTCATCAACCAGATGGCGTTGAAATTGTTCACCGTGAGGATCAATGTCAGAATCAGCGCGATGGCGAAGGCCAAGCGGATCTGCGGCAGAACGACGAAGAAGAGCAGGCGCCAACCATGGGCGCCGTCCATCGCGGCCGCCTCCATGACCGAGCGAGGGATCATCTGCAACGCGGCAAGCAGCAGCAGCATCACGAAGGGCGTGCCCTTCCAGATGCTCTCCACCGTGACAGCCCACAACGAGGTTCCGACGTCTCCGAGGAAAGGGAAGTAATCCTTGAGCACGCCGACCCGGACCAGCAACTCATTGACGATGCCCACCGTTGGGTCGTACATCCAACGCCACGTCAGAACAGCCACCACGCTGGGAACGACCCAGGGCAGCAGGATGCCGGCCCGCAGCCAGGAGCGTGCGCGCACAGGTCGGTTCAGCATTAGCGCGAGCATCAGGCCCAGGAGCATCTGCGCAACGACGTTCGCCCCCACCCACCAGGCAGTGTTTCGCAGGGCAGTCCAGAACACCGGGTCTGCCCACACGCGCTCAAAGTTGCGCGTGCCGATGAAGGTGACCTGGCCACGGCTCAGGGTGCGCAGCGTCAGGTCCTGGAAGCCAGAGACGATGCCGCTGATGACCGGGTAAACCACCACCGCCATGACCAGAATGAAGGCTGGCAGCACCATCAGATAGGGGTAGAGGCGCTCTCCCCGGCCTGTCTCGAAGACGGCGGACCAGGGCATGCGGCCTTTGCGTTCTGGGGAAAGTGGCGAACTCATTGCGACTCAGTACATCCAGACAGGTCCACCGCTCACTACCGATCGATGGACCTGTGACTGGATCATTTCATTTTTGCCGCGATCTCGCTCGCCGCCTTCTGCACGGCTGCTTGCGGGGTCACGAGGCCGCGCACCGAGGCGTCCCATGCGGGCGAAAGGATCGAAGAGTGCACCTCGGCCCAGATGGCGATGCTGGGTCGTGCCCGTCCAGCCGCTGCCTGTGACATGAAGGGGCGCTGCGTCTCGGGCAACTTGGCAATCGCTTCGGCCGTGGTGGCTGTCATGTGCGCCGACAGTCGGTCAGCCTTGCGCATCGCCTCGACGCTGCGCGGGCCGGTCAGAAACAGCACCAGGTCGGCTGCGGCCGGGCTCTTGGTCTTGGCGTTGACAGCCAGGTTGAAGCCCCCGATGACCGTGGCCGCGCGCTTGCCTGCCGGCAGGGGAACGATCGAGTAGTTCAGGTTAGGGGAGACCCGCTTGATCGTGCCGATCGTCCAATCGCCCGAAATCAGCATTCCCGCCCGGCTCTGAAGAAAGGGGGCGAACACCTCGTCCCAGGATTGCGCGGTCAGCACGGTATCGGGGATCGACTTGTCCACGCGGTACATGTCGGTGAAGAGCTGGAAGGTCTCGGCCACCGCCGGTTCGCCAACGCGGACCTGTCCGGCGTCGTCGACCAACTCGCCGCCGTTTTGCCAGACGAAGCTCGTCATCTGGAACACGCCAAAGCGACCGGCACCCATGGCCAGTCCGTACTTGTCGGCGCCCAGTCCGCGCATCGCCTTAGCCACGGCGCGGAACTCTGTCCAGTTCTTCGGCGGCGCGCTGAAGCCGGCGGCCTTCAGCATGTCGTTGTTGACGAACAGGGCGACGTTGTTGGTGTACCAGGGCAGCGCATAGAGGCGCCCCTGGAAGCGCCCCGAGGCCAGCGGCCCGGGCTGGTATTGGGAGGCGACCGATCGCGTGCGATCGGTCAGGTCGGCCAGCACGCCGGCGTCGGCATAAGCGGCCAACCAGGCGTTGTCGATCGCCATCACATCTGGTCCTGAGCCGCCACCCAGCGCGACGAACAGGCGCTTCTCCAATTCTTGGAAGGGAATAGCTTGGAGGTTGACCTTGTGTCCGGTCTGGGCCTCAAAGGCCCGAATCTCGTCGTACAGCGGCGCCTGCGCATTGGGCACCATGGGTGCATTGACCCAGAAGGTGATCGTATCGGCCTGCGCCGCAGCGCCCCACAGGCCGTGGGCGCAGGCCGCGGTCCGCAAGAGTCTAGTGGTCAGTTTCAGCATGCTCGTCTCTCCTCAAGGTTAGAAAAACCCGTACCCGGTCAGAGACCGGCACGGCAGAAGGATTCAGTGGGGCACGGAGTGAGCGCAGCAGCATCATGCCGCCTCCAAGGGGATCAGTTCACCCAAGGCGTGGTGGATGCTCCCGCGCTCTGACAGGGCCCAATGTCGCGTCGCTCCCGCATCGACCCGTTTGCCATCTGCAATGACAGCGGCGCGGGCGCTTGCGTCTGCCGATGCGGTGTCGAGGCCGTGCACGATCCAGATCTCAGGGCTGCGCCGATCAGGCTGCAGCGGAATCGATGCGCCCTCGCGAAAGAAGACCGGTACTTGATCCATCGGGACTTCGTGCAGCACGGTTTGTCCGCCATCGATCCAGCGGCGCGACAAAGCGTCGTACCAGCGCCCCGGCGGCAGGAACACGGCACGCGTCGATGCGTAGAAGGCCACCGGCGCTACGAGCAGGGCGTCGCCAAGCATGAACTGCTGGTCCCAGTCATTGAGCCCACGCCAGTCGATCTCGGGAAAGACGAGGGGCATCATCCGCACCGGGGGCAGCCCTCCGGCGACCGCCTCGGCAGCGAGCGCCAGAAAGTAGGGCTTGAGCTCGAGATGGAGCTTGGCGCACGCGGTGAAGATGCGCTGTGAGTCCGCATCCATCTGCCAGGGCTCCCTGCAACCGAGTCCGTGCAGCATGAACAGTGGCTGGAAGGCGCTGAACTGTGCCCAGCGAGCGAAGACCTGCGGGGTCGGGGTCCCGAAGTAGCCGCCGATGTCGCTGCCGATGAAGGGAAACCCCGACAGGCTCGCGCTTTGCGCTGCACGTATTGCCGCAGGCAGGCCACTCTTTGGACAGAAGTCCGAGGTCTGGTCGCCAGACCAGATCTGCTGGCGGCAGCCCGCCTGCGCTGAGCGGCTGATCACGGGTCGGACCGGGCCCTCAAATGCTTCCGCGGTGGCGTCCAGATACGCCTTGACATAGGCGTTGTGCGCCCCCGGACCCGACAGCCCGTTGTGCAGCACCGCGTGGTCGGGCAACTGCTCCCCAAAATCGGCCTTGAAGCCTGCAATGCCGCGCTGCACGAGCGAACGCAAGCCCTGGACCCACCAGTCCCGCGCAGACGGATTGGTGAAGTCGATCAGCGCTGCCCGCACATTTGGATTGGCCCCCGGCCGCCGCACGAGGGGCTGCCCCTGCCGGTCAACGATGACGTAGCCCAAGTCCAGGGCAGAGGCATGGGACCGTGTACCCACCACCACCCACGGACACAGCCACAGATGTACCTGGGTGCCCTCTGCCGCCATCGCCTTGACCATGTCCCAACCTTCGGGGTACTTGGTCCGGTCGAACTCGAAGGAGTGGATCTCCTCCTCCCAATACGCGTCAATGAGCTTGACGTCCAGCGGCAAGCCCATCGCCCGAAAGCCCGCCCGATCGGCGTCTACAGTCCCTGCGTCCTCGATCCGCCAGTCACCTGCCTTCCAAAGTCCGAAGAAGGCGTCATCGGGCATCTCGGGCGGGCCGACGCGCAGGGTCCAGGCCCGGTGCTGCTCGGCCAGCGTGCCGAGGTCCAGGTGCAACTCGATGCGGCTGGACTCGACCTGAATGCGCAGAACATGGGGCTCCCAGGGCGCCGCCAGGTGAAAACTGGCTGCGTCGTGACCGGTCAGCCCCATCGAGAAACCAGCCGTGCTCGCGATCCAGGGCACCGGCAGGTAGGTGCCGCTGCCTTGCCCCGCGTTCTCCAGGTAGTGGCGCACCACCGAGCCCCGCAGGTCCAGGCATTCGAAGCGCTCGCCCCCGCCCAAAAAAAGCGCCTTGTCGGGGGCGGCCAGACACAGCTCGACGGCGTTGGCCTGCGGCCACTCGAAGACGATGCAGTGGGTTTTCGGGCCCCGTCGCTCGATGCGTGCGACGTCTGGTGGCAGTGCATGCCATCGCCCGCCGGGCTCGCGCCAGCCAGCGCCCAGAAGTGCGTAGGGCTCAGACACGCACCAGCTCCGCGCCGAGCATGAAGGCCAGCTGGCCAGCGGCCTGCGCCCAATGGCCATGCACCGCGGTGACATGGTGCTCGAAGCCTTCTTCAACGAAGCGCCGGATCAGCACGTGCGCCGGCGTCTGCTGGGGAACGAACAGGGCCGCTGTCCGGTTGGCGGCGGCAGGCCGGCTGCCGATCTGCCCCTCTGTCACAAAGACCCGCAAACGGCCATCCGGCTCCAGCGACAGGCGCAACAGCGTCAGCGGTCCCGGCCGCGGTGCAAATGTCTCCTGCTTGAGGATGGCGTCGATGCTCCGGGGTCCAGCCGCCAGGCGGGGGCTGACCCCGTAGTGCCAGGTGACCAGATGGTTTTCATCGCGGTCCACGCCCGAGATGTCGGTGAGGAAGGGCAGCGCGGTGGGGTCGAAGGCGCGCACCGCTAGGGCGGTCACTGCGCCCATCACATCGCCTTCCGGGGCGAATGGCACCGAGCGCTCGGAGAGCTCGCCCAGCGCGGACCAGGTTCCCTTGAAGGCCTCGCCATAGAGGATTTCCGGCCAGTCCCTGAGCGCAATCGCGTCGACATCCAGACTGTCCAGGCCGGCACGCAGCCGCACATAGGTTGCCGCCATGATGCGGCGCTTGGCTGAGTCGTCACCCCCGTCGAAGCTGACCTCGGCCCAGCGCTT
>NZ_JARXAB010000028.1 GCF_029866045.1 Ramlibacter sp. | reverse complement strand
GCCTTCGTACCGAAGAAGCGTCACCCCATGGCCCGCTACCCCCTGCCCTATGCCTTCGCCCGCGGCAGCCAACTGCTGCTGGAGGACGATGGCCACACCACCACACTGTGGCATGCAGGAGCACCGCCCGGGGCCGCCTGGGGCGAGGTGATGCGCAAGTTCCGGGTGAGCCACCTGCAGAGGCTGGACGCCGCCGCACTGGCGCAGCGCATCAGCGCGGCCTATGCCCAGGGGGAATCCAGCGCGGCCTCGGTGGTGAGCGAGGTGCAAAACGATGCCGACTTGTCGCGCATCATGCAGGAGCTGCCCGCCACGCTGGACCTGCTGGAGACCAGTGACGACGCGCCCATCATCCGCATGCTCAACGCGCTGCTGACGCAAGCCGCGCGCGATGGCGCCAGCGACATCCACATCGAGCCCTACGAGCGCCACTCCTCGGTGCGCTTCCGGGTCGACGGCACGCTGCGTGAAGTGGTCCAGCCCAACCGCGCACTGCACGCGGCCCTGATTTCGCGGCTGAAGATCATGGCCGACCTGGACATCGCCGAGAAGCGCCTGCCGCAAGACGGACGCATCAGCCTGCGCATCGGCACACATGCGGTGGACGTGCGCGTCTCCACCCTGCCCAGCGCCCATGGCGAGCGGGCAGTGCTGCGGCTTTTGGATAAGAGCGAAAGCAAGCTCAGCTTGGAGTCGGTGGGCATGACCGGCGACACGCTCGAGCGCTTTCAGCGGCTGATGGGTCAGCCCCACGGGATCATCCTGGTCACGGGGCCGACCGGCTCAGGCAAGACCACCACGCTGTATGCGACGCTGTCACGATTGGACGCGCAGACCACCAACATCATGACGGTGGAAGACCCGATCGAGTACGAGTTGCCCGGCATTGGCCAGACCCAGGTCAACCCGCGCATCGAGCTCGACTTCGCCAAGGCGCTGCGCGCCATCCTGCGCCAAGACCCGGACGTGATCATGATCGGCGAAATCCGCGACCACGAGACGGCGCAAATTGCCATCCAGGCCTCGCTCACCGGCCACCTGGTGCTGGCCACTTTGCACACCAACGATGCGGCCAGCGCAGTCACCCGCCTGACCGACATGGGGGTGGAGCCCTTTCTCCTGAGCTCCTCGCTGCTGGGTGTGCTCGCCCAGCGTTTGGTGCGCAAGCGCTGCCCGAAGTGTGCGGGCGCTGGCTGCGAGGCCTGCGGGCAGAGCGGCTACCAGGGGCGTACCGGGATCTTCGAATTGATGGTGGCCGACGACCGCTTGCGCGGACTGATCCACAGCCAGGCATCCGAAGCCAGCATTCGCGAGGCAGCCCTGGCAGGAGGCATGCGACTGATGCGGGACGACGGCGAACGCTTGGTTCAGGAGGGGCTCACATCCCGAGAAGAGTTGGTGCGGGTCACGCGGGACTGAGCGGCCCGGAGACGCTGCGCAGCGCGCTGAGCATGCGCTGAGGATGCGCCACGCTGCCGGCGCCCGGCCAGCCCCAGGCTGGCGCTCGGTCGTTGCTCAGTCGGCGCTCGGCGCTTGCCGGATCCGGCGCAGGCCGATTGCGCCCGCATAGAGCATGAGCAAGGTGCCCATACTGTCGCCGACAAACATGGGAACAAAGCCATGGAAAGGCGCCAGGCTGCCCTCCCGGCCCACGAAGTAAAGCGTGTGGACCAGGCTGCTGGTCACACCGCCGGCGAGGCCGAACACCAGCAGTTGCCGCCCCGTCATGCCAGCGAGGTCATGCCCGATTTGCAACGCCCTCTGAACCAGGCGTGCAGCCAGCAAGGAGGGCACGGACGACAGCGTGGCAAGCGCCAGTACATGGCCGGGTTGGATCGCCACCTGGTTGAAGAGAATCACCAAGGACCCCGCGAAAAGCCCCAAAACCCCGGCCCAGCCAAAGAGCAACACCGACACCATGCGAATGGCGGCCGGCAGGAAGATCCAACTGATGTTGTCAGTGACCTTGACCTGGCTGAAAAGCCAATCGTTTAGCTCAAAAACGAAAGCATAGGCCAGCGCCGTCACGAAGGCGCCGGCCAAGGCCTCGCTGGCACTGAGCCCGCGCCCGACAACCATGTGCCGGTTTAGCGGGGTTGGGCCTTCTGAATGCACTGGCCCAGCGCGGCGAAGTACTTCAGCGAGAGCTCAGTGGGTTGCACGTACTTGAAGCGGTTGTCTGCCTCGTCGCTCTCGACCTTGAGCATGCCCTTGGTGCGAAGCGCCTTGAGCCGGCGTTGCACGGTGGAGGGGGAAATTTCGGCCATGCCGTGCATGGCTTCGACCACCGTGATGCGCTGGTTCAGGTACCAGGACCGGGCCAAGAAGGCCAGGATGCGGTCTTCAACCGCGTCGATTTCGGGCAGGCCCGGGAGCTCCCGGCTCGCCGCCACCAGGTTAAGAAATTTAAAGTACAAATTCGACTGTTCTTTCTTGGTCGCCATGACTTTCCTTCCTGAAATGAACTTCAATAGTAACGCAATGAGTCCCAAAGTGCTCAATATTTATCAATAAAGCGTTCCTCCGTGCGAGGGCATGCATGAAGGGCTGGGCTGACCGAGTCAAGGACGCGGCGCCGATCGATCTCATCCATGGGCGGGACGGGCCCGGACACTACACTCAACCCGACTCATGGAATCCCTGCTCGTCTCCACCGGCGTCGTCGCCCTGGCCGAAATCGGCGACAAGACCCAGCTGCTGGCGTTCATTCTCGCGGCCCGCTTCAAGAAGCCGCTGCCCATCATTCTGGGCATTCTGGTAGCCACGCTGATCAACCACGGTCTGGCTGGCGCCCTCGGGGCCTGGATCACATCTGCCATCAGCCCTCAGGTGCTGCGCTGGGTGCTGGGTCTGTCCTTCATTGGCATGGCAGTCTGGACCCTGATCCCCGACAAGATCGAGGAAGAAGAGACCCAGGTTGCCCAGCGTCTGGGCGTGTTCGGCGCCACCCTGGTTACCTTCTTCTTGGCGGAAATGGGCGACAAGACACAGATCGCGACGGTGGCCATGGCGGCGCACTACTCGCAGGCCCTGATGGTGGTCGCCGGGACCACGCTGGGCATGCTGATCGCTGATGTGCCGGCGGTCTTCATCGGGGACAAGCTCGCGGGCCGCATCCCGATGCGGCTGGTGCACGGCATCGCCGCCGCCATTTTTGCCGGGCTGGGCGTGGCGACGCTTCTGGGTGCGGGAGCCAGGCTGGGCCTCTGAGCGGCCAGGGCGCCGCCATCAGAACGTAGGCGGCTCTTCACGCTTGGCAGGTGCAGGTGCAGGGCCAGTGCCGTCCCCGAATCAGTTCTCGTGTAGGGACAGGCGTAGAGGCCTTGCCTCGCGGGCCTGCACCGTTCAGCCCCCGAACATGGTCTCGGGCAAACCCCGTACGCCGGGGACCTGAACGGCCAGAAGAGAGCCCGACAGCGGCGCGGCCTCTAGGGCGGCGCCGCTCAGGCGCACTGAGGCACTGGTGATGTAGAGCGTGTCCAGATTCGGGCCGCCGAAGCAGCAGCTGGTGGGGCGGGGCACAGGCAGCTTGATCCGCATCAGCTCACGGCCCTCCGGCGAGTAACGTGACACGCGCCACGCGTCCCAGACGGCCACCCACAGGCAGCCCTCTTCGTCGACTGTGAGGCCGTCGGGCCTGCCGTCGGTGGCATCGAGCACGATGAGGGGCTGGCGGTTGCTGATCTCGCCAGCGCGCAGGTCGAAGTCGTAGCGGTAGACGGTTCGCCGGTGCGAGTCTGCGAAATACATGGCGCGGTTGTCGGGGCTCCAGCCCAGGCCGTTGGCGACGGTGAAGCCGCTGTCCATTTTTTTCCAGGCACCGTCGGCCTCGACCCGAAACAGGTTGCCACGGTTGGCGGCGGTGGCCATGTCCAGTGTGCCGACCCAGAAGCGGCCGAGGCGGTCGCACTTGCCGTCGTTGTAGCGGTTGCCGGGCCGGTCGGCCTCGGGGTGGCACAGCAGAGTCAGGCGGCGGCTGTCGGTGTCGAAGGCCATCAGCCCGCTGGGGGTGGCGGCCAGCAGCCCGCCTGAGGCCTTGGGGATGGTGACGCTCACCATGGAACCGAGCTTGAATTCGGCATCGTGTCCACTGGGCCCGTCAAGGCGGTGAATGGCCGGCGTGAGGATGTCTACCCAGTACAGGGCGCTGTCCCGGGGTGACCACACCGGCCCCTCGCCCAGCAGGGTGCGCGACTCGACGACGCAGCGAACCTCCAGCGCGGTGGCTTCCGGTGGCGCGTCGTTCGGTTCAATCGAGGTGAACTGGCCGCCGGCGTTGTGCGAAATCCGCCGGGCGGCGCCGATGAGGGCCGGGGCAAGGCTGTGCGCCTGGGGCAGGTCCATGCGCTCCGCCCGGGAGCGAACACAGATGGCACCCACCGGCTGGCCTTCGATGTCGAAGATGGGCGCTGCCAGCGACACTGCCCCTTCATGCCACTCGTCCACCTCGAGGGCATAGCCGCGGGCGCGTGTGAGGTCGAGCTCGCTGCGCAGCGCGGTGGGCTCGGTCAGGGTCTGCGGGGTGTAGCGCTTCTGCGGGCCACTGGCCAGCAACCTCGACTGCCAGGCCGGGTCGCGGCAGGCCAGGATCACCTTGCCCAGGGCGCTGGCGTGCAGCGGCAGGCGCAGGCCGATCGGCAGCGGCTCCGGCTCCTCGCGTCCGGGCGATTCGCAGGCAATGAGCACCACCGAGTCGCCATCGAGCACCCCGAGCAGCACCGACTCGCGGAAGGTGTCGCGCAGCCTGACCATTTCGTCCTGTGCGGCCAGCCGCAGATCGAAATCGCTCCAGACCTCATGCGCTAGCTCCAGCAAACGAAAGCCCAGCCGGTACGTCCGGGTGTAAGCGTCGTGGCGCAGCAGGCCCTCGCGCATCAAGGTCGCCAGGATGCGGTGGAGGGTGGCCTTGGGCAGCCGACTGGCCCGGAGCAGCTCGGTGAAAGTCATCGGGACCCGGGCCTGGGAAACGATGTTCAGCAAGCCCATGGCCTTCTCCAGCACGCCCAGCCCAGGGCCTGGCTCGGCCGGGGCGGATACTTCGGAGTGGAGTTCGACGGGTTCCATTAGTTGGGACTTGGGCGCCTTGCACCTCAAGCCTGACATTCTGCCCGACCCCGCTTCAAGAGGGCTGTATTGGTCAAATCCTCAAGGGTTTACGCGAATGGCTGGGCTCGCCAAGGGAGTGAGAATGGCCCACGATTAGTTCCATTCAACAGAACTCAGGAGACAAGTATGCGCTTCATGACACGTTTTTGCGCCCTGGCCAGCCTCGCGCTGGCCGTGTGGAGCCCGCTGCCGGCCACCGCCCAGGACGGCTACCCCACCAAGCCCATCCGCCTGGTGGTGCCCGTGCCTCCGGGCGGCGCCGCAGACGGCATGGCCCGTATGGTGGCCGAGCACCTGCAGGCCAAGTGGGGCCAGCCGGTGGTGGTGGACAACAAGCCCGGGGCCGGCTCGTCCGTCGGCATGTCGCTGGTGGCCAAGGCACCGGCCGACGGCTACACACTTGGCCTGGGCAACATCGCGGCCAACGCGATCAACCCGGCCCTGCAGCCGGCCCAGTTCCCCTACCAACCGGTGCGCGACTTCGCCGCCATCAGCGTGGTCGGCGTGACGCCGCTGGTGCTGGTGGTCAACGCAGAGAAAGTGCCCGCGCGCAGCGTGGCCGAATTGGTCACCTTCCTCAAAGCCAACCCCAATCTGGCCTACGGCTCCTCGGGCGTGGGCTCCTCGCTGCACCTGGCGATGGAGTTGTTCCTGCAAAAGACCGGCACCAAGATGCTGCACGTGCCCTACAAGGGCTCGGCGCCGATGACCACCGACCTGCTCTCCGGCCAGGTGGTGGCGGCCATCGACGCAGCGGCGACCAGCATGCCGCATGTGCAAAGCGGCAAGCTGCGGGCCCTGGCGGTCACCGCCTCGGAGCGCGCCTTCTTCGCCCCTGACCTGCCCCTGATGCGCGATCTGGTGCCCGGCTTCGAGATGCGCCCCTGGCACGGGATGATGGCGCCCGCCGGCACACCCGCCGCCATCCTGACCAAGGTCTCGCAGGAAGTGAACGCCTTCCTGCGCACCCCGGCCGCCCGGGCCAAGCTGCAGGACCGCGGCATCATCCCGGCAGGCAACACACCGGCCGAATTCCAGGCCTTCATGGGCAGCGAGTTCGAGACCTACCGCAAGGTCATTCAGGACGCGGGCATCAAGGCAGACTGACCAGGTCTGCCACCGCCGTACACACCCACCTCTACCCTCGAAAGCTTCCATGACCCGCATCACACGCCGTCACATCGCGGCCGCCTGCGCGCTGGCGGGCCTGGCTCTCCTGCCCGGCCTCAGTGCAGCACAAACGGCCTGGCCCTCCAAGCCTCTGACCATGGTCGTCCCCTTTGCGCCTGGGGGTGCAGGCAATGGCTCCCTGCGCATCCTGTCGGAGATCATCGGCCCGCAATTGAACCAGACGATCGTGGTGGACAACCGACCTGGCGCCGGCGGCATCACTGGCACGGCAACGGTGACCGGCAGCAACGACGATCACCTGTTTCTCATGGGCAGCACCTCGATGACGATCCTGCCTGCGTTGCGCAAGGACTTGCCCTACGACACGCAGCGTGACCTCAAGCCGGTCGGGATGATCTCGTCTCAGCCCATGGTGCTCGCGGTCGCAGCCAACTCGCCGCTGAGAACCCTGGACGACCTGGTCACCCAGGGACGCGCCGGCAACCTCTCGGCTGGCAACAGTGGCGTCGGCACGCTGTCGCACCTCGCCACCGAGCTGATCAACCACAAGCTGCAGACACGCATCACCGCCGTCCCCTACAAGGGAGACAGCGTGCTGCTGCCAGACGTCGCGTCCGGCACCATCTCGATCGGCATGGTCAACCTGCCGGTGGCGCTTCCCTTGATTCAAGCCGGGCGGCTGCGCGCGCTGGCAGTCACCTCGCAGCAACCCGTCGCCAGCCTGCCGGGCGTGCCGGTGCTGCGGACGCTGGGCGAGGAGTTCGTCATCACTGGCTGGGCGGCGCTTTTTGCCGCGCGCAATGTGCCGGCGGCCGAGGTCGAACGCTTGGGCGTGCTGCTGCGGCAGGCGCTGGCCCAAGGGGCGGTGAGAGAAAAATTCGCGGCCTTCGGCGTGGCACCCGAGGTCGCCACCCCGACCCAGCTCAACGCATTTGTCCAGGGTGAAACCCGGCGCTGGGCCGACGTGGTGAGCAGCCGCGGTATCAAGCTCGAGTGAGCGCGGTCCGCACACTCCACAAGAAAGTTTGAGCGACGTGACACAAAACTCCACTGCCGTGCCGATCGGCGGCGTATTCCCGGTTCTGCCCACTCCCTTCGACCCGCAGGGCCAGCCGGATGTCGGCTCTTTGCGGCGCCTGGTGCGCTACCTCTTGCGCTGCGGCGTGGACGGCATCACCTTTCCGGGTGTGGCCAGCGAGTTTGCACAACTCAGCGAAGACGAGCGACGGCAACTGCTGGAGGTGGTGCTGGCCGAGACCGGTGGGCGAGTGCCGGTGGTGGCAGGCGTCACCAGTGCCGATGCCGAAATGACCCTGCGGCTGGCGCGCCACGCCCGCGACCACGGCGCCCAGGCCCTGATGGTGGCCGCGCCGCCCCAGTGGAACGAGGCCGGCCCGCAAATCGCCTATTTCGAGCGTCTGGCGCAAGCAGTGCCCGGGCTGGCCGTCATGCTGCAGAACGTGCCGCCGCCGGTGGGCGCGGGCCTGGCGCCCAAGGTGCTGCTGGAGGTGGTGCGGGCGGTCCCCGCCATCCGCTACATCAAGGAAGAAGCCCTGCCCAGCGGCCAGCGCCTGAGCGTGGTGCTCGCCGATGCGCCGGCCAGCCTGCTCGGCGTGCTCGGCGGCGCGGGCGGCCGCTACATCACCGACGAATTGCGCCGGGGCGCCTGCGGCACCATGCCGGCGATTGAACTGGCCGAGGTGCATGTGGCGCTCTTTGTCGCCCATCGCCAGGGTGACGCGCGGCGGGTGCGCGAACTCTTTACCCGCATGCTGCCGGTGCTCAACACGCAGGCGGTGTTCCGCTGGGCGCTGACCAAGCAGGTGCTGCTGCAACGAGGGCTGATTGACCACGGCGGCCAGCGCATCGACGGCCCCCGCCTCGACGCGATGGACCGTGCAGACCTTGACGCCTTCCTCGCCGACCTCGGGGACCTGCTGCTGCCGCCCGAGGCACTGAGCGCGTTGAAGAACCCTCCGGGCTGAACCGGGAGCGCCTGTTGACAGCCTCGAAATTGCCGCGAATCCAGAAGGTCGAATCCTTCATCATTTCGATCCCGCGCGACACGCCCTACCTCGGCCCGCTTGGGCCCGGGGAGCAGATCAACGCGCGCGGCTACCTGGTACGCCAGGGCAACCGCACCATCTACCCGAGCACCGACATGTCGGTGCTGGTCAAAATCACCGCCGAAGACGGCACAGTGGGCTGGGGCGAGACCTACGGCATCGTCGCACCACAGGCCGTCACCAGCATCATCGACGACGTGCTCGGGCCCGTGATCCTGGGGCGCGACCCGTCCGACCCGATGGTGATCCAGGAAGACCTCTACGACCTGATGCGGGTACGTGGTTTTTCTGGCGGCTATTACGGCGACGCCATCGCCGGCGTGGACATTGCGGTCTGGGACCTGTACGGCAAGTGTGTGAACCTCCCGGTGGTCAAACTGCTGGGGGGCCAACGCAGCACCCGCATCCCCGCCTACATTTCCGGCCTGCCGGGCAAGACGCTGGACGAGCGGCTGGCGCTGGCGCGCAGCTTCCAGGCCCGCGGCTTCAAGGCCTTCAAATACGCGGCGGCGGTGTCCTTCGACGGCATCGTCGAGGAGATGCGGGCCCTGCGCGAGGGCCTGGGCCCCGATGTGGAGTTGATGGTCGACCTGCACTGGAAGTTCACCGCCCAGGAAGCCATTCAGTTGATCGACCGGCTCATGCCCTGGCGCCCCTGCTTCGTGGAAGCACCCTGCGCGCCGGAAGACGCCGAGGGCCAGGCCCAGGTGGGCGCGCGGGTGCGGGTGCCGCTGGCACTCGGCGAAGAGTGGCACACCCTCTACGAATACCGGTCACGGATGGAGCGCCGCAGCATGTCCATCGTGCAGCCCGAGATGGGGCACACGGGCCTGAGCCAATTCATCCAGATCGGCCGCATGGCGCAGGCCTTCCACATGCGGGTCATGCCGCATGCGAGCATTGGCCTGGGCATCTTCCAGGCGGCCAGCCTGCATGCGGCAGCCGCCCTGCCCAATTGCCCGATGCACGAATACCAGCACTCGGTGTTTGACCGCAACCTGCGCTTCGTGCGCACCCGTATGCGCTGCGCCGACGGGCACTTCGAGTTGCCTGAGGGCCCGGGTCTGGGCATCGAGCCGGACGATTCGGTCTGGCAATACCTGCGGCCCAAGTAATCCGGCTGAAGCCCGGCGCATCAAGGAAGTTTCATGTCTCAGCCCGTGCTGATCGCCCTCGACTGGGGCACCTCCAACCTGCGCGCCAGTTTGCTCGATGCGAAAGGTCACACCCTGGAGGCGCGCAGCGCTCCCGGCGGCGTGATGGCCGTGCCCGATCGGGACTTTGCCGGGGCCCTGCTGCGCCTGTGCGGGGACTGGCTCGAGGCCCACGCGCTGCCGGTGATCGCCAGCGGCATGGTCGGCAGCCGCCAGGGCTGGCAGGAGGCCCCCTACCTCGACTGCCCGGCCGACCTCGCTTCGGCGGCGCGCCAGTGCATCCAGGTCGAACTGAAAACCGCCAGCGGTGCGAACCGCACGGTGCACATCGCGGCGGGCCTGCGCTGCCTGCATGACGATGGCGCTTACGACGTGATGCGGGGCGAGGAGACCCAGATCTGGGGCGCTGGCATTCCCGACGGCCGCTGCTGCGTGCTGCCTGGCACCCACAGCAAATGGGCCTGGACCGGCGCCCAGGGCCAGGTGGCGCGCTTTCGCACCTACCTCACCGGCGAGTTGTATGGCCTTCTCACCCAGCACGGCATCCTCGGGCGGCTGATGGTCCATGGCCAGGCCCGGCCCGCGGCCTTCGAAGCTGGCGTTCGGCGCGGCCTGGCCGGCCACCATCAGGCCACCCACCTCCTGTTCGCTGCCCGCACCGCGGGCCTGATGGGGCAAGTCGAGCCCGAGGGCCTGCCCGATTACCTGTCTGGCATGTTGCTAGGAATCGAAATCGCCGCCGCCAGCGAAGCCGGTGGCCAGGCCGCACTGGCCGGCGGTGTCACCCTGATCGGTGACGACGGCCTGTGCAGCCGTTACGAGACGGCGCTGAATCTCGCCGGCATCGCCAGCGCACGCGCTCTGGCCGAGGCCACGACCCAGGGCCAGTGGCTGCTGGCGCGGGCGGCCGGATTGGTGGGGGCGGCATGAGCGCGCCGATGCAAGCCCCTGGCACCCCCTCGCCAGCAGGCCGCCTTCTCGACGGCCACCCGCTGGTAGCCATTTTGCGCGGCGTCACCCCAGCGGAGGTGCTGGACGTGGCCGCCGTGCTGCTGGACGCAGGTATCGGCGCGATCGAGGTGCCGCTCAACTCGCCGCAACCGCTGGAGAGCATCGCCCGGCTCGCGGCGCGCCACGGGCACGAGGCGGTCATCGGCGCGGGCACGGTGCTGAGCGTCGATGCGGTGCGCCAGGTCGCCGACGCCGGCGCGCGGGTGGTGCTCGCGCCCAACTTCCATCCCGCAGTTGTGCAGGAGGCGCTGACGCGGGGCCTGCTGCCCATGCCGGGCGTGGCCACGGCCACCGAGGCCTTTGCCGCCATCGATGCCGGCGCCACGCACCTCAAGCTGTTCCCGGCGGATGCGCTCGGGGTGGCCACGGTCAAGGGCTGGGCCGCGGTGCTGCCCGCCGGCACTGCCATGTTCGCGGTGGGCGGCATCGACGCGGGCAATCTGGGGCAGTTTCGTGCGGCCGGCGTTGCTGGTGCGGGTATCGGCTCGGCGCTTTACAAAAGTGGTGTGGCGCTGGATGAACTGCACCGGCGGGC
>NZ_JARXAB010000005.1 GCF_029866045.1 Ramlibacter sp. | reverse complement strand
CATCGAGGCAGGCGCGGGCGGGTTGCGGGTGCGCTTTGCCTACCAGCGCGAAATCCCGCTGGCTGGGTCTGCCTACCTGGTCTTCAAGCTCTCAGGGGACGCGCCATGAGCGGCCCCACCGACGCACCCTCTGCTTTGCACGAGGCGCTGCAGCAGCGCTTGGGCCACCACTTTGCCAACGCGGCGCTTCTGGCGCAGGCGCTCACCCACCGCAGCTTCTCGTCCACCCACAACGAACGCCTGGAGTTCTTGGGCGACTCGGTTCTCAACCTGGTGGTTGCCGACCTGCTCTTCGAGCGCCTGCAGTCCCTGCCCGAGGGTGATCTTTCCCGCGTGCGCGCCAATCTGGTCCGGCAAGAAACGCTGCACCATCTGGCCGAGGGCCTGGAACTGTCTGACGTGTTGCGCCTGGGCGAGGGCGAGTCGCGCTCAGGCGGCGCCCGCCGGCCATCCATCCTGGCTGACGCGCTCGAGGCGGTGATCGGTGCGGTGTACCTCGACGCCGGCTTTGATGCCGCACGCACCTTGGTGCGCCGGCTATTTGCCGATGTTGAAATCAAGCCTGAGATGCAGGCCGCCGCCAAAGACCCCAAAACCGAGCTGCAGGAGTGGCTGCAGGGTCGGCGCATGCAGCTGCCGATCTACCGCGTGGTGGGCACCCTGGGGGCCGCCCACAAGCAGACTTTTGATGTTGAGTGCGAGGTGGCCGAGTTGTCCGCCACCGAGCGCGGCATCGGCGCTTCACGCCGCGCCGCCGAACAGGCCGCCGCCGCCGCCATGCTGATGGCGCTCAGGCAGCGCGGCTTGGCGCGGGCCTGAGGGCCTGAGCCGGCGTTCCCCCTTATTTGATGCCCATGACCTCTACCCCCTCGACGGACCACCCGTCCGACACCTCTGCGGCCGACCCGTCTGCCCTGTCCGGTGATACCTCCGCTGGCACCCCCGGTGACACCGCCGGCGAAGCCGGCCTGCCCGAGGTCCACCAGATCCCGGAGATTCCCCCCGTCGGCGGCCGCCGGCAGCCCCCTGCAGACGCCCCCGCGGGCCAGCGCTGCGGGCTGGTCGCCATCATTGGCAAGCCCAACGTGGGCAAATCGACCCTGCTCAATGCGCTGGTGGGGCAAAAGATTTCCATCACCTCGCGCAAGGCGCAAACCACGCGCCACCGCATCACCGGCATTCGCACCCTGGGCACTACCCAGTTTGTCTTTGTCGACACGCCCGGCTTTCAAACCCGGCACGCCACGGCTTTAAACAAGTCCCTCAACAAGACGGTGCTGGGCGCGGTGGGCGATGTGGATCTGGTGCTGTTCGTCGTCGAGGCGGGCAGCTTCACCCCGGCGGACGCCAAAGTGCTGGCGCTGCTGCAGCCCGGCATTCCGGTGCTGATGATCGCCAACAAGCTCGACCAGGTGAACCGCCGCGGCGAGCTCGCGCCCTGGCTGCGCGAGATGCAGCTGCGCCACTCGTTCAATGAGTTCGTGCCCATGTCGGCCAAGAACCGCGGCGACATCGAGCGGCTGTTTGCCATCGTCGGCAAATACCTGCCCGAGCAGGGCTGGTGGTACGCCGAAGACGAGCTCACCGACCGCAGCGAGAAGTTTCTTGCCAGCGAGACGGTCCGCGAAAAGCTGTTTCGCTTCACCGGCGACGAGCTGCCCTATACCTCCACCGTCATCATCGACAAGTTCGAGGAGGAGCCCAGCCCCAAGCACAAGCGCATGGTGCGAATCGCTGCCACCATCGTCGTCGAGCGTGACAGCCACAAGGCCATGGTGATCGGTGACAAGGGCGAGCGCTTGAAACGCATCGGCACCGAGACCCGCCAGGAGCTGGAAAAGCTCATGGACGCCAAGGTCTTCCTGGAGCTGTGGGTCAAGGTTCGCTCGGGCTGGGCCGACGACGAGGCCCGCGTGCGCAGCTTCGGCTACGAATAAGGGCGGGCCCGCGCGCGATGGCCCTCCGCCGCATCTCGCATGAGCCGGCCTATGTGCTGCACCGCTACGACTGGAGCGAGTCCAGCCTGATCCTGGACGTTTTCACCCGGCACCACGGCCGCATTGCCTTGGTGGCCAAGGGTGCCAAAAAGCCCAGCTCCAACTTTCGCCCCGTGCTGCTGCCCCTGCAGCCGCTGCGCGTCACCTATGGCGGCGACGGCGAAATCCGCCCGCTGAAAGAGGCCGAGTGGGTGGGCGGCCATGTCATGCCCACCGGTGACGCGCTGCTGGCGGGCTATTACCTCAATGAGTTGTTGATCCGACTGCTGGCGCGCGACGACCCGCATGCCGCGCTGTTTGACGCCTACGCCTCGGCGGTGTTGGTGCTGGCCGGCGAGCTGGGCCAGGCCGCAGCGGCCCGCGACCCGCGTGACACGCTCGAACCTGCCCTGCGCGCCTTTGAGCTGGTGCTGCTGCGCGAAGCCGGCCACTTGCCCGCCCTGGACGCGCAGACACTCACCCTCTCGCCCTTGGTCGAGGGCGAGCGCTACGCCCTGGTGCCCGAGGGCGGCCTGGTGCGACAGGCCGAGAGCGACCCGCGCCCTGGCTTGGGCCCCAGGCAATGGCAGGCGCTGGCCCAGGCTCTGGAGCAGCCCGCGCCCTACGGTCCGCTGCTGCAGGCGGTGGCGGAGGTGGCGGGGGAGCTGAAGTCGCAGCTGCGCGCGGTGCTCCACTACCATTGCGGGGTGAGCGTGCTGCGCACCCGGCAGCTGATGATGGACCTGCAGGCCCTGTGAGGCCAGCCCACTAAGACCCTGAGCGATGACCACCGAAAAAACCGCCTTGTCGGTCAACCTGAACAAGGTTGCCCTGGTGCGCAACACCCGCCACCTGGGCATCCCCAGCGTGACCCGCGCTGCCACCCTGTGCCTGGACGCCGGCGCCCAGGGCATCACCGTGCACCCGCGTCCCGACGCCCGCCACATCCGCGCCGAAGACGTGCACGAGTTGCACGCGCTGGTGGCTCAGCGCCCCGGCGTGGAGTTCAACATCGAGGGCAACCCTTTTCACAACCTCATGGACTTCGTGCGCGAACTGCGCCCGCAGCAGGTGACCTTCGTCCCGGACAGCGAGGGGCAATTCACCAGCGACCATGGCTGGAGCTTTCCGCAGGATGCCGAACGCCTACGCCCCCTGGTGGCCGAGTGCCACGCGCTGGGCGTGCGGGTGAGCCTGTTCATGGACCCTCTGCCGGAGCAAATGGCCGCCGCACGCGCGGTGGGCGCCGATCGGGTGGAGCTCTATACCGAGACCTATGCCAGCGCCTTTGGCACGCCTTCGCAGGGTGAGGTGCTGGCGCGCTTCACTGCCGCCGCCCGCGCTGCGCATGAAGCGGGCCTGGGCGTGAACGCTGGCCATGACCTGAGCCAGCAAAACCTCAGCGACTTTTTGCGTGCCGTGCCCGGGGTGCAAGAGGTGTCGATTGGCCACGCGCTCATTGCCGACGCGCTGGAAGCGGGCTACGCCGGCGCCGTGCGCGGCTACCTGGCGGCCATTGACCGCGCCTTTGCCTGAGGCCGGGCCACACCCGGGCACCTGTGATCTACGGCATTGGCACCGACATTTGCGACGTGCGGCGCATTCGCGCTTCGCTCGAGAAGCATGGCGAGCGCTTTGCCGAGAAAGTGCTGGCCCCCGGCGAGCTGGTCACCTGGCGCGCCCGAAGCGCCCGCTGGCCCGAGCGCGGCATTCGCTACCTGGCCACGCGCTTCTCGGCCAAAGAGGCGTTTAGCAAGGCGGTGGGCCTGGGCATGCGCATGCCCATGACCTGGCGCCTGTGCGAAATTGCCAAGCACCCCAGCGGCCAGCCGCATATCGTGCTGCACGGCGGCCTGAAAGACTGGTTCGAGGCGCAGGGCCTGGTGGCCCATGTGACCGTCACCGATGAATCCGACTACGCGGCGAGCTTCGTGGTGGTCGAAAAAAAATAAAGCGCCTGAAGGGCGCACACATGACATGAACGAACACAGCCCCCTCATCCTCGACGTCGCCGGTCTGGCGCTCACCGACACGGACCGCCGCCGGCTGGCCCTCCCACTGTGCGGCGGCATCATCCTCTTTGGCCGCAATTGGCAAAGCCGCGAGCAGCTCGAGGCCCTGTGCGCCGACATCAAGGCGGTGCGGGACGACCTGCTCATTTGCGTGGACCATGAAGGCGGCCGGGTGCAGCGCTTTCGCACCGACGGCTTCACCCACCTGCCGCCGATGCGCGCGCTGGGCGATCTGTGGATGAAGGACGGCGGCCAGGGCAAGAGCGCCATGCAGGCCCAAGATGCGGCAGTGGCCTGCGGCTATGTGCTGGCCTCTGAGCTGCGCGCTTGCGGGGTGGATTTCAGCTTCACCCCGGTGCTCGACCTGGATTGGGGTGGCAGTGGCGTGATCGGCGACCGCGCCTTCCACCGCGACGCTCGTGCGGCCACGGTGCTGGCCCGCTGCGTGATGCAGGGCCTCCTGCAGGCGGGCATGACGAACTGTGGCAAGCATTTCCCTGGCCACGGTTTTGTGAAGGCCGACTCGCACACCGAGATTCCGGTGGACAAGCGCAGCCTCAAGGCCATCCTCGCCGACGATGCCGCGCCCTATGAGTGGCTCAGCGCCTCACTCACCAGCGTGATGCCAGCGCACGTGATCTACCCCAAGGTCGATTCGCGCCCCGCGGGCTTTTCCAGCAAGTGGCTGGGCGACATCCTGCGCGGGCAATTGGGCTTTCAGGGTGCGATCTTCAGCGACGACCTGAGCATGGCCGGCGCCCGCCTGATCGATGGCCGCGAGGTGAGCTACACCGAGGCCGCCACCGTGGCCCTGAACGCAGGTTGCGACATGGTGCTGCTTTGCAACCAGTCGTTGCCGGCTGGCGGCGCGGCGGTCGATGAATTACTGGAAGGTCTGGACAAGGCCCGCCGCCAGGCCAAGTGGCGGCCCAGCGAGGCCAGCGAGCAGCGGAGGATCGACCTGCTGCCACAGCGGCCGGCGGCGTCTTGGGATGCGCTGATGGCGCAGCCTCAGTACATCCACGCGCTCGGCCTGATCCCCTGAGTTGTCGGTTCGGGACCAACACGCTGCAGATGGACGACTAGACGCCCGTCACTGAGTCTGATCCGAGCCCCGGCTTAGAAATCTCCGCACTCAGGGGCAAGCCAACCAAACCCCAGCGGCTGAGGTTCCCGCCACGCCAGGCCCACTGTCTCCACGCGCTGAAATTGGCGTGAGTGAGGTTCGCTTGCTCAATTTTTCGAGGGCGGGGCATTGCCAACAGCCTCGCAAGGCCGAGGGATCGGCTGGAACCCTGCAATGTCACGAGTTACGAAGGTGAGGTCAGGTAGGTGACAGTCAAGTATGTCGCTTGACGGCCTTTCTGATCGTGGGCTGTATGACCGGAGCTCTTCATGAGGGGGACATGTGAGCACTTGGGAGCGAACGCAATTGCAGGAGCGTATGCCCGCAACGCTCCATAGCGAGCTTGTCGTTCTTTGCAAGAGAAATCACTTGCTAGATAGGCTCACCATCTACGCGACTTGGGGGGCATTCATCGCTGGATTGCTGCTCAGCTCAGAGTATCCGGTGCTGATCATCGTGCAAGGATTCCTCATTCATCAAATCGGAGTCCTCACGCACGACTTCTACGTGCACGGACGGGCCTTGCCCTATTTCGGGGCATTTATGGGCGGGATCATCACCTCTCTTGCTCCGACCCATTACAAGAGGGCGCACCTCGAGCACCATGCAGCCCTCCCCAATTCGGAGTCCGACCCCGATCGGGCTGTCAACATCCATCCGACCCAATTGCAGAAGCTGGCCGCATTTACCATCTTCGATCAATTTCTCCTGCACCGGCGCGCCAAAATCTGGCCGTCCCACACGCAGTACACGACCGCCGAGTTGTTGCGTATCAGGGTAGAAAAAATCTCGTTCTTCGTGGTGTTCGGCGGGGTTGCGGCAAGCGCCGCAATTGCGGGCGTCAATGTCTTCATCACAGGCTGGCTTATTCCGCTGCTTGTTGTGACGCCGCTGATGACGGGTTTGCGCGTGGTGCTCGAGCACGGCTTGTATCGCGCGGATGATGTCTTGTATCAAGGAACCCCCGCAAAAGTTCCGAGCTTGATCGCCAGGTCCACTTTTGCGCCCTTTTACGGTATCGGGCACCTGTTGCACCACTACTTTCCGGCGCTTCCTTGGTACAACTATCGACGCGCCCTTGTTCTTTTGACCCCATGGGTTGATGCCAAGATGACCACACTCACTTTGCGCGAAGCCTGCAGCAGATGGATGAAGGATGGGCGGTAACGCTTCCTAGCTTGGCCAAGCTGGGAGGGCGGCGCTCGAAACGTCTGCTGCTGCCGCGAAGCCTTGGGGAGCGCGAGATGGTTGACGCGCGCCACCAGTCCGACGCGATCGGCGCGATATGCCTCGTTCGGTCGTCTGCGAACCGTCATTCGGGGTAATTTCGATCAGAGCCACACGGCGTAACGCCAGCTTCCCCATCCGGAACTTCAGTCTGACCTTTGCAACACAGAGACAGTAGCCTGTCAGGAGTCGTACGGGCCGGCAATTGCTCTAGCGAGTTCGATCTCGCCTGTCGGTCCCCGCCCCGCTGTTCTTGCGGTGAGCCATCAAGTCACGCGCTCTGCCTGGTCAAGTGCGGGCGTGAACCACTGAGGGATTGGAAATGCAGCGATTTATTGGACCCAGCATCTATTTGTCGGCAATTGCCGGAGCCATCCTTATTTGCGCGGCCTGCCAGAAGGCAGGTGCTGTTTGGATTGCCTTTCCCTTGGTTTACTTGTTTGGCCTCTTGGTGAACCTGCTCATGGCAGCGGGATGGCCCACGCAGCAATCCCGGGAGAGCTGGGCAGACTTTCGGGAATCATTGGTCATCGCGGCTGCCGCGTTCGGAGTAAACCAATTATTTTTTGGCCCATGGACTCATCTGTTTTCTGGCGTATTTAATCAGTCGATATTTCCAGATTTCTATCCCCAATTTATACAAGGACTTCCCGCTTGGCTTGCGGTGTTGGTAATCATCATTATTTCAGAGGGCATCGGGTATTTGATCCATCGGTGGAAGCACCACAACAAATGGCTGTGGGCGCGCTCCCATTCGCCGCACCATGAGCCGAAGGGTTTTGGAGGTGCCCTGCTACTGAGAATTTCACATATTGACTTTCTCATTGACACGGTCATTCGCGTCTCGGTCGTCAACTTGCTTCAATTTGATCAGTATTTGATAGCTGTCGCGATGACACTTGGGTTATTGGTAGGGGCGCTCTCGCATTCAAATACGGCGCTCAAATTCGGCTGGCTGAGCGAGATATTCGTGACGGCGGATTTTCATCTTTGGCATCACGTGCCCGATCGACAAGTGAATTTCTCCTTCGGCCTTCTGAATATCTTTGATCGTTTGGGGGGGACATTCTTCTGTCCTGGGTACCGGCCTGACCAGCTCGGCGTGAATGGAATCTCGCGTGTCCGCACCGGCTGGGAAGTTGTGCTGATGCGCCCATTGCAGCTAGAGACACCAGACGGGCAACAGCTTCAAGATCGCAGGCCCTAAAGCCGTGAGCCGCTTTCTGGTACCCGGCTGGAAGTTCATTGATCGGTCTGGGCCAACCAAGCAACTGATCGTTGTTGGCTACCCACATACGGCTCGATGGGACTTTGTGCTGGCACAGGCCACTCGTCTGAGAAAGCGTCGCGATATGTTGTCTCTCCTGGCGGAGCCCGAGTTCCGTGGCATTCGGGGGGCTGCATTTCGGGCCATCGGCTGCATGCCTGTTCCTGTCGATCGCGGCCTTGGGCTGGTTGATCAGGTGCTGCAGATCTTGGCGCGAAAGACAGAAACCTCCCTTGGCATTTGTCCAGAAGGCGGTATCGAGTGGAAGCCGGAATGGCGGACTGGCTACTGGGTCATTGGCGTGATCACCAAAATTCCGGTTTGCTATGTCTCGTTCGACTATCCCCAACGGCTGGTAGTTCTTCACGAGCCGGTGACACTGACCGGGGATCCAGAAGCGGACCTTGCTTATGCGAGGACCCTCTACAACCCCGCGACGGCGATGCGGCCTCAAGAAGCAGGAGAGATCGCCTTCGCGCCGACTTGGCGCCCTGACCTTGCACGGCTGGCGCAGCAGCGGGAAGCCTGGGCGTTTGCCAAACGGAGCACCTCCGGCAATTGATCTCAGGCCAGATACCGACAAGCGATGGCGCGGAACCTGGAGAGCGCAGCCGTCACCTAGATTGACTTCAGGTGTTCGACAGGCTTCATGGTGTTGACAGCCCTCGGATTTATTGGTTGATCGCCCTATTTCACTTGAGCGCCGCTCTTGCGAGGAGTTCTCTGATGTCGATTCCAATCGGTCCGGTTCTCTATCTTTCCGGCATTCCCGTGGTGCTGCTGGCATCTGCCCTGGCGGTGAACTTTGGAAACCTCTGGCTGGCCCTCTTGGGGGGGTACCTTATGGCGCTGGGGGTTACCGCGCTGATGTCGGGTCTGTGGCCAGCAAAAAAGTTTCGACCGGATCGGCGGGATTATCGAGAAGCGCTTTTCATTGTCGCTATTGCGCTGATGCTGAACGAGCTGCTGTTCGGTCCGTTTGCGACGCACCTGTCTGGCCTGCTGTCGGCGTATTTTTTGCCGAGTCCCTATGTGGAAATGGTTCGCGCGCTTCCGTTCTGGGTGGCTTTGCCGGTTGCATTGGTTCTGTACGAGGGGATCGGGTATTTGCTGCATCGGATTTCCCATGCATGGAGTCCGTTGTGGCAACGCGTGCATTCGGTCCATCATGAGGTTGAGCATTTCGGCGTCCCGCTGTCCTTCAGACTCTCTTACGCAGAATTCTTTTTGCACCAGATGACCCGGCTCCTCCTCGTCCAACTCACGCAGATCGACTCCGCAGTCATCGTCACCGTGATCGCCTTGGCTACCTACGGGGTCTTTGTGTCCCATGCAAATACGTCCTTGCGATTCGGAAGAATGAGCCGCTACCTCAATACGCCGGACTTCCATGTCTGGCATCACGATCCCACGCTGCGTGTCAATTACTCGATCGGACTCCTCAGCGTCTTCGACCGACTGGGTGGAACCCAGCATGACTCAGATTCGGTGCCTGACCGTCTTGGGATCGATGGACTTGCCCAAAGGCGATCTGTGTTGGAGACGGTCATGCTGCGTCCTCTTCATGAGGCGTCAGACGACTCTTCCAGGGAGTATGAGCGGCCTGCATGAGGGGGGGAAATTGACGGCCCAGGTTTTCGTCACGCCTTTGGTGGGTGCTGGGTCTGATTTGCGCGGAAGCCGTCGTCGTTTTCCCGCAGCGAATCACCGGTTAATCCCCCGGTTCAGATTGGACGGGTCGGTGCAGTGCCGGCAGAAAAGCACCAGGCTGTCACGCTGATGAAAAGCAGCAGGGCCGACGCGCAAGCCAATGCCAAAGCGGAATGCATGGCGAGTGGAACCAGCAGTCCTGCAACGGCCGTATTCGTCATCGCGACCCAAGTCGCTTGCAAGGCCGCCGTGAGCCCGCGTTGATCAGGGAGCACATCCAGCGCGAATACTTGCATTGGCGCTGCTATCAGCGCAAGACCCCCTGCATACGCCACGATAGGCAGAAGGGCCCAGGTTATATCGGCAGACCAGACCCAATTAGTTGCCAAATTGGCGATGCTGGCACCCGCCATGGCGGTAAAGCCCCACCCGACGACGCGCAGCGGCATCGCACCCTTTGCCAATCGCTGATAGGCAAGGAAAAGCAGGCTGCTCACAAAGATGACAAAGCCGAACGCCAAGGAGTACTCAGTCGGCGCGAGGCCCAGGTGAACCCCGAGGAACGTCGGAGTGGCCAGGACGTAAATGAACAGACCATTGAAGCCCGCACTGAATGACACGCAAAGGAAGACGAAGCGCCGATTCGACAGCGCCAGGCCATATCCGCGCATGGCGTTCCACAGCCCCAGTGCCTTCCGTTCGCCAGGGACGAGCGTTTCTGGAAGCTTGCGGACTGCGAACGCCAGAAGAAACAGACTGACGGCTGCCAATGCCATGAACATACCCCTCCAGCCTACAGAAGCCACTAACAAGCTTCCCACCAGTGGTGCCAGGATCGGGCCGAGCATGAGGAATCCAACCAGACGGTTGATAGCCTCTTGTGCTGCCTGCGCTTCGTGTACATCCCGGATCATCGCCATTGTGATCGACACCGCAGCGCTGCATGCAATTCCCTGGATGAGCCTCGCCGCAATCAGCTGGCCAGGCGTCTGCACCAAGGCGCAGGCTATGAACGCGAGGAGGTTGAGGAGGATGCCCCCGAGGACGACGGGGCGACGTCCCCACCTGTCAGCCAGAGGCCCAGCAAACAGATTGGCGACACCAAATGCCAGAAAAAAAGCGGAGAGCGTCTGCTGCATCTGCTCTGGTGAAGCCTCTAGCGACTGGGCGATGGGGCTGAAGGCAGGAAGGAAGGCGTCGAGTGCCAATGCGCCCAGCAGGTTGATACCGATAAGCAAGGGCATCAAGAGCATTGGCGAAGCAGTTGACATGGTGATTGCCCGAGCGCTTCTCAGGGGCGATTGCAGCAACTCGCGCTGGCATCTGTGGCCATTACGGGTGCGACCTGCGTGTCAGATGCCTGAAGCCTGAAGGCTTTGAACTCTTGATCTTCATCACCTCCAGAAGCCGATCTGTGGCGGCCTCCCAGGAAAAGACCTGCGCGACGGGAGAAGGGCGGAGGGGGGTTTCCATCGCAAACATGAGGAGGCGGCTGAATTCGCTCGGTGATTCGTAGACCAAGCAGTTTGGGTGCTCCTCAAAAAAAGCATTACTCGGGTGCCGCGGTATCAGCGCGAACTTCCCCATGGCCAATGCTTCAGCCGTGCTTGTGCATAAGACCTCGCTGCGCGAGCAGTTGACAAAGGTCTTGAACGGGCGCAGGTCCTCCCA
>NZ_JARXAB010000122.1 GCF_029866045.1 Ramlibacter sp. | reverse complement strand
GTCCAGGGGCGGCTTCGGACCTCATTCCAGTTCTTGCGGTCGGCGGCCG
The DNA here is from genome assembly GCF_029866045.1 of Ramlibacter sp. Classification (GTDB taxonomy): domain Bacteria; phylum Pseudomonadota; class Gammaproteobacteria; order Burkholderiales; family Burkholderiaceae_C; genus Ramlibacter. Next base: position 37,983 of record NZ_JARXAB010000122.1, on the reverse strand, counting down.
CCGACCGCGCGCTCACCGAACCAGCGCAAGCCGCCCTGGCGCAGGTGGGGCTGTCCCACCGCGCGGGCGAGCGCGTCGAGACCCTGTCGCATGGCGAAAAGCGGCAGCTGGAAATCGCCATCGCCCTGGCCCTCGAGCCCCAGGTGCTGCTGCTCGATGAGCCCATGGCAGGCATGGGCGAGGACGAAACCCGCAAGATGGTCGAACTGCTGCAGGGCCTCAAGCATCGCTACACCATTCTTCTGGTCGAGCACGACATGCACGCAGTGTTCGCTCTGGCCGATCGCATCTCGGTGCTTACCGCCGGCCATGTGCTGGCCAGCGACACGCCCGACGCGATCCGCAACAACCCCGCGGTGCAACAGGCCTACCTAGGGGGTGACCTGTGAGCCAGGCCACGCCCGTCGTCCAGGCCGGCGGAGAAGCCCCCGCCTTCTTGGAGGTGCGCCATCTCTCGGCCGGCTACGACAGCGCCAGCCAGGTGCTGTTCGACCTGTCCTTCACCATCCGCGCGCACCAGGTCACCACCTTGCTGGGTCGCAATGGCATGGGCAAGACGACCACCATTCGCTGTTTGATGGGGTTGTTGCGTGCGCGCCAGGGGGAAATTCTTCTCGGCGGGCGGCACCTCGAGCACGCCCCCGCCCATGTGGTGGCCCGCTGCGGCCTGGGCCTGGTGCCCGAGGGGCGGCAGGTGTTTCCGCGCCTCAGTGTCGAAGAAAACCTGCTGGTGGCCGCTCGCACCGACTACGGGAGCCACTGGACGCTTGAAAGCGTGTACGCCCTCTTTCCTCGCCTGCAAGAGCGCAGGCTGCAGGGCAGCGCCACCCTCTCAGGCGGCGAGCAGCAGATGCTGGCCATCGGCCGCGCGCTCATGACCAACCCTCAGTTGCTGATACTGGACGAGGCCACCGAGGGACTCGCTCCCCTGATTCGCCAGCAAATCTGGAAGGCCCTGACCGCGCTGAAGCAGCAGGGCCTGTCCATCCTCATCGTCGACAAAAACCTCGACGCGCTTCAAACCTTTGCCGACCAGCACCTCGTTCTGGAGAAGGGCCGTCTGGTCTGGTCTGGCGATGCGCAGGCCTTCATGCAGCAGCGGCAAGAGGTTCAGCGCTACATCGGTTTGTGAGCGCTGCCCGGCGCACGCGGCGTGGCCATTTGCTCAATAACCTAAGATGGCGCTGGCCCAAGCCCTGCGCGACATGCTGGGCCCTGGGGCAGACCTGGCGCCCCTGAGGTCAGTCAATAACAACAAGGAGACACCATGCCAAACACCCGCATCGACCCCCGTGAAATACGGGGCTTGATCTCAGCGACCGTCACCCCGTTTGACGACCAGGGGCAAATTGACTTCCCATCCCTCAGGCAGCACCTGGATCGGGTTGCCTCCACCCCAGGTCTCTATGGCGTGTGCGTGAGCGGCCATGCCGGGGAGGTTCTGGCCCTCACTTCCGAGGAAAACGCCCAGGTCATCAAGGCGGCCCGGGAGCTGGTCCCGCGCTCGAAGAAGCTGGTGGCCGGGATTCATGGTCAGTCTATCGCGGCCCTGGTGCGAGAGGGTCTGATCGCCAAGGAGGCTGGCGCGGACATGCTGCTGGTGCTGCCCCTGTTTGACCACCGCCCCTACCGTCACCTCGCGCATCACCCCGACGCAGTCTATTCGGTCTACGAGCGGCTCGATCGCGAGATTGACCTGCCGATGTTGATTTTTCAGTACCCCGACGCCACCGGCTGCGCCTACTCGGTCGCTGCGCTCGAGCGCATTGCCGACCTGCCCAATGTGGTGGGCGTCAAGGCCTCCTCGGTCACGCCCACCAAATACGCCGAACTCAACGACGCACTGAGCGACCGGCTGGCCATTTTGGCCGCCTGCGATGCGCCCGCGCTGCTTGGCATGCTGATGCACAACGCGCCGGGCGCCCTGCTGGGAATCAGCGTGGCCGGTACCGACAAATGGGTCGAACTGATTCGCGAAGCCACCACCGGTTCGGCCGACAAGGCCAAGGCCTTGCACAACGAGTTCGCCGTGCCCCTGATGAATGCTGTGTACGAGTACCAGCTCCAGCGCACACCCTTTAGCACCACCAGCGCCAATAAAGAGGCCCTGGTGCAACTCGGCGAGATCAAGTCGTCGTGGGTACGCCCGCCGGCCTTGTCGATCAACGCCGCGCGCAAGCAGGAGATTCGCGCAGGCCTGCAACGCGCTGGCCTCCTCGCACGCTGACCTCCTTCGACTGACCGAACCATCCGGAGATAACCCCATGAACCGTCTGCTGCAATTTCTTGCCTTGTGTGTGCTCTCGTCTAGCCTGTGGGCGCAAAGCTATCCCAACAAGCCGGTCAAGCTGATCGTCCCGTTCCCGGCCGGCGGCCCGGGCGACATCGTGGCCCGCATCATCAACACCAAGCTGGGAGCCAACCTGGGGCAGCCGGTGGTGATCGAGAACAAGGTCGGCGCCAGCGCCATCTTGGGGGCGGAGTTGGTGTCCAAGGCTGCGCCTGACGGCTACACCCTGCTGGTGGCGAACCTGCCGGTGCTCTCCATCAACCAGTTGGAGTTCAAGGAATTGCCCTATTCCGCGGAGAAAGACCTGGTGCCGGTGGCCATGGTGTCCGTGCAGCCCTATGTGATCGCGATCAAGAACGCGATCCCCGCCAACAACTTGCCCGAGTTCATTGCCCTGGCCAAGAAGGACCCTGGCAAGTACACCTATGGCGCGCAGTCAAGCTCTATCTACCTGGCTACAGAGTTGTTCGGTAACCGCACGGGCATCAAGATGACCCATGTGCCCTACAAGGGTACGGCGCCTGCGATGAATGACCTGATGGGAGGGCATATCGACTTCCTTCTGGGCAGCATCAGCGCCATGGTGCCCGTGCTCAATTCGGGCAAGGTGCGCCCCTTGACCGTCACCGCCACGTCCCGCAGCGACGCTGCCAAAAGCGTTCCCAGCTACACGGAATTCGGGCTCAAGGACATGACCATGACCTCCTGGGTCGTGATCATGGCGCCCGCGGGTACGCCTCAGACCGTGATCGACACGCTCAACGCGGCCATCAACAAGACGGTCGATTCGCCCGACGTCATCAAGAGCCTGATGCAAGACGGCGTCATGCCCCAGACGGGCACCCCCGCTATGGCCGCCGCCTTCATCAAGAAGGAGACCGAGCAGTGGAGGGCCATTGCCAAGCAAGTGGGCATGGTCCCCGGGGGTTTCTAGGCGGAGGGGCTGTCGCCAGCCCAGACCTCACCCTGCAGGCGTCTGCGTATCAAGCACGATGCGCCCGGTGACCTGACCCGCCTCCAGGGCTTGCAGGCTTTCCTCGGCCTGGGCCAGCGGGCGGACCTGAACCGCCGGCAGGGTCAGTCGGCCCGAGCGCACCAGTTCGACCAGTTCACGCATCTGGGCGGTGTTTCCCATGGCCGATCCCATGAGCGCAATCTCGCGCAGGGCCAGGGCCACCAGCGGGAAGGTGCCAGTTCCGCCGATCAGGCCCACCGTCACAAAGCGTCCGCCTTTGCGCAGCCCGGGCACCGCCAGTGCCGAGGTGGACGGCGCGCCGACGAAGTCGATCATCCCGGCGAGGCCACCCTGGGCCATCGCCACCAGTTCCTTGCCTCCGCCGCGCTGCAGGTTTAGCACCTGCTGGGCGCCAGCCGCTCGGGCGGCCTCCAGCTTGCTGTCGTCGATGTCGCAAGCAATCACTTCGGTGTAGCCGAGTGCCCGCAGGATGGCGATTCCGATCAGGCCCAGCCCGCCGCAGCCGATCACGGCCAGCCAGTGACCGGGCAACGGTGGCCCCAGCTTGGTGACCGCCGAATACGCAGTGACCCCCGAGCAGGCAAGCACCGCAGCGCGTGCCGGATCGATGCCGTCCACATCCACCAAATAGCGCTTGTCGGGCACCATCAAATGGGTGGAAAAGCCACCTGGCCTTGCAATCCCGAGCGACGCCATTCGCTCGCACAGATTGTCCTGACCCTGCAGGCACACCGGACACTTTCCGCAGCCTATCCAGGGGTTCACCAGGTAGGTGGCGCCGACCGGCACACCGCTAACCTCGGAGCCGACTGCCGCGACCACGCCGATGGGCTCGTGCCCGAGGACCACCGGCAGCGGGATGCGGTCAGCCAGCGAGTTCTTCACCCCGCCGCCCATGTCGAAATAGCCTTGCCGCACATGGAGGTCGGAGTGACATACGCCGCAATACGACATGCGTATCAGCACCTCGTTCGGGCCCGGGGCGGGCGTTTCCCGGACGATTTGTTGCAGGGGCTTGCCCCATTCGGTCACGCCATAGCTTTGCATGTCGGTGTCTCCTCGCTTTTACCGGGCTCTGCGGCATCTTATCGAGGCCTGCCGCCCGAGCCGCAAATTGCGGCTTGGTCTCCAAATGTCAGAGCCAGCTGCGCTTGGCCACCCGCTCCAGCGTGTCGATTGCGGCCTTCGAGCTGCCGGGGTCGAGTGGCAACTCCATGATCACCTCGTGAAAGCCCAGCTCCGCGTAGCCGCGCAGGTTGTCGCGGTCCACGCGGCCGGTCTCCGGGTCGGGACCTGGCCCCACCTTGGCCACGAGCCGAAGCTCCTTGAAGTCACGCTGGGCGTCGTCACACGCTGCCCGTAGCTGGGGCAGCAGTTGTCGCAGTTGCTCGATGTCCTGCTTGGCCGGCAGCCAGCCGTCGCAAGACGACGCCACTAGGCGCAGGGCCAGGGGGCTGAAGCCCCCCCACAGAAATTCGACTGGCGCCGGGGCGATGGGCTTCATCTCGAAGTGCTTGTCCACCGGCTGGTCGTCGTCGCCCCGCACGGTGTAGGTCTTGCCGCCGCGCGTGATCAACTCCCGGATCTCCGCCAGCGCCAACTTGGCGCGCGTGGCCCGCTTTTCGAAAGGCAGCCCCACCACGTCGTACTCGTCGCGCAGCCAGCCAGTGCCCACCCCGATCGAGATCGGCCGCCGGGTCAGCCAGGACATGCTGGCGATATGCTTGGCGATCAGCACTGGGTGGCGCAGGGTGAGGATCAGGACGCTGGTGCCAAAGTGCGTGCCGGGCATCTGCGCCGACAGCCAGGTGAGCAAAAGCAGCGGATCGACCCAGGGCGTGGTGGCGTCAAAAGGGCGTTGGCCATCGTGGGTATGCGGGTAGACCGATTTGCTCGCCGCGGGCAGCAGCAGGTGGTCGCCCACCCAGATCGAGCGGTAGCCCATCTCGGCGGCCGCGGTGCACACCCGCAGCATGTCGGCCGGTGGCAGTGTCTCGTGGCACATCGGCAGGCGGACGCCCACGGGGATGGGAGGCTGGGTGTTCATGGCGGCTCCTGGAAAGTCAGCACAGGCTGAAACGGCGGGACGCAGGCCGCTGGCAAGGGCCACTATCGGCTAGTATGCATCATGCATCATAGACAATATTAATAAAAAGTAGTCAAAAGCCAATGTGTTCGTGTTGGTCGCTCATTCGAGCCGTTGATGCGCCGCATTCGAATTCCCCATTAGACGCACTGTGCGCAACGCCGTACGCTGTTTGGCGAGTTAAAGGACTGACCTCGCTCGGGAAAGCCCAGGCAGGCCAGCCCTCACCGCCACCCTTGAAGGGACTAGTCACTTGGTTGAACAAACTCAGCAAGCCTGGGACGAAGAGTGCGACGTGCTGGTATTCGGCAGCGGCGGCGGCGGCATGTCTGCTGCCCTGTTCGCGGCGCGCGCGGGCCTGCAGGTCATGGTCTGCGAAAAGCGGAAGTACCTGGGCGGCACCACCGCCACCTCGGGCGGCGGCATCTGGGTGCCAGGAACCCCCGGGGGTCTGGCCGCTGGCGACACCATCGAGCGTGCGCGGGAATACCTCCGCTGGGAGCTGGGTGACCACTACCGCTCCGACATCATCGATGCCTTCCTGGCCCAGGGCGCTGGCATCGTCGAGACGCTCAACACGCAAACCGATGTGAAGTTTGAGCTCTCGAGTTGGCCCGACTACCACTCTGACGAGCCCGGCGGCGCCAAGAAGGGACGCACGCTGTTCCCGGCGCCGTTTGACGGCAAGCGCTTGGGCCGCGACTTTGCTTTGCTGCAGCCGCCCATGCACCGCATCATGGTGCTCGGCGGGCTCATGCTCGGTCCCGACGAGGTGCCAGACTTCCTGCGCCCGCTGTCATCGGTCCGTGCATTCAAACGGGTGTTCGCCAAGCTGGCGCGTTACGCCTTGGACTGGCTTCGCTTCGGTCGCGGCACCGACCTGCGATCTGGCAACGCCATGATCGCCAGCATGATGTACAGCATGCCGCGCGATCGGGTTTCTCTGCGCACCCAGCATGCGCTAGTCGAGCTACTCAAGGAAAACGGGCGCGTTGTGGGCGCCGTGGTGCAGGGCAGCGCCGGAACCCGCCGCATCCGCGCGCGCCGCGCGGTGGTGCTGGCCACCGGCGGCTTTCCGCATGACAAAGACATGCTGCGCACCTACGGCCCGAAGTTCCCGCACAAGCAAAGCCTGGGCTGCGAGGCCAATGTGGGCGAGGGCATCAAGTCTGCACTGGCCGTGGGCGCCGCGATGGACACCGACTTGAATAGCGTGGCCAACTGGACGCCGGCCTCCGTCATGCGAGACCGCCAGGGCCGTGAGATACCGGTCATCTACGGCTATCTGGACCGCGGACGCCCCGGCGTCATTGCGGTGGACGCCAAGGGCCGGCGCTTTGTCAACGAATCAAGCTCGTACCATGACATCGTGTCTGCGATGTTCAAGCACAGTGGCGGCGAGGGTACGTTCCACTTTGTCTGCGACCTGGCCTTTGCGCGCCGGCACGGCCTGGGCGCGGTTCGCCCCTGGCCCTGGACCCGCTCGCTGTCGTCCTTCGTCCGCTCGGGCTATCTGACCATGGCCTCCAGCCTGCCCGAGCTCGCCCGCGCCATTGGCGCCGACGAGGCGACGTTGACGGAGACGGTGCAACGCCACAACGCCAACTGCAAGACCGGTGTCGACGTCGACTTCGGCCGCGGCGCAACCGCCTACAACCGGATGTTCGGCCACGTGACCGGCCAGCCCAATCCCAACCTGGCCCCGATCGGGGCACCGCCGTATTTGGCGCTGCGCATTCATGCGGCTTCTTTGGGAACGACCATCGGCCTCAAGACCACCGCCGACGCGCAGGTGGTGGGCGTCGATGGGCAGCCGATCGACGGCCTCTATGCCTGTGGCAATGACCTGGCCGCCGCCTTCCGTGGCCGCTACCCCGGCGGTGGCACGACGCTGGGGCCCGCCGTGGTCTTCGGCGCGCTGGCTGCCCAGCACATTACCAAATTAACCCGACCCGCCGATTGACGCGCACACGATTCAACGAAGTTTCATAGAAGCAGACAACTGCCGCCAACCCATCCACCCGTACGAGGAGACACACCATGACCCACCTGTTCAACCTTCGCCGCACCCTCACGCGCGGCCTGTTTGCTGCCGCAGCGGTTTGCTGCCTGCCCGCCAGCGCCTGGGCGCAGGAGTGGCCCACCCGCCCGGTCAAGATCGTGATCGGCCTGGCCGCTGGCTCGGCCGGCGACACCGTGGCGCGTTCCATGGCGCCGCATCTGGAGGCTTTGTGGAGGCAGCCGGTGATCGTCGAAAACCGTCCGGGCGCCAATATGGTGATTGCCACCGAATATGTGGCGCGGGCGACCGACAACCACACCCTGATCCTGGGCACGCTGAGCAGCCTGCTGCCCAAGTACACGACCAAGAACCTGCGCTTTGACCCGGTGACTGACCTGGTGCCGATCTACCGCGTCATCAACTACCAGTTGGTCATCGCTACCAACGCCAAGACGGCGCAGAGGGCCAAGACGCTCAAAGAAGTGGCCACCCTCAGCGAGGCCAACCCGCTGTTCTTGTCTGGCACGGGTCGTACCTCCATCTTCAACCTGGCGATGGCGCTGGTGAACCAGACCGTCAATGTGAAGTACTCCGAGATCGACTACGGCAGCGTGCCGGCGATGAACCTGGCGCTGATGCGCAACGACACGCAGCTGATGGTCAACACCCCGGGCTCGATCAAGGGCCAGCTCGACTCCGGAGAACTGGTCGCCCTGGCGGTGATCAACGCCGAGCGCTACCCGAACCTGCCCAATGTGCCCTCGCTGCGCGAGGTCGGTGGCTACACCGGCTTCATCCCGACCTCGTGGGCTGGCTTCTTCGGCCCCAAGGGCCTGCCGACTCCCATCGTTGACCGTATCGGCCGTGATGTTCTGACCGTGCTGTCCGATGCCGAATTCAAGAAGCAGCTGGAAACCCGGGTCACCGGCACCGTGCTGCGCTCCTCGCCTGCTGAATTTGCACGCGAGTACCAGGAAGAGGCGCGTGTCTGGCAGCGTCTGTTCAACACCCTCAACCTCATGCCGGAGTGAGCGGGGCCACCCCGAGGCGCGCAGCGTGAGTTTTCTGGGACGGTGATGCTTGGCAACAGCGAAGAGCGGCATGGCGAAGAGCCGTGGGACGAAGAGCGTGACCTGATCGTGCTGGGTAGCGGCTGCGCGGGCATGGCCGCGGCTCTTTTTGCCTCGAAGAAATCACTCGACGTGCTGCTGTGCGAGAAGTCCTCGCACTTGGGCGGCACGACGGCCAGCTCGGGCGGCGTGCTCTGGATTCCCTGCTCGGACGAGGCACGCAGTGCCGGTGTCCAGGATTCTCCCGAAGAGGCCGCCCGTTACCTGCGTAGCATGCTCGGCGAGCATTTCCGTGAAGACATCGCTGCGGCCTACCTGCAAAGCGCCCCGGCGGCTGCTGCAGCCATACAGCAGGACACCGAGGTCCGCCTCAAGCTAATGACCACCATGGGCGACTACGAGGCCTCCCTGCCTGGAGGGATGGCCATTGGTCGCTCGCTCGAGCCTGTTCGCTTTGACGGGCGACGTCTCGGCGCGGACTTCGAACTCGTGCGTCCGCCCATCGCGCAACTGATGCTCCTGGGTGGCTTGTATGTCGACAAGCGCCGGGTCGACGAGTTTCTCAATCCCTTCGCTTCCTGGGGTAACTTTGCAGGTACCTTGCGCACGCTGGTGCGCTATGCCTTCGACCGGCTTCGTTACAGCCGCGGGACCGATGTCGGCGCGGGCAATGCGCTCATTGCGTCCATGCTGCTCAGTTTTCGGAGGCGCAAGATTGCCTTCTGGCTGGACTCGCCGATGGTCGAACTGATTGGCGATGCCAAACAGGGCGTGCAGGGCGCTGTGATTCGCCGTAACGGCCGCCTGCTGCGTGTGCGGGCGCGGCGCGGCGTGGTGCTGGCTACCGGAGGCTTCCCACGCAACCCCGATCTGCTCAAGGAACTGGCCCCGAAATTCCCGCATGACCAGACCGTGTCGTTTCAAGGCAATGTGGGCGACGCCATGGTGCAGGCAAGGCGCCTGGGCGCAGTGGCCGACAACGCCATGTGCGGACCCTGCTTATGGACACCGACTTCCAAGCTCCATCAGCCCGATGGCACCGCGCGCACCGTTCTCTACGGCTACCTTGACCGAGGCCGGCCAGGGATGATTGCGGTCGACGCCCGGGGCAATCGCTTCGTCAACGAGTCGAACTCGTACCACCACATAGTCGCTGGCATGTTCGATCGCGGGGTCGACGCAGACAGCCGCTTTTATCAAGTGTGCGACCGCCGCTTCCTCTGGCGCCGCGGGCTGGGCATGATCCGCCCCTTCCAGCCCTCGCTGCGCCGTCACCTGCGCAATGGCTACATCGTCTCCGGCCGCACCATCGCCGAATTGGCTGAACGCATTGGCATCGAGCCCCAGGCCCTCGAACGCACCGTGGCGCGCCACAACGAGTTTTGCCGCACCGGCGTTGACCTGGACTACGCCAAAGGCGAGGACCCCTACAACTGGCAGTTCGGTGACCCCTCAGTGGCCAGCCCGAACCCGAACCTGGCGCCGATCCAGCACGGCCCCTTCTTTGCGCTGCGCATCTACCCGGCGAGTTTGGGCACTGCCATGGGCATCCAGGCCAGCGCCGACGCGCAGGTGCTGGACGGCAGCGGCGCTGCCATCCCCGGCTTGTACGCCTGCGGCAACGACATGGCCTCCGTGTTTCGTGGCTACTACCCCGGGGGCGGGGCCACGCTGGGGCCGGGGCTGGTGTTTGCGTACCGGGCGATCGAGCACATCGCGGCCAGCGAGTCCTGAGCTCTCGAGCGCACTCGCTGGGCCTTTACTCACCACTCCGCCACGCTGCCGTCCCGGTGTCTCCACACCGGGTTGCGCCAGTCCGGCGCATTGCGGCTGGCAGCTTGCACACGTTCTTCGTTAACCAGCACGCCCAGGCCCGGCCGCGTGTTGGCGGCGACAAAGCCGTCCTGCACGCGGAAATCCTCCGGGTTGAGGACGTAGTCCAGAAGATCAGCGCCCTGGTTGTAGTGGATGCCCATGCTTTGCTCCTGGAACACCGCGTTTTGCGACACCATGTCGACCTGCAGGCAGGCGGCCAGGGCGATGGGGCCCAGCGGGCAGTGCGGTGCCAGGGCCACGTCGTAGGCCTCGGCCATGGCGGCAATGCGCACGCATTCGGTGATGCCGCCGGCGTGTGAGACGTCGGGCTGCAGGATCGCAATGCCACCGGCCTCAAACACGCGCTTGAACTCGAAGCGCGAAAACATGCGCTCGCCAGCCGCCAGGGGGATAGAGGTGGCCTCAGCCAGCGGCTTGTAGTACTCGCATTGTTCGGCCAGGACCGGCTCCTCCACGAACAAAGGCCGTAGCGGCTCGAGTTCGCGCAGCAGCACCTTGGCCATGGGCATGGACACGCGCCCATGAAAATCAATGCCGAAGTCGATGGTGTTGCCAAAGGTCGAGCGGATCAGCGCGAACTTTTCGAGTGCGCGGTCGACAGCCGCATGCGTGTCGACCATCGCAAATTCTTCGGTGCCATTCATCTTGACCGTGTCGAAGCCCATGGCGCGTGCCTTGTGGATGCCTTCAACAATTTCAGCGGGGCGGTCACCGCCCACCCAGCAATAGGTCTTCATTCGGTCCCGCAAGCGTCCGCCTAGAAGCTCGTACACGGGTTTGCCCATAGATTTGCCCAGGATGTCCCAAAGGGCCTGGTCGACGCCGGCTATGGCAGACATCTGGACTCCGCCGCCGCGGTAGAACCTGCCTCGGTACATCACCTGCCACAGGTCGTTGATGCGGCATGGGTCTTGCCCGACCAGGTAGTCACTCAGTTCGTGGACGGCCGCCTCCACGGTGCGGACATGGCCTTCGAGCACGGGCTCGCCCCAGCCAGTGATTCCCTCGTCGGTTTCTATTTTGAGGAACATCCAGCGCGGCGCTACGCGGTAGGTGGTGAGTTGGGTGATTTTCATGGGTGGGTCAGTGCTTGGTGTGGTTGGGTTTCTTCAAGGCTTGGCTCGGTACCGTCGGGTGGCAGCAGACCAATCGCGGATCAATTGGGCAACGACATCGGCAGCGCCGGATCCCTTGCGCTGGTTGACCACCGACAGGTAGAAGTTCTGCGACATGGCGGGGTCGACGATCGGACGCGCAGACAGTTGCCCCGGCGTGAGGTCTTCCTGCAAAGACTCGCGCAAAGAGACGGTGTAGCCCCAGCCAGCTGCCACCATTTTCTTGATCAGGTGGACCGAGTGAACTTCCATCGCAACGTTCAGGTTGAGGCCGCGTTCCTTGGCCGCCGCTTCAAGCAGGATGCGTGCGCCGTTGGGCATGGGGGACACGATGAGGGGGAGGGTGGAGAGCTTTTCAAACGAGACACTTCTGCGCCCCAGGCAGTCGTCCTGGCCTGGCCCCACCAGCAGCAGGCGTGAGGTGAACAGGGGCTCCGTCTGGGGCAGTACGTCGTGCCCCCAGTCGGACAGCACGGCCAGGTCGGCCCGGCCGTCTTGAATGAGGTCGACGATCTGGCGTGTGGGGGCCTCGGTGATCTGTAGATTGATCAGCGGATGGTGCTTGGTAATCGCCGGGTACAGGTGCTGGAGCAGGGGCCATGAAATCGATGCCTGCAGCGCCATGCGGACGGTGCCTTGCGGCTGCGAGAGTTCATCGCCAATGACCTGCGGGAGCTGGTCGGCATCTCGCAGCAGGGTTTCTGCATGGTGGACCAAAAGCTTGCCTGCCTCCGTCAAGGTGGCGCCCCGGCCATGCCGCTGGAAGAGGCGATGGCCCAGGTGCAACTCGAGGTGAAGGATGCGCTTGCTGATGGCCGACTGCGAAATGTCCGAGACCTGCGCCGCTCTTGAAAAGCTGCCTGTATTGGCCACCGCCAGAAAAAGCTTGAGCACGTCCAGGGTCATCACTGATTTATTCCTCCAGGGAATAGCTGATTTATTTCTATTCCCCATTCTCTTATCCATTTTGCCTGCCAACAATGGGTGGGAGTCAATCCTCAGGTATGCACATGCCCCGGCCTCTCAATGTTCTGGTGCTAATGTCCGACGAGCACAACCCCAAGTTTCTGGGGTGTGCCGGGCATCCTTTCGTGAAGACGCCCAACCTGGACCGCCTCGCCAAGCGCGGCACCCGTTTCACCCAGGCGTATACCTGTAGCCCGATCTGCGTACCGGCGCGTGCAGCCTTTGCCACCGGGCGCTATGTTCATGAAATCGGGTTTTGGGACAACGCAGACGCCTACGACGGCAGCGTTCCGAGTTGGCACCATGTGCTGCGCCAGGCCGGCCATGAGGCGGTGTCGATCGGCAAGCTTCATTTCAGGGGCCTCCCGGGTGACGACCATGGCTTGTCCGAGGAGATCCTGCCCATGCACGTCATCGACGGCACCGGTGACATCAAAGGGCTGGTCCGCACCGACATTCCGGTGCGCAAGGGCGGCGACAAGATGGCCAAGCTGGCCGGGCCAGGCGAGTCCACCTACACGCAATACGACCGAAGCATTGGCGACGCCGCTTGCAACTGGCTAGGCGAACGAGGCAAACAACCCAGCGACAAGCCCTGGGTCTTGTTCGTGTCGATGGTTGCGCCGCACTTCCCGCTGACGGCGCCCACCTTGTGGTTCAACTATTACGCGGCGATGGACCTGCCGATGCCAAAGCTCTATGGCAAAGAGGTCCGACCCCATCACCCCTTCACCGATGAATACGGGCGTGTTGTGGACTACGACACCCACTTTCACAGCCCCGCTGACGTGAAGCGGGCTGTCGCCGGCTACAGCGGGCTGGTCTCCTTCATGGATGAGGAAATGGGCCGGGTGCTCGCCGCTTTGGATGCTTCTGGCATGACGGGCGATACCTTGGTGATCTACACCAGCGACCACGGTGACAACCTCGGGGCGCGGGGCTTGTGGGGAAAGTCGACGATGTACGAGGAGTCCGCCGGTGTGCCCATGATCGTCGTAGGCCCCGGTGTTCGTGCAGGGCATGTGACGGGAGAGCCCGTGAGCCATGTGGACTGCGCTGCCACGATCTTGCAAGCGGCCGGTGCGCCCGCGCTGCCAAAGGCTAGCGGGCAGTCGCTGATTGACCTGGCAAATGGCGCCGCTCCCACCCGGCCGGTACTGTGTGAATACCACGCCATCGGCTCCACCAGTGGCGCCACCATGCTGCGGCACGGGCGGTTCAAGTATTGCCACTTTGTTGGGAACCCGCCTCAGCTCTTTGACCTGATCACAGACCCTGAGGAACTGAACGACCTCGCCGCTGACCCGCTGCACCGAGAGGCACTTGCCGATTGCGAGCGGGCCTTGCGGGCCCTGCTCGACCCCGACGAGGTGGACGACCGCGCCAAGGCGCGCCAGCAGGCCCTGCTTGCTGCGCATGGCGGGCGTGAGGTGGCCCTGGCGCGTGGCGATCTGGGCTTTACACCTGCGCCCGGCACCGAAGCGACCCTCGACTGAATTTTCAAGACCCTCGCGATAACCAAGGAGACAATATGATCAGACGCGATTTCATCGCCTCCGGAGCTGCCCTGTTGGGCGCCACTGTGGTGCCGGGTGCCCAGGCACAAGCCCAGGCCTGGCCCAACCGGCCGATCAAATTCATCGTGCCCTTCATCCCCGGCAGCGCGCCTGATGTGATGGCACGGGGCCTGAGCGAGCGCCTCACGCAGGTGCTGGGTCAGCCCGTGGTCATCGACAATAAAGGCGGCGCAGGCGGCAATATCGGCCTGGAGGCAATCGCCAAGTCCGCGGGTGACGGCTACACCATTGGCTTGGGTACCAGCAGCTTGTCGATCAACCCTGCGCTTTACCGCAAGGTCCCCTACGACCCGGTCAATGACTTCACCCCCGTCAATCTGACTTACGCGCTCCCGCATGCGCTGGTGGTGCAGGCCGATTCGCCTTTGCGGACGGTGGCTGATCTGATTCGGGCCCTGAAGGCGGAGCCAGGCAAGTACAACTACGCATCGGGCGGCAATGGCAGTGGCGCCCACCTGTGTGCAGAAATGTTCAAGCAAATGGCCGGCGTGGACGCGGTGCACGTCCCTTATCGCGGGGCGCCAGAAATCATCACCTCGGTCATGGGCGGTTCGGCGCTGTTCGGATTCCCGACCCTTTCCACCGCGGTGAGCGTGGTCAAGGGCGGCAAGATCCGTGCCCTTGCGGTGACCGGCCCTAAGCGTAACAACGCCCTGCCCACTGTCCCCACCGTGGGCGAGACCGTCCCGGGTTTCGAGGTGGTGTCCTGGTTCGGCATCATCGCCCCGGCCAAGTTCCCGCCGGAGTTGGGTCGTCGAATTGACCAGGAGGTTCAAAAGATCCTGGCAGATCCGGCGTTCCGGGAGCGGGTGCAGTCCGACGGCACCGAGATCGTGGGTATGGGCTACGCGAATTTCCCCGAGTATCTGCGCCAGGACTTGCAGCGATGGAAGCGGTCGGTTGAACTGAGCGGGGCGAAGATCGACTGACCGCTCTCGCGGTGACCCGTAGTGGCTTCAGGCGGGAGTGCTCACTAGGCCGTGGACTTGCGCGGCAAGCCATCCTCGTACAGTGGTCAAAATAAATATACTGACGAGATGAATAAATATTCTCCAAGCAAGAGGTCAAGCACTCCGCTCTCCCGGAGAGACCTGCTCAAGCTCGCCACCACCTCAGCGGCCGGCGCGTCAGGCGTGTGGTGGCCCGGCGCCAGTTGGGCCCAAGCCAGAATCAGCGCCAATCCGTTCACGCTGGGCGTCGCCAGCGGCTCGCCCACGCCAGATGGCGTCGTGCTATGGACTCGCCTTTTGCCCAGCGGGCTTTTTGCTGCCTTGGGGGTAGAAAGCGCCTCCGTGCGCTGGGAAGTTGCGCACGACGACAAATTTCAGCGCATGGTGAAGCAAGGCACCAGCCAAGCCACAGCGCAATTGGCGCATTCAGTGCATGTGGAAGTGACGGGCCTGGAGCCTGATCGGTGGTACTTCTACCGCTTTCATGCTGGCGACTTCACAAGCCAGACCGGTCGCACCCGTACTCTCCCTGCTCCGGGCGCCAAAGTCGATAAGTTGCGCTTGGCCTATGCCAGCTGCCAGCATTGGGAGCACGGGTATTACTCGGCCTACCGCCACTTGGCCCAAGAGCAGCTGGACTTGGTCCTGTTCCTCGGCGACTACATCTATGAGTACCCCGGCACGCCCAATGCCCTGCGCACGGCCAGCGGCAACTGGGTGCAAAGCTTGAGCGACTACCGCCAGCGCTACGCGCTGCACAAAAGCGACGCTGACCTGCAGGCCGCGCACTCGGCCTGCCCATGGCTCTTCACCTGGGACGATCATGAGGTGCAGAACGACTATGCCGGTGAAACCGTGGGCTTTTCCCGTGCCGCTGAACCCAGCACCGATTTCCCCAAACGTCGCGCGGCCGCCTACCAAGCGTGGTACGAGCACATGCCCGTGCGCGCCAGCGTACTCACCAAAGCGCTCGCCGGCCTGGTCGATCGAGCCGCCCAGCCGGCAGAGGTGCGTGTCTACCAGAGCGTGCGCTGGGGGCAATTGGCCAACCTGATGCTACTCGACCCTCGCCAGTACAAAGATCCTGCGGTTTGCAATCAAGCAGACCGTCCGGGTTCCGCTGTGATCGATCCCAAAGCCTGCGCTCCGCTCAACGACCCCGCTCGAAGCATGCTGGGCAAGGCCCAGGAAAATTGGTTGGCCCAGCAACTCAGTGACAAAGGCACCGCCTGGCAGGTGCTCGGCCAAGCCACCTTGATCGGTCCCTTCGCCGCCAGCAACCGAATCTCCAATGATGGTTGGGACGGATATCCCGCCGCTCGCGAGCGCCTTCTGGCCAGCTTGGCCAATAGCAGCGCCAGCAATGTGGTGTTGGGTGGTGATGTCCACGCCAATTGGGTCGGTCACGTTAAGGCCGACTATTCGAAGCCACGCAGCAAAGTGTTGGCCTCGGAGTTTTGTGGCACCAGCATCACGTCCCGACCGACCCCTGCCACGCGTGAAGTGATGGACGCCAGACTGGCCAAAAATCCGCACTATGTTTTTGCAGAAAACGAGAAGCGCGGCTACGGCGTCTGCGAACTGACACCCGCTGGGCTAAAAACGACTCTGCGAGTGGTGGACGATGTCACCAAGAGCGACTCCGGGATCAGCACGCTCGCCAGCTTCGCTGTGCAGATCGGGAAACCGGCTGTCGAGCGCATTTGAGCTCGCGTACGCATTCGCACTGCACAATGCCGATGCGTGGGCATGGGCTACGCCAATTTCCCCGCGTGCTGGCGCAAGGGCCTGCAGAGATGGACGCGGTCGGTTGAACTGAGCGGGCGAACATCGCCTAGTCCCCCGATCGATCCTCAGGCCCAGCGCTTCGGACCTTCGTCCATAAAAAAACCCCCTCGAGAGGGGGTTTTGACCCTGTGCAAGAAGATTACTTCTTGACGCAGGCGGCGTTCTTTTCGTTTTCCTTTTTGGTGCAGTCAACTTTGGTCTCGCCCATCTTGCCGCCGCTATGGCTGCCTGCGAAAGAGGGTGCCGACACGAGCACGAAAGCGGAAGCTATCAGGGTCATCACGAATTTCATGGGGATTTCCTTGAGGTGGGGGGGCTGTCAAAGAAATTATGGGCGAAGTGCCAACGTTTGACAGCACGCACATATATTACCAAGCAATTTAGGCACACTCAAATCATGGAAAAGCCAGAGCTGCCAGCGAATGCGCCCGCCCGACCCACTTGGCTGCTGGGGATCGTTTGGTTTCTGGGGGCTGCAGGCATGGCCGCACCGGCCGCAGCACAAGATAGGTATTTGCCGCCCGCGGCGGCGGTGGTGCTGTCTGCATCGGTGCACGCGCAGGGCGGACAGCAGGCTCAGTTGCGTTCGCTCGATCAGGCCCGCCGTGCGCAGCCCCAAGACCTCAATGCCGCTTTGGCCTATGCCCGCGCCGTGTTCACCTTGGGGCTCACCGAAGGCGATTTGCGCTGGTTCGGCTCGGCCAAAGCGGCGTTGGGTCCCTGGTGGCAGGCGGCAGAATTGCCCGCCGACGGGTACTTTTTGCGCGGCCTGGTCCAGCAGGGTTTTCATGACTTCAAGGCGGGCTTGATCGACATCGATCGGGCCATTGCCCTGGAGCCTCGTCGAGCCGAGTTCTGGTCCTGGCGCTTTGCCCTGCATTTGCTGCAGGCAGATCTGGCGTCCGCCAGGCAAGACAGCGAAGAGATGGCCCGGCTGCTTGGCAAAGAAGAAGCGGATGTTTACCGCGCGGTTTTGCAATACCGCACAGGGCAGCCGCT
The DNA here is from genome assembly GCF_029866045.1 of Ramlibacter sp. Lineage (GTDB taxonomy): Bacteria > Pseudomonadota > Gammaproteobacteria > Burkholderiales > Burkholderiaceae_C > Ramlibacter. The sequence continues at coordinate 20,328 of NZ_JARXAB010000122.1, read as the reverse complement.
TCCTGCGGTGCAGATGCTGATGCGGGCGATCCGGTCGCCGAACTACCAGGACGGTTCGTCCCAAGACTGGATCGGATTTCACTTGGGCGAGGCGCACCGCGTGGCCGGGCAGCCTGCGCAGGCCTTGGCCGTGTGGGAGGGTCGTTTGAAGGCCAGTCCGCGGTCGCACCTGCTCAGGCTCTCCATGGCCGACCTGCTCAATCAGCAAGGCCAGTACCGGCAGGCGAAGGCGGTCGCCATGAATCAAGCCGACATGGGCAGCTTGACCGATGCCCTGCTGATGCAGGCCCTGCTGGCGAGCCGCGGCCTGAAAGATGCGGATGAAGCCCGGCTGGCCAGCCAGATGGATGCGCGCTTGCGCGCTCAAGCGCTGCGCCAAGAGGCCCTGATCGAGCGGCCCAAATTGATTTATCAAATTGCCTACGGGCAGGACCTGGCGGCAGGCCTTGCGCTCTCTATCGAGAACTGGCAGCTGCAAAAAGACCCTCCCGACGCAGTGCTGTTTGCACAGGCCGCTCTGGCGCTGGGGCAGGCGCAGGCGGCAGCGCCCGTGGTGGAGTGGGCTGAAAAATCCGGCTACACCGACCCGCAATTGAGCCCGCTCCTGCGGCAACTGCGGGCTCACCCGAGTTGGAAGGGAGGTCGCTCATGAGCGCGCGCTGGCCCTTGACCGCGCGCTGGCCTTTCCGGAGCCGTCTTCTCTCATGGCACCAGGTGGCCCTTGCCTGTGTGGCGCTCGTGAGCCTGCTCTTTGGCAGTCTGGCCTGGGCACACTCGAGCAGCAACAGCTACCTCACCCTCAGCATGCCGTCGCAGCAATTGACGCTGCGCGCGGATTTGCATGTGCGTGACCTGGACCTGCTGTTCGATCTCGACCGCGATCGTGATGGCCAAGTCACATGGGCCGAGACGCAGGCGCGCAGTGCCGAGCTCAGTGCTTGGCTGGCACAAGGAATTTCGCTGGGCGCATCGGGCCAGCGCTGCACCTTGGGCCCGGTCGACTTGAAGGCGAGCCAGCATGCCGACGGTACCTACTTGAGCGCCTTGTGGACGCCGCTGTGTCCTGGCGCGTCGAGCTCCTTGGACGATACCCGCTTGACGCTTCGCTACGACCTGATTTTTTCCCAGGACAACCTGCACCGTGGCTTGCTCAAGGTGGATTTCTCCCGCTACCAGAGCAGTGCTTTGCTGAGCCCCGAAAGACCCGAGGTCGAGATCAGTGCCTCCGATAGCCATCCCTGGCGGGTCTTCGGGCGTTATGTCGTCGAGGGGGTTTGGCACATCTGGATCGGCATCGATCACATCGTTTTTTTGCTCAGCTTGCTGTTGCTGGCGCCCTTGCAACCGTCTCGCCAAAGGGTTGTGCACTGGCAAGCGGCGCCGCAAGCCCGCCCCGTCGTGCTGGACGTGCTGGCAGTCGTCACCGCCTTCACCGTGGCCCACTCCATCACCCTGGGCTTGACCATCACCGGCTGGCTCACACCGCCCGCCGATCTGGTGGAGCCGGCAATTGCTTTGTCGGTGGTGCTGGCCGCCTTGAACAACCTTTTGGGCTTCAGTGCCGTCAAGCGCTGGCGTCTGGCCTTCTTATTCGGCCTGGTACATGGCTTTGGTTTTGCCAGCGTGCTGCTGGACCTGGGACTGCCCGCCAGCGCACTGGTGGCTGCCTTGGGTGGTTTCAATCTGGGAGTTGAGTTGGGGCAGCTGGCGATCGTCGCGGTGTTCTTTCCCCTGGCCTGGATCCTTCGCCAGACACGGTTTTACCGCTGGGTGTTGGTCTCAGGCGGGTCGATGGTCATTGTGGTGCTGGGCCTTTTTTGGACGCTGCAGCGCCTGGGTTGGCTGGGGTAGTTCAGACCGAACGGTTCATCCGCGAATCGCTGCTGCTGCCTAGCATCGTATGCGCTTGCTCAGGTTTCAGACCTTCGCTCAGGGTGCGGGTCGGGGGCGGGTGCGGGGGCCAAGCCAGAGGGCAAATCTCCAGACCCAGACGCTCAGCCCTGCCGACGAAACAGGGCGCAGACTCCAAAAGCAGCCAGTGCCATCACCACCGTGGGCCCGCTCGGTGTGTCGGCCACCCAAGAAAAAAGCAGACCGAGCAGGCAAGAAACTGAGGCTGCCACCATGGCCGCCCAGGGCCTCAACCCTCGCTCGATCCAAAGCGCGGGTGCTATCAGGCTGGCGAAGACAAGAAACAGGCCCAAGGCTGGTACCGCGACACTCGCAATGACAGCAAAGGCGGCATAGAAAAAAACATCATGGGCAAGCCAGCCCTTTCGCCGCAGCGCAAGGACGGCAAGCGCGGCCAGCAAGAGCGCGCCGATGCTGAACGAGTCCACCCAAAGAACGTCCGCAGCCAACAAGTGAAATAGCTTTTCGCGGCCATGTGGGTGCAGGCTTGCGCCCAACAGGGCCATACACGCCCCTGCGACATAGATCAAACCGATCAGCGCTTCTCTTTGCTGGCTCCACTTTCGCGCGACCCAGGCGACACCCAGGCTCACCACCACTGCGCCCAAGGTGGCGGCAAGCTGGTCGACGAGAGGCGAATCAATGTGGAGGGCGAAATTGAGCCAAATCACGGCTGCAGCGGCAGCTTGTGCAACGGCCAGATCGATGAACACGACACCCCGCCTCAGAACCTGGGTTCCCAAGGGTGTGAGCGCCATGATTCCTGCAATCAGCGCAAGGGCGGGGAAGATGAACCAGGTCTCCATCGTGTTTTACTTCGCCAGGCCAGTCACCTGCGTCACGAGCTGATCGAACCATCGGGTGATCGCTCCCGGCTGATCGTCTGTCACAGTGGCAGGAATGATCAACAGCTTCGATGGCATCCCCATGCTGCCCGCCAGCCAGCGCGCGGGCTTGGGGTCATGGTGCTGGGCAATGATGATGCCGATGGGCGGTTGTGTTTTGCTGATCGCAAGCACTTTTTCAAGGTGGGCGGCCGTGGGCGGCATGCCCGGCTTGGGCTCCAGATCTGCCACGGGCTTGAGACCCAACCACGGCCACAGGTAGCCAAACGAGGCGTGCTGCGTGATGACCGATCGACCTCTGAGGGCCTGCAACTGCTTTTCCCAAACGGCGATCTTGGCCTGCAATTCAGACTCGAAATTGGCCAGGTTTTGATTAACTAGCAACTTTTTCTCTGGGTACAAGCTGCCAAGCCTCGCGGCCAATGCCTTGGCCACTTGCAAGACCCTGCGGGGGTCCGTGTGGAAATGCGGATTGCCGTTTGCGTGCACATCCCCGGAATACGGTGTGATGGTGCCCTTGAAGGGGTCAATCAGTTCCACATGCTGGGCGGCAAAAAACATCGAGGGCTGACCGTTTTGCACCTTGGGGTTGCCAGCTCTTGCCTGAAGCATGGGCAGCCAAGCTGCTTCCAGTTCAGCGCCCGTGCAGATCGCAAAGTCTGCGCCACGAATTTGTGCAATGAGTGAGGGCCGTGCCTCGATGTGGTGGGGGTCCTGAAGGTGCGTGGTCGCTGTTCGTACGCTCACCTCCGGCAGCAGCGTCCGGGTCAATGATGCCCATTCGGGTTCACAGGCAAAAACCGTGATGGCTTGTGCCTGACCCGCTGCAGCCAAGCAGAGCGCCAGGATTGCTTTAGTAAGAATGCGCACCGTGTGCTCCGAATGCGATCACATATTGCAGCTGAATGCTGCGTCCGGCGGGCTTTGCAAAGACGGGCTCACCGTCATCGTTCGCGCCAGAGGCTCTTTGTTGCGTGAGTTGCAGGCGCAAGGTCTGCATATGGCTTGGCTTATAGGCCAGCATGATGGCGTTTTCGGTGAGTCGTCCGTTGCCGAACTCGATGGTGCCACTGTGGTCTTCTGGCTTGGCCACCCGCAACCAGTCGGTCCGGAGACCCACCTCCCATGCCGGAGTGAACTTCCACACGGCGCCCAGCGACGAAGCACGATGGCGCATGGTGCTGTCGGCATAGCGATTGATTCCACTGACTTGCGCGTACTCCCAGTTGAGGCGCACCTGCTGATTTCTGTTGTTTCCCTCGGGCGCCCATTTCCACACCAGGTCGCTGATCCACATTCGCTTGCCACTGAAGCTTGCCGAATGGCTGTGGGCTTCGGCCGCCGGATCGTGAACCTCTACCTCTGCTTCGCGCTTGTTTTGGACATGTGACAGACCCCATTGCCAACTGCTGGATGGGCCGATGTCATTGCCCATCTTCATGTTCAAGGTGCTGACGAGTGATGTGGAATCGGGGGTAGCCTCGCGGACCAATTTTTTGCCGCTGAAAACTTCAGCACCGAATCGCAGATAAAAGGGAGTCGGCGCTGTCCAGTTCAAGCGGACGCCATCGTCATACCAATGCCCGCCGAGCAAGCCCCGATACAGCAGGGGCCGCTCGGTGAAGTCGTCCGCGTGGGGGTGCAGCTCGTTGAGATAGCCGATTTGGGAGGCGAAGCGTCCTGCCCGCACCTGCAGGCCATGCGGGAGCGATCGGGTCTGCACCCAGGCGTTCTCGACATGCTGCTCAAGCTTCTTGTCTTGGGTGTGAAAGCCCAAGATGGCTTCGCCACTGAAATGCTCGTTGAAGGCGCCGCGCACCATCAGGTCACTGTGCCCCAGCCCCAGCCCCTTGTCTCGGGCGCCCAGCTCCAGCCCCTTTGAAGTCACAGCGCCATCGAGCACGACGCCTGCTTGCCAGTTGGCGGTACCGGCCGGGGTCTGTGCATGGCTCGAGGCCATGGTGGACAACAAAGTGACCGCGATGCCAGACAGGAGGGAGAAGTTGCTGTGGGACATGTTGTGCCTGAGTGATAGGGATGGAGAAATGGCCGGATTCTATTGCAAACGAATTCGCATTAGCAAGAGGCTGTATTTGGTGTAGCCTTTGCCCATGGAAAGATCGACCAAGCAGCGCGCCGCCATCGAAGGCGCTTTGAAGAAATTGGCGCGACCGCTTTTGCCCCATGAGTTGCTGGCAGAGGCGCAGAAGTCAGTGCCCAACCTCAGCCTCGCCACGATTTACAGAAATATCAAGGGCCTGATCGCTGACGGTGTGGTTGATGTGGTGTGCCTTCCGGGTGAAACAGATCGTTATGAGATCCATAGGCACCACCACCATCATTTCCATTGCAGCAGTTGCGAGCAAGTCACGGATATTGATGCGTGTCCCGGTGACTTGAGCAAGTTGATGCCCAAGGGCTACCTGCTCGAGGAGCATCAGATCACGCTTTACGGAAAGTGTCCGGCTTGTGCAGTGGGAGCGTGACCGGTCAAGTCGGACAGCCCGTGGCTTACCCCTTTGGTGAGATAGCCGCCTGCGTTTGTTCGAAATTGGTGGTTTGCAAGAAAGTCCCGATGGCCCGCTGCGTTGCCCCGGGGTTGTCGCCCCAAATCGAATGACCAGCGCCCGGTATGGTGAGCACCTGACCGTTTTGAAACTCCCGGTTCAGGCGCGCCGACGTTTCGGGGGTCAGTACATTGGAGAGCTCACCCCGCAGCACTGCAGTCGGGCATTTGACGCGCCGCACGTGCTCCCACATGTCGCGCGCGGCAACAGCCAATGTTTCGATGGCGGCGTCTCGGTCGTAGCGCCACTCAAGCCGACCCTGCGCGTTGAGCCGCAGATCCCCTTGCAAGGTCAGCCGGTGAGTGTCTTCGGTGAACCTCAAACGCTGCGGCATCGTCCTTGAAAACGCCATGGCCTCGTCCATATCGGCAAAAGTTCGGGGCCGGGTTCGATGCACATGAATCATTTCGTCCGATGCATGCTTGGGCATCTCGAAACTCAGGTCCAGAAACACCAGGCTGCGCACCCGATCCGGATGTAGCGACGCATATTGCAAAGCCACACGCGTCCCCAGTGACGAGCCCACAAAGCTCACCTGCGGCCAAGCCATGGCGTCCATGAACTCGACCAGATCCGCGCAGTAATGGTCCACGGTGTACTGGCCCAAAGGCGCCACCCCTGAATCACCATGCCCGCGTTGATCCAGGCCAATCAGGTTGAACTGCGGGTGCAGGCTATCTGCCAGCCAGGACCAGACCTTTCCGTTCAAGGACGTCCCATGCAGGCACACCACGGTGGGTCCGTCGGAGCGCCACTGCTCGTAGTGAAGACGCAGCTGGGATGTTTGTACAAATCCGTCGTGGGTAGGTGTCATGGGGTGAGGTCAAAAACGGGTATGCCTGTGAAAGCGGGAAAGTACTCGCAGCGCTCGAGCGTCAGGTCAAAGCGCAAGCGCTGATGCAAATGCGGCAGCCCCTGTCCGTACAGGTGCAAGTGCATTGCATCGCCAGGGGGGATTACCTCAATGTCGTGGATGTCATCGGCCAGGAGAAAGCAGGTTCCGCCTGCGCCGATGTCTTGGGTACCAGAGCGGATCAAGCGCGCAGGCCCCGGGCTCTGGCCAGCCTCCTCGCGTTGGTAAAAGCGGTTGCGTTCTATCCCGCTGACCCCTGCGATACACGCCCAGGTCGTGTGGTTGTGAGGGGGCTGTGCGTGGCCCGGGCGTGCCGCCGAGGCGTACAGCCCCAGGCTACCGTCTGCTTCTTCATGCAGTTGGTAGACCCCCCAGCGCTGGCCGTCCAGAATCGGAAAATCTTCCAGCTTCCACAGCGATGAGTAAGCGGCCAGCGCGCTCAGATGCCGGCTGACCGCCTGCTGGAACTCGGGGGCATCGGCCGGGTGTTGCTGGCGCAGGGCGCGCAAGGCGGTGATCAGAGCATGGACTCGATCGCTACGCTCACGGCGTGCACCGGGCTGCTCGGGTGTCATGGATCAACCTTGATGCCGGCTGTCTTTACCACGCGAGTCCAGACCTCGATATCTCTCTGTTGGGTCCTGCGAAAAGCCTCGGGCTCTCCGGGGGTGGGGATGATGCCCATGACCTGCATTCGGTCTTGAACATCTTTGTTGGTCAGCATTTTATTGAGCTCGGTATTGAGCTGCTTGACCACTGTCGCAGGCGTTCCCGCCGGTGCAAACAACGCAAACCAGCTGCCGGGTTCAAAAGGCACGCCTTGCTCTGTGGTGGTGGGCACGTCGGGGAACGCCGGGCTGCGCCGCGGGCCAGCGACGGCGATCACCCGTATCTTTCCAAGTCGGTTGAACGATCCCGTGGTGGTGGTGTCGGTCATCACAGCCTGCAATTGCCCGCCCACGAGGTCGTTGAAAGCTGGAGCACCACCCTTGTAGGGTACATGCGTCATCTGGATATTGGCTAATGCGCTCAGGCCCTCGCCCACGAGATGTCCGCCGGAGGCGTGACCACCTGTACCGTAGCTCACCTTGCCGGGATGGGCCTTGGCATAGTCGATGAAGCTTTTCAGGTTGTTCACTGGCATGGAGGCCGGCACCGAGATTGCGATCACACCCGTGCTGATCTGACCGATGGGGGTGAAGTCTTTCACGACGTCGTAAGGCAGTTTTTGACCGAGGGCGGTCTGAATAGCGTGCGTGGCTGCAATACCCAAGAGCAAGGTGTAGCCGTCGGGTGCCGCCCGGGCCACGATGTCGGAGCCGATCACGCCCCCCGCACCGGTTTTGATATCGACCACCACGGGCTGGCCCAGGCCAGCGCCGAACCGCTCGGAAATCAGTCGCCCCATGGCGTCGGCCGAACCACCTGGGGCAAAGGGAACAACCAGACGGATCGGACGTGAGGGGTAGGCCTCTTGCGCCTGCAAGGGGCGCACACCCCATGCTGCGAGCGAGCCAGCCAAGAAAATACGGCGGTTAGTGGTCATATCGATCTCCTGCTTTTTTAAGGTGTCAGACCGCCTGGGCGGCAATCACTTCAACTTCCACCAGGTACTGCGTGCGAAACATCTCGCTGACAACTAGGCCCAGGGCCGCGGGCCGGTGCGTTCCCAAAAACTGCGCCCGTACCTTGGCGTAGGCGGCCGCATGCTCGCGGTGACGCAGGTAGCTGCTGATCTTGACCACGTCGGCCATGTCCATACGCGCAGACGTCAGGACATGCATGATCCGTGTCCACACGATCAGGCTTTGCTCCTCGATCGTATCGGGGATGGTGCCGTCAGGACGCCCCGCGGTTTGCCCGGAGATGAACAGCAGTCGCGAATTCGGTGGCACCTCCAGCCCGTGCGAGTAGGGGCCTTGAGGCTCCAGGATATCCGCCGGGTTATGCAAGATAAACGAGCTCATGGTCTTTCCTTCGGCTTGTACTGCGGGAGAGTCTCAGGCGCGCCGCCACGCCTCAAACGCCTGGTCCAGATCTCGGAGTAAATCATCGACATGCTCGAGGCCAACGTGTAGACGCACTGCGTACTGGCCCGCCGGCCAGGGCAATGATGCTGCCCTGCGCTGGGGCAGCGCGGTGAGCACCAGGCTCTCAAAGCCGCCCCAGCTCGCCCCAATGCCGAACAGCTGGAGAGCGTCTGCAAAAGCATCCACCTTCATTTTGGCGCTGGGCTGCGGCACAAAAGTCAGCAGGCCAGTTGCGCCGCTGAAATCGCGCTGCCATAGGGCATGCTGGGGATGTGAAGCCAGTGCGGGGTAGAAGACGCGGGCCACCTCCGCGCGTTGCTCCAGCCACTGGCTCACGCGCAGGGCGTTGGCCTGGTGCCGTTGCAGGCGCACATCCAGGGTCCGCAGGCCCCGCAAGGCCAGGGCCGCGTCATCGGGGCCCATGCAGCTGCCGGTGTCCGACCAGTGACTGCGTACCTGCGACGCCATATCTGCGCGACTGAGCACCACGCCCATCATGGCGTCCGAATGTCCCACCAAGTACTTCGTACCCGCATGCACCACTATGTCTGCCCCCAGAGCCAGGGGCTTTTGAAAAAGCGGCGTGGCCCAGGTGTTGTCCACGATCACCCGCGCCCCGCGAGCATGCGCCAGGGCGCACAAGGCGGGCAGGTCCTGGATTTCAAGCGTGTGTGAAGCTGGCGACTCGGCATAGACCACACGCGTGTGCGGTTTGAATCGCGAGGCCAGTGCGCTCATATCGAGTGGATCGTAAAACTCCACCTCGATGCCCCACCTGGCCAGCACGTTGTGACACAACTGCTTGACAGGCGGGTAGACCGCATCGGTCACCAGCACATGGTCTCCGGCCGACAAGGAACTGGCCAGCGCCAGGTGGATGGCGGCTAGGCCAGACGGCACCAATACCGCATCGCCAGCCCCCTCAAGTTCGCACAGCGCGTCTTCGAGAGCCCACAAGGTGGGTGAGCCCACTCGCCCGTAAATGAGCCTCCCGAACCGATCGTGATGAGCCGCCTCATAGGCTGCCACACTCGGATAAATGACGGTTGAAAAATGGTAGGTGGGTGGTGCGACGGTACCCGCCAGCGCGCCCTGGGGAGCGCCCGCATGCAACAGCCGGGTCTGCACGTGTTCGGTCCCGACATGCGGGATGCGTTGTCTTTCGAGCGGCGTGAAGTCCTTGGGACGGGTCATGCGGTGTCGCGTTGATAAATCTGGAACTGGACTCCGGGCTCCTGATCGAGTTGGGCCAGTAAATCGGTTTCCCACTCGATGTACTGCCGCATGGCCTCGGAGACACCCGTGTCCAGCTGGTAAGGACTGTACCAAGCATCATCGGTGGGGCAGAGCAGTCGCAGTTGCGATTCGGTCCCCAGCACTGCGGCCGCTGTCTGGCTGCCCTCTTGCAAGTAGGCAGCCGCAAGGCCTGCCGCCTGAGCGTCGGCCGCCGCCCAGGACGCCAATCGGGCATCCGAGGAGGTGAAAACATGCCAGCTCTTGGCATCGGCTGTTTTAGCCCATTCGGGGATGCGTGAGCGCGTGAGCCAATGGGCTTGATGCAAATGTTCCCGGCGATAGGCGCGGCTATCGTCGCAGTCGATCAGCATCACTGGGTGTTGGGCTGCGAGTGCCCGGTAAGCCGGCAAGTCCAGTGCGCGAGCCGCTGGGGACACGGGCCAGCGCGCAGGTGCGGGCGCTGGCGGCGATGAAACCGATGCACCATTGGGTAAGAAGCAATAAACCTCCCACCCCATTTGCGCCAGCCAATGAGCAGTCATGGGCGCTTGTACCTTCTCGGTGTCGCGCAGCACCACACGTGCACGGCGCACGGGCGCATAGAGATCAGTGCTTTGTACCAACTGCCCGCCCGGGGCGGATACCCAGCCTGGAAAGGGACTTTGTGCGCTGGCGCTGGGCAGTCGAACGTCAAAGCAATAGGTTGTGCGGTCTTGTTGCTCTCTCATGGCCTGCAGTTGGTCGGCGTCGATCCAGCGTATCTGCAGTGCCTCGGCCAAGGCGCAGGCCCGCTGCGAGGCTTTCTCGATCTCGGCCGCTGACGGCATGGGCAATACGGGTAACCGCCCCGGTTGCAAGGCCCCGCCCTCCAGATGCCAGGCCATGGTGCCGTTTTCGAGCGCATACACCGTGTGGGGGTAGCCCGCATTGATCAGCGACTGGGCACCAATGATGCTGCGCGTACGCCCCGCGCAATTGACCACCACTGTACGCGCCTGGCTCTGTGGGGGCAGGCGCAGCACAAGTTCGGCCCCCGGGCAGTTAAGGGCGCCCTCGAAGGTGAAATCCTGGTACTCCGATTCGGGCCGGCAATCGACAAAAATGTGCTGCTTGGAATCAGCCAGGTGCGTTTTCGCCTCACCCACCGGCATATGTGGCGTCTGGGCTTGGTGTTCGACCACCTCTCCAAAAGCCTTGCTCGGAACGTAGATGCCCGAAAACAGGCGATAGCCCGCTTCAAGCCAAGCCTGGTTACCTCCCCGCAGCGCGTGGACCTGCCTGTAGCCGCCCTGATGCAGGACGGCTAGCGCTCGTTCAATGCTCGAGAAGTCGTCGGCCACCAGCACGATCGCGGTATCTCGCCGCGGAACACACTGTGGCAGCCTCAGCTCCAGCCGCGACAAAGGCAGCGAGGCCGCATAAAACAGATGGCCCTGGGCAAAGACACCTTCTTCCCTCACGTCCATCAGGACATGCTCCATGGAACCGCGCAGGCAATGGGCGACCTGGTGAGCATCCCAAAAGATCAGACCCGGCAGGTCTGGCCAGTGGGGGAGGGAGGGGGTCATAAGTTCAGTCGCCCTGGTTCTGTCTGGCGGAGGCGGTGCCTGTTCTTTTTATGTGTCTAGCCGGGTCAAGAAACATCAATCAGGCTAATTTCTATTGTGAGAGACGCTGCGGCCTTGTGTCACGGCATTGCGCGCTACATCATACGATTTCGGTAGGGATGGTCTGTCTTCAGGTCAGTGTCTCTGGAACTCGAGCAAGTTGATGTCCGAAGGCTAGCTGCTTGGGGGCGTAGCAGATCACGCTTTACGGAAAGTGTACGGCTTGCGCAGTGGGAGCGTGACCGGTTCAAGAGCGATCTGACCCGGTCCATTCCGTAGATCAGTGCGCAGCGCAAGACGCATCACCCAATGGTGGTGACGAGCGATCCGATTTCCTCGATGGTCACCTCGATGCAATCACCGCGGGTCAGGTATACCGGCGGCGAGCGGAATGCGCCGATACCCGCCGGCGTGCCGGTTGCCAGCACGTCTCCAGGCTCGAGCGTGATGTACTGACTCAGGTAGCTGATGAGGGAGGCCACCGGAAACAGCATCTCTTGTGTAGAGGCTTCCTGCATGAGAGCTCCGTTCACCCAGGTTCGCAGCCGCAACGATTGCGGGTCAGGAATTTCATCCGCCGTGACGAGTGTGGGCCCGAAAGGGCAGAAGCCGTCCGCGCTTTTCGCGAAGGTTGTCTGCGCGGGGTTGACGTCAAACTGGAACTCGCGAGCACTCAGATCGTTGACCAGCGAGTAGCCACCGACGCAGGCGAGCGCTTCATGCGGCTCTACATTCGAAGCGAAGCGGCCAATGACCACCGCGAGCTCACCTTCAAAGTCCATCTTCTGGACAAGAGGGGGTTTGGCGACTGTGGCTCCGGGCGCCGCGATCGACGACGGCACCTTGAAGATGATGCGCGGCTTTTCGAAGGGATCCACGCCCGTTTCTTTCGCATGGGCTGCGTAGTTGCGGCCCACGCCGATGATCTTGCCCGGGCGGGGTACCGGCGGCAGGAGTTGCAGCGCAGTGAGCTCCAGGCGCGCCGCCTTGCTCGAGGCCAGGCGCTCATGAATTTGTTGCTGGGTCAGCCCGCGTGCCGCGTCGCCTGCCTGCAGCCAACGGAGCAGCCCTCCTGGCGCAGGTTCAATGCCGCGGCTTTCAAGCGCCGCCAGCGTCTGGGGGTCGTGTGCGATTCGCTCCAGCAGGTCGGTGACGTCGACCACCGAGTCGTCTTGCAGCACCCCGGTGCGCCGGCTGCTCCCGGCTTGCGCAAATGCGACGAACTTCATGCGGACCCTCTCTCGGCTTCACGGCCGGTAGGCAAGCCCTCGAACTTGAACTCGCTCACCAGTTGCTGCTCCAGCAGCCGCCATGTATGGCGTTCATCCAGCCGATCGAAAAACCGGTTCAGATGTTGCTTCAGTTGCATGATTTCTTCGGCGGAGGGTTCCCTGGGATCGGTCATGGGCGGTAGGCCTTCAGTACATGAACTCGCCACCATTGACCTGCAGCAACTGGCCTGTCACGAAGCCTGCGCCATCGGAGCACAGGTAGAGACAGGCGCTTGCGATATCCCCTCCGGTACCGATTCGGCGCGCCGGGATGGCAGGCAGTCGCTGGGTCATCATGTAGTCGAAATCCGGGTAGTCGCTCATGTTGCGCACCGTGTCCATGAGGCCGGGCGCCACGGTGTTGGCCGTGATGCCATACGGACCGAACTCAAGGGCGATCGCCTTGGCCAGCGCGTGCATGCCCGCCTTGGCGGAGACGTTGTGGGCGCGGTGCTCCTTCACGAAGAACCCGTCGCGTCCGGAGATGTGGACGATGCGGCCCCAGCCTCGCTTTTGCATGTGCGGGATGGCCGCGCGTGCCAGGTAGAAACAGCTGCCCAGGTTGGTGCGCAGCGTCTGGTCCCACTGCTCTGGGGTGATCTCTAGCAAGGGCCGGTGGTGGCGAACCGACACGTTGGACACCACGATATCAGCCGACCCGAAGGCTGCGATGCTCTGGTCGACCATGTCCTGCATGGCTTGCGGGTCACCCACATCGGCCATCACACCCAGCGCTTGTGCCCCGAGTTCGCGCGCCTCGGCCACCACGCGATCGACCCTTTCGCGGTTGCGCGAACCGTTGACGACCACGTTCGCCCCTCCTGCGGCAAAGGCGAGCACGATGTCGCGGCCAATGTTTTGGCCCGAGCCGGTGACGATGGCCGTGCGCCCCGCGAACGGGCGCGCACTGGTCTCCTGAGTAGCCTGGCTCATGACGCCTCTCCCTTGGGTGCCCTCAGCCAGGGTGTCGGGTTGCCTTCATAGACCGACGGACCCAGCCGGAAATGCTGCGCTTCGCGGAAGGTGTAGACCGCTGGGACTGATTCAGGATAGAGCCGATCGCCCTGCGGAAAGGGGCCATTGAGTGCGACCTGCGAATGCAGCGGACGACCCAGGATCTCTGCCAACCTGTGTGAAGCGCCGATCAGGCGGTCCAGGTCCACGCCGGTCGGAATGCCCAGCATATGCAACAGGTGGACCAAGTCCTCGGTCGGCAGCATGCCATTGGCCTGACCATTGCCCGAATAGGGGCAGCCGCCAATACCTCCCACTGCGCTGTCCAGAAGCAGCGTGTGGCGCTGGTCAAGCACCTTGACCGCTTCCCAAGCGGACAGCATGGCCATGCCGCGCGCGTTGTGGAGGTGCAGTCTGAATTCGGTGACCTCCGGGAAGCGCGCGAGTATGGCCTGCAGGTCTTGAGCCACGGCATCGGGACGGTTCCAACCCATCGGGTCCGCCAGCTCGATGCGCCGCACCGAAATGCCAGCCGCGTGCCATGCGTCCCACTGTCGCTGCAGCGCGTCCATGCGCTCCTGGTGGCTGAATGGGCCGTGCCAGTTGGATCCCCAAGCGGCTGAAATGCCCATGATGCCCTCGGTGACGCCGGCTGCTGCGGCCAACTCCACCGGCCGTCGCCAATTGCGCTCCTGGTCTTCCAGGCTGCGGTTGGTGTTACGGCGCAGAAAGGTCTCGCACAAGTGCAGGAGTGTCATGGGCAAGGATTCGACCGTCAGAGGCGGGGCCCAGGCGGCCCGGAGCTCGCGTCCTCGGTCGTTCAGTGCCAGCGCAAAGTACTGCACGCCCTCCCGGGGCCGGATGCGCCGCACCAGCTCCGTGGTCTCGGCCATCTGTGGGCTCCACTTCGGATTGACGAAGGCGCCCACGACGATGCGTGCGAGGCCGGCGTCTGCGAGCCTGTCCAGCAACTCCAGTTTCTCATCGACAGTGACGCCGAGTCGCTCGATCTGGAGCCCGTCTCGAAGGGTCTCGTCCGTGATCAGGATGCGGGGGTAGGTCTTGGGGGTCATTGCGTTTCCTGGGGATGCGGCGCAGCGGCCCGCGGGCCGGGCAGCAAGCGGTCGTTCTCTTCGGCGGCGACCGAGGCAATGAATTGCTCGTAATTGGCCTGGGCCTCCGCCAGGTGGCTGCGCAGCGCCGCCAGCGCGGTCTCACGGTCGCCGGCCCGCAGGGAGGCCAGCAGCGCCGAATGCTCGCGCGCTCCGGCGGCGCCTCGCAGGCCACGGTCCGCCCAGAACCAGTAGCCGTCGCTGCGGCGCCGAAAACTCAGACGGTCGTAGATGCCTCGCAACATCTCCACCAGCAACTCGTTGTCGGTCAGGCCGGCCAGCGCGAGGTGAAACTCCTGGTCGATGCGCGAGCGCGACGCCGCGCTCGGGTTCTCGATCAAGGCTTTGTATCGTTCGTGGATGACCTCGAGCGCGTCGACCGCTTCGGGCGCGAACCCACGTTCGAAGGCCAGCTCCAGCGCGCGTACCTCCAGCGCGAAGCGCACGTCATAGAGGTCGCGGATCTCGCTGCGGGGCGGCTCGGCCACGAAGTAGCCGCGCGCCGGGATGTGCTGCACAAAGCCTTCCTGGCAAAGGCGCTCCAGCGCTTGCCGTACCGGCGTGCGAGAGACCTTGAGTGAAGTGGCCAGGTGGTCCGGCACCAGTTTCACCCCAGGGTTGAGGCGGTGGCGCAAGATATCTTGCCGGATCCGCTCGTAGGTCTCCTCGATGAAAAAGCCGCGTTCGGCTTCCAGCGGCCGCTTGGCTGTCACCTTGCGCCTCCGCCCGCGTCGACGGCCAGTGCGAGCGACTCGGTCAGCGCGGTGTGCAAGGGCCGCAGGGAAGCGGCGCCAGCCAGTTGCCGCGCTTGGTCAAAAAGGGCGCGGGTGGGTGCGTGTTCGCGGCCCTGCCCGCAGCACGAGAAGAACTTGTGCGCCAGGTCTGACGCCGTCATCCAGCGTGCCGGCTTTCCGCTGGCGACGTCGACGCGCTCCACATCGGTGCCGCCGCCTTCGAGCGACACATCGAGCACGCTGGCGAATTCGCGGTCATTGGCGACGCGTTCGTCCACCTCCATCACGATGCGGTCCATCAGGGCGGCGATCTGCGGGCGTTGGATGGCCTCCGGCGTGAAGCTGTCCAGCGTGACGTTGCCGTCATGCAGTGCGACAGCGATGCAATAGGGCATGCAGAACTTGGCTTCCAGCGGCGTTGTTGGGCGCAGGTAAATCAGCGGCTCGATGGCAAAGCGCGAGACGCCCACGCGCACGTGTCGCAGCGCCTGGTGCGCATGACGCCCCGCCAGCGCGCGCGCCGCGTCGATGGCCGCATGCGTGGCCGCGCAGCAGGGATAGGCCTTGAGCGCCAGCCCGTTTTCGGTCAGCACCTCCAGCGGGCCTCCCCAGGGCTTGGCATGGCCCGCTTCGGCTTCGCCGCCGAAGGTGCGGAAAAACCCGAAGCGCCCGTCGACCGCCTGGGCCGCGCTGGTCAAGCCCTCCGCCGCCAGCCGCGTGGCCAGGATGGCCGAACGCCCGGGAAGACCGGCATGCAGCGGCTTGGTCATGCTGCCGAAGTTCTGCCGCACGCCGCTTGCCAGGGATGCCGCGATACCCAGGGCGGTGACAGTCTGCGCCGGTGTCAGTCCATCCAGTGCTGCGATCGCCGCCGTTGCGGCCAGCGTGCCCAGGGTGGAGGTGGCATGCCAGCCCGCTTCGTAATGCGCCGTGTTCAGCCGACGTCCGAGCTGCCCCATGGTTTCGACCCCGACGAGATAGGCCCGTATCAGCGCGGGGCCGCCCTGGCCGGCTGCGGCCGCGCGCACCAGCAGCGGCGGCAAGAGGAGTGCGGTGGCGTGGCAGTAGGCCGGGTGGCTGATGTCGTCGAAATCTGCGGCGTGGGCCAGGGTGCCCAAGTACAGGGCCGCTGTGCCCAGGGTCTCGGCGCCTGCATCGGCCCAGCCTTCTTGGGCGAGCACCCGTCCCAGCACCTGGCCGCCGGCCTCCGCCCGTGCGCCGCCGAACAAGGATCGACGCAGTGGCGCCTCGAGCGGCTGCCTGGCGCCCAGCACCATGCAGGCCAGCGTGTCGGTCACCGCGTCGACCGCACGCTCCACGGCCAGGGTCGGCAGTGCGTCCGACCTCAGGGTCTCGATGAAGGCGGCCGCTTCAGCGGCGAAGCCACCGGGGATGAGCTCGGCAGAGGGTTGCAATGACATGTAGGCAGGCGAGTGGGGGGGTGGGGTGAGGGGGGCAGCGCTCAGTCCGATAGCGGGCTGAGCCGGAGTCTACTACTAGATGCAATACTGAGTCTAAAACTGGATCCAGTTCAAGTACACTCGCGCGGACACACTCAACCGCAATGGGCGCGCGTGAACCGTATCGACAAGCACACACCGGAGAAGACTTGACTGCCGCAGAAGTAAAAAGCCCAACTGAGAGCCAGACAGCAAGTCCAACGGGCAGTCCATCGACATCGAAACAGCCCGATGCGGCCGGGCCGCTCCCTCTGGCCGGCATCCGTGTCTTGGAGATGACGCACACGGTCATGGGACCTTGCTGCGGGCTCGTCTTGGCCGATCTGGGAGCCACCGTCACCCGGGTGGAGCCGATCGAAGGCGACCGTACACGGCGCCTGCGCGGCTTTGCCAGCGGCTTCTTCTCTTACTTCAACCGGAACAAGCGCAGCGCCTCGATGGACATCAAGTCCCCGGAGGGCCTGGCGCTGGTGCGCCGGCTGATCGCCCAGTCAGACGTGCTGATCGAGAACTTCGGTCCGGGAACGATGGACCGTGCGGGCCTGGGCTGGGAAGAGTTGCAGCGCATCAACCCGCGCCTGGTGTACTGCTCGCTCAAGGGCTTTCTCAGCGGACCTTATGAGCGCCGCCCGGCCTTGGACGAAATCGTCCAGTACATGACCGGGCTCGCCTACATGACCGGCCCGCCAGGGCGGCCGCTGCGCGCGGGCTCCTCTGTCGTGGACATCATGGGGGGCGTGATGGGAACGGTCGGCATCCTGGCTGCGCTGCGCCAGCGGGATGCAGACGGACGCGGCCGCAAGGTGGTGAGTTCCTTGTACGAGACCTCGGCCATGCTGGTGGCACAACACATGGCCGGCGAGGCGATCACTGGCAAGCCGGCGCCGCCTATGCCCAATCGCGACAGCGCGTGGGGCATTTATGAAACCTTCGACTCGCGCGAGGGTGTGCCCATTTTTGTCGGCCTCACTTCCGATGCGCACTGGAAGGCTTTCTGTACCGAGTTCGGTCGGCCCGACTTGCGCGAGGATCCTCAGTACCGCAGCAACGAGGACCGCGTCCAGCGCCGAGAGACGCTGCGGCCCCTCATCAAGGACCTGATCGCGGGGCGGAGCGCGTCCGACCTGCTCGCGCTTTTCGACCGCATCGGCATTCCGTTTTCTCCTGTGCGCAGACCAGGTGATTTGTTCGATGACCCGCAGCTCAATGCCGGCGGGCGCATGCTGGACACCCGTTTGCAGGATGGCCGCCACACCCGGCTTCCCACACTGCCCATCGAGATCGAAGGGCGTACGCCGGGTTTGCGCTTGCAGCCGCCGCAACTGGGCGAACACACCGCCGAGGTTCTGCGCGAGCTCGGTGTGAGTGAGTCCGAAACGGCACAACTCGTCAACGCAGGCGTCGTGCGTTGATGAAACGATGCTGACCTGCCGCTCCTTGATTTGTCCCGCAGAGGCTTCCCCGACATGAACGCACCTTCACGTTCCACCATCTCACACCCCAGTGCCTGGCTTGCATCCGAGGTTGCCACGCGTACCGACCAATGGATTCAGGTACTGCCAGCCGAGGTGCGCCAAGAGATCGAGGCCGCTGCGCGCGCGATTCGCAATGAAAGTCTGACCGCGCTCACGGGGACCGCGCTGGACCTGTCTCGCCTGCCTGCTGCCCGCAATTACCTGGCGGGCATTGAGCGCGAGGTGATGGAGGGCCGTGGCTTCGTGCTCCTGCGCGGCCTCTCGCACGATCTGGATGACGCCATGCTGCGGGCCTGTTACTGGTTGATCGTCAACCTGCTGGGGCGCCCGATCAGCCAGAACTCCTATGGCGATCGCTTGTGCGATGTGATGGATACCGGCCGCCCGGCGGGGGGCCGCCGCGTGCGCGGTTACCAGACGAACGCCGAACTCAAATTTCATACCGACCGCTGCGACCTGGTGGGGCTGCTGTGCCTGCGGCCGGCCATGTCGGGTGGGCGCAGCAGCATTGCCAGCGCCGTGTCGGCCTACAACCAGTTGATCGAGCGCCAGCCCGAGCGGGTGGCGCCGCTGCTGGAGGGCATGAACTACCTGAACCTGGAAGAGGGCGGTGATTCGAGCATCAAGCGCGTGCCGGTATTTCACATTCAGGACGGCGTCTTGTCGGTGCGCTATTCCCGAAACAGTTACCAGACGTCCATGCAGCATGGTGCGCCCTACACCGAGGCCGAGATCGCAGCACTGGCCGCGGTGGATGCCCTCGCGGAGGATCCAGCCTTGCGCCTCGACATGGAGCTCGAGCGAGGTGACATGCAGTTGATCAACAACTACACCACGCTGCATTCGCGCACGGCGTACCAGGACTGGCCCGAGGCCGACCGCAAGCGCTGCATGGTCCGCGGCTGGATACGCACCCACCTGCAGCGGCCGGTCGGGCCGCATTTTGGTGACTATGGGGGTGTGCCTGTGACGCTTTCGCGTGATGTGCCATCGACCTAGCCTTGACGATCTCACCCCTGCGGCTTGGCGCCGCCATTCTTCTAATGATCTGGAGACAACCATGAGCCTTTCGCACGATCCATACCGCCGCCAGCTAATGAAGGCTGCGGCACTTGCGCCGGCGTTTGCCTGGCTGCCGGGCGCAGCACAGCCTGCAGCCGGCTATCCCTCGCGCCAGCTGCGCTGCGTCGTCGGTTTCCCGCCGGGCGGCGCGGTTGACGCGAATGCGCGCGTGATCATCCCCAAGCTCTCCGAACTTTGGAAGCAGACGGTCGTGATCGACAACAAGGGGGGCGCTGGCTCGACGATCGGGGCCGGGTTTGTCGCATCGGCGCCGGCAGACGGCTACACCTTCTTGATTGCATCGCCGGCGCACGCCATCAACGCCACCTTGTACAAGAAGCTGCCATTCGACACGGAGAAGGCCTTTGCGCCCGTGGCGCAGCTCACCTCCTCGCCCTTGATCGTGTACATCCATCCGTCGGTGCAAGCGCGGTCCATCTCCGAATTGATCGCTCTGGCCAAGGCGCAGCCGGGCAAGCTGAACTATGCCTCTTCGGGCAGCGGCACCTCCACGCACCTGGCCGCTGGGCTGTTCAACCAGATTGCAGAAACCGATATCGTGCACGTGCCGTTCAGCGGCGGCGGCCCCGCCTACACCGCGCTGATGGCCGGTGACGTGCACGTGCACTTCGGCGGCCTCGAAGGTTTGCAACATGTTCGCAGCGGCAGACTGCGCGCGCTCGCCGTCACGACAAACAAGCGCTTTTCCTTGGCCCCGGAGCTGCCCACCATCGCAGAGTCCGGTCTCAAAGGCTATGAGGTGCAAACTTGGTATGGCGTCTACGCGCCTGCTGCCACGCCTGCAGCCATCGTCGAAAAGCTCAACGCAGACATCAACCGCGTCCTGCAACTGCGCGAGGTTCGCGAGCAATACGCCAAGATGGGTTTTGAGGTCGAGAACACCACCCCCGCGCAATTCGCCGCCTTCACGCGCAGTGAGATCGAGAAGTGGCGCGGCATCGTGACCCTTGCAAAGCTGCAGGTCGACTAAGAGCGGTCTTGCGCCAGGTAATGAAAAACGCGCCAGCTGGCGCGTTTTTTTTTGCGATCTGGCGGAGGCGGTGAGATTCGAACTCACGAACGGTTTCCCGTTGCCGGTTTTCAAGACCGGTGCAATCGACCACTCTGCCACGCCTCCGGAGCCCTTGTATTCTAGGCG
This sequence comes from Ramlibacter sp., assembly GCF_029866045.1. Taxonomy (GTDB): domain Bacteria; phylum Pseudomonadota; class Gammaproteobacteria; order Burkholderiales; family Burkholderiaceae_C; genus Ramlibacter. The sequence continues at coordinate 52 of NZ_JARXAB010000122.1, read as the reverse complement.
TAGCGTTTCACGCGGACCGATAACGACCGCTCGGGGCCATTCGGAACGGTCG
>NZ_JARXAB010000157.1 GCF_029866045.1 Ramlibacter sp. | reverse complement strand
AGCACCCGACAGCGTCGCCTCGCCCGCCCGCGTCGAAACCGTCGAGGTGGTGCGCGAGGTCGTTCGCGAAGTGCGCGTCGAGGTCCCGGTTGAAGTCGAGGTGCCCGTGGCCGCCAGCACCGTGGTGCTCGACAAGCCGCTGCGCTCGGGCCAGCAGTTCTACGCCAAGGGCGGCGACCTGGTCATCACCGCGGTGGTCAACCACGGCGCCGAAGTCATCGCCGACGGCAGCATCCACGTCTACGCGCCGCTGCGCGGCAAGGCCATCGCGGGCGCCAAGGGCAACCGCCAGGCGCGCATTTTCGCCACCGTGATGGAGCCCGAGCTCCTGTCCATCGCCGGCACCTACCGCACCACCGACAACCCGCTGCCCGACAACGTGCGCGGCAAGCCACCCTGGTGTCCTTGCCAGGTGAAGTGGGCGAGCTCGGCATCCTGCCGCGCCACACCCCGCTGATCACCCGCATCAAGCCGGGCGCCGTGCGCATCCAGCGCGCCGACAACAACGAAGAAGAGTTTGTCTTCGTTGCTGGCGGCATCCTGGAAGTGCAGCCGCACTGCGTGACCGTTCTGGCCGACACCGCCATCCGCGGCAAGGACCTGGACGAAGAGAAGGCCAAAGAGGCCCGCCAGGCCGCCGAGGAGGCGTTGAAGAACGCTAAGAGCGATATCGACCTGGCCAAGGCCCAGTCGGAGCTGGCCGTCATGGCCGCCCAGCTGGCTGCCCTGCGCAAGTACCGCCAGAAGCGCTGAGTCGGTACCCCCCTACAAGAACGCGCCAAAAACCAGCGCATTCCAAACCCCGGCCGAGAGGTCGGGGTTTTTTTCATCGAGCAGCAGCCTGCATGGTTGCGCCGCAAAGGGCTGCACCAGGTGGAGCAGTTTCAGGCCAACGGATTTCTCGGCACAATTTGCCTCGATGCGCAAAAACCCCCTGCAAGCCGCTAGTCTGGAGGGCAACGCCGACGACGTCGAGGCGGCCTTCTATGACGCCCTTCAAAACGGCGATGTCGACAAGCTGATGTCCTGCTGGGCTGATGAGGACGAGATCGTCTGTGTCCACCCCGGCGGACCGCGGCTGGTGGGCGCTACCGCCATTCGCGCCACCTTTGAAGCCATGTTCGCGAGCGGCACGATCCGCGCCTGGCCTGAGCGCGTGCACAAGGTGGAGTCTTTGGGCAGTGCGGTGCACCACCTGGTCGAGCGCGTCGAGGTGCAGAGCGCTGGCGGTCCACGCAACGCCTGGGTGCTCGCGACCAACGTCTATCACAAGACCGCACAGGGCTGGCGCATGGTGGCTCACCATGCCAGTCCCGGCACCGCGGGTGACGTGCAAGAGGTCGCCGGCGGCCCCCAGGTGCTGCACTAGGACGAACCTCCGGGTGCTGCAGTATCGCTCCCCTTTCTGGTTGCCCGGCGGCAACCTGCAGACCATTTGGCCGGCGCTGTGGAGCCGGCGCTTCGCAGGTATGCCCATCGCTTACCGGCGCGAGCGCTGGACCACGCCGGACGGCGACTTTGTCGATGCAGACTGGCTTGACGACACCGCCTCACCTCCCGAGGCCACCGCCCTGCCGACTGCACCTGCACCTGTACCTGCACGTGGCGCGGCCTGCGCCCCCCTGTTGGTCCTTTTTCATGGCCTGGAGGGCTCGTCGCGCAGCGCTTACAGCGAGGCCTTCGCCGGCGTGGCGCGGGCGCGCGGTTGGCAATTCGTCGTGCCGCATTTCCGTGGCTGCAGTGGCGAGATCAACCGTGCGCCACGGGCCTACCACTCAGGCGACTACGAAGAGGTGGGCGGGATCCTGGCCCGTCTGCGCGAGCGACACCCGGGACCGCTGCTGGCCGTGGGCATCTCTTTGGGCGGCAACGCGCTCATGCGCTGGGCCGCCGAGGCGGGAGCGAGCGCCTCCGCGGTCGCCAATGGCATCGCGGCGGTGTGCTCGCCGCTGGACCTCGCCGCTGGCAGCCAGGCAATTGGCCGGGGATTCAACCGCTGGGTCTATACGACCTTTTTCCTGCGCACGATGAAGCCCAAAGCCCTGGCCAAGCTGGCCCAGTACCCCGGCCTGTTCGACCACGAGTTGCTGGCCTCCGCCCGCGACCTGTATGACTTTGACGACCTTTTCACCGCGCCGCTCCACGGGTTTCGCAGCGCGGACGATTACTACGCCCGCGCCTCGGCGCGCCCACACCTGCACCGGATCCGAATCCCCGCACTGGCCCTGCACGCGCGCAATGACCCCTTCGTTCCTGCGGGTAGCTTGCCGGTGGTCGGTGAGGTCGGTCCCTGCGTGACATTGTGGCAACCTGCCGCTGGTGGTCATGTGGGATTTCCTCGCGGCACCCCACCCGGCGATGTGCGGGCGATGCCCGAGGCCGTGAGCACCTGGCTCGCCCAACAGACAGGGGTGTGAGGCGCCCAGCGAAAGCCGCAGGGAAGCCGCAGGAGCATGAAGCAGATGTTTGGTATCCCCCTTTTGCGATCACTCGTTCTTTGGCTGGCTTGCCTCTTGGTCGCCGGCTGCGCCTGGACCCCCAACAGCCCGCACCCCGACTACGACCCGTCCAAGCCGCATCACCGGCCTGAGGGGTTCGTCAACCGGTATGGGTCTGCGGCGGGCACAGGCAACCTGCTGCGATGGCAGTGGGAGCGACTTCGCGAGGGTCTACCCAAGCCCCCGGCGGCGCAGATCACCGGCGTCGCGGCTGACCTCGCCTTGATCCGCGCTCCCGGATCGGCCCCTGCCGTGACCTGGGTGGGCCACGCCACCGTGCTGATCCAGGTTGATGGAGTGAACCTGCTCACCGATCCGCACTGGGGTGCGCGCGCATCGCCGTTTTCCTTCGCCGGTCCCCGGCGGCATCAGCCGCCAGGCGTTCCGTTCGATGCGCTACCGCCCATCCATGCGGTGCTGATCTCTCACAATCATTGGGACCATCTGGACGAGGAGACCGTGCAGCGGCTCATGGATCGGCATCCCGGCATTCGCTTCTATGTGCCTCTGGGCGTTCAGCGCTGGTTCCGCGCCCATATTCGCGGGGTGCATCTCGATGGACCCGGGCAGAACGTATTCGCGCTCGACTGGGACCACACCGCCAGGATTGAGGGAGGCAGCGCGCCGCTGACCCTGCATTTCCTGGCTGTACAGCACTGGAGCGCGCGCATGCCCTGGGACCGCCAGCAGACGCTGTGGGGCAGCTGGGCGGTCCTACACCCCCGCCTCCGGTTCTGGTTCTCGGGCGACCTGGGTTATTCGAAAGACACGCAGGACATCGGCCGCCGGCTGGGTGATATCGACCTGGCCGCCATCGCCATCGGGGCCTACCAGCCGCGCTGGTTCATGAAGGCCTCGCACATCGATCCCGCCGAGGCGGTGCAGGTGATGCGCGATGTGCGGGCCCGCTCGGCCCTCGCCATCCACTGGGGGACGTTTGAGGGCCTGAGTGACGAATCCCTAGATCAGCCGCCGGTGGACCTGCGCCAGGCAATCGAGTCGCAGCCGCAAAGGCCCGACTTCCGGGTGCTGCGGCATGGCCAGACTTGGCGGCTGGACTAGGGGTATAGGGCCTTTGGCTGTGCCTAGACCGATTACTCTGGCAGCCCTAAGGTCTGCCTCGTGCCGCGGCCGCCTTGGCTCGGGAGGCGGGCGTCGCTGCCGCGCCTGCTGGCAGTACCGCCGCCGGCGGCCAGGCCGCTTCAGCGTTTCGCGGTGTGCTGATGGGCCTGCCGGCGAGCCCCTTGCGAACTGCCTCCAGGTCTTCGGCCGTCGGCACCTGCCCCTGCAACCAGTAGTCGAACACCCGCCGCGCGATCGGGGCGGCCGCCACTGCGCCAAAGCCCGCGTTTTCCACCACCATGGCCAGGGCGATCTTCGGCTGGTCGGCCGGGGCAAAGGCGATGTAGAGAGAGTGGTCCCTCTGATGCTCCTCCAGCTTGGAGGCGTTGTACTTGTCCTTCTGGCCGATCCCTACCGCCTGCGCAGTACCGGTCTTGCCACCGGACTCATAAGCTGCGCCAGCAAACACCTGCGCAGAGGTGCCGCCTTGCACCACGCCCACCATGGCCCGCTTGACGATCTCGACATGCTCGGGTTTGTAGCCCAGGTCTTGAGGCGCTGGCGCAGCCACCGCTTGCAGGGTGCGTGATACCGGGTCCTCGGTACCAATCACCAAACGCGGACGGTGCTTGACGCCGTTGTTCACCAGGGTCGCCGTGGCCTGCGCCAGTTGCAGCATGGTGAAGCTGTTGTAGCCCTGGCCGATGCCCAGCGAGATGGTCTCGCCCGAGAACCACTTTTTTTGCTCAGGCCGCTTGTAGTAGTTGCGCTTCCACTCCTGGCTGGGCAAGACACCCCGGACCTCACCGAGTACGTCGATGCCGGTGATCTGGCCGAAGCCCAGCGGCGCCATGAAGTCGTGGATGGCGTCCACGCCCATCTCATTGGCCAGCGAGTAGTAGTAGACGTTGCTGGATCTGACGATGCTGCTGAACATGTCTACCGGACCGAGACCGGTGTCACCGTGGCTGCGAAACACGTGATTACCGAAGGACCAGGAGCCATTGTCCTGAACGATGGCGGTGGGGCTGCGCTTGCCCGTCTCGAGCGCGCCCAGGGCCATGAAGGGCTTGTAGGTGGACCCGGGCGGGTAGGTGCCGCGCAGCGCCCGGTTCAGGAGCGGCTTGTCGAGGGATTCGTTGAGGGCTTGCCAGTTTTCCTGGTCGATGCCGTCGACGAACAGGTTGGGGTCAAAGGTGGGCTTGGAGACAAAGGCCAGCACCTCGCCCGTCGTGGGGTCTAGCGCCACCAGGGCGCCACGGCGCTCTCCGTACATTTGCTCCACCAGGTTTTGCAACTTGATGTCGATCGACAGCATCACGGTGCGGCCAGGTGTGGCTGGCTTGCTGGCCAGCTTGCGCACCGCCCGTCCGCCGGCGGAAGTCTCGACCTCCTCTACGCCGGTGACACCGTGCAATTGCCGCTCCAGGCTCTGCTCGACGCCTAACTTGCCGATGTACTCGGTGCCCCGGTAGTTGGCCTGCTCTTCCTCGGGCCAGTCCTCGATCGCTGCCTTCTCGCTTTGGTTGATCCGACCGATGTAGCCGATCACGTGGCTGGCTAGCTCGCCCCAGGGATAGCTCCGGAACAGCCGTGCGCGGATGTCCACGCCAGGGAAGCGGTAGCGCTGGGCAGCGAAGCGTGCCACTTCCTGGTCGGTGAGCTTGGTGCGGATTGGAATGGACTCGAAGTTCTTGAATTCCTCGCGCAGCTTCTTGAAGCGCTTGCGGTCGCGCGGCAGGATATCGATGACGGTGGATAGCTCGTCGATCACCGCGTCGAGCGGGCCATTGATGCGCGCCGGGTTGATCTCCAGCGTATAGGCCGAGTAGTTGGAGGCCAGCACGATCCCGTTGCGGTCCAGGATGAGGCCTCGATTCGGCACGATCGGGACAACCGCGGTCCGGTTGGCCTCCGCCTGCTCCTTCAGATCGGCATGGCGCCAGACCTGCAACCACACCAGGCGCAGCAGCACCAGTGTGAAGCACACCAGCACCACCACGCTGGCTGCCGTCACCCGGTGGCGGAAGCGGGAGATATCGGCGTCGACGTTGCGCAGCGGTGTCATGGGCCGGTTTCGGGGATCGCGCCCGTTACAGGGGGCGGGTGTCGTCCTGGTCGGGTGCCCGGCGCTGTGGCGCCAGCAGCAGCACATTCATGACAGGCCACAGCGCCGCCTCTATCACTGGTGCCAGGGCGCGCATCCAGCCCGGGAAGCTGCCATCGGCCGCCAGCCGGATGGTCATCTCGATCGCATGTGCCGCGGCCAGCAGCGGGAACACCTGCACCGCCTGCGAGGGGACGGTGAACCACAGCAAGCGCCGGTGGATGGTGATCGCGAAGTAAGACAGCGCGGTATAGGCCAGCGCATGTTGACCCAGCAGCGAGGTCTGGTGCACGTCCACGGCCAAGCCAAAGGCGAAGGCAGTTGCGATGCCGATGCGCAGAGGCTGGTGCACATTCCAGAACACTAGGACCAGGGCCAGCAGGTCCGGCATCCAGACCTGACGGCCCAGCGGGAGCATGTTGAGCAGCATCGCCGCCAGCAAGCTGCCCCAGATGAACCAGGGGTTGGCCGGCAGCAGCAACTCCTTGCCGCGGCGCATGATCATTTGCGCACTCCCCGGCGTGGGGCGGGCTGCGGCGTTTCTTCGGCAGGCGGCCGTGCTGGCAGTTGCTCACCCAGGGCCTTGAGCACTATCACATGGCGTCCCCGACTCACACCGGCCTTGGGCTCGATGTAGATGCGCGCGAAGGCCGAGTCGGTGCGGCGCTCGACATGGGCAACGGTCGCGACCGGCAATCCCGGTGGGTAGACGCCGTCCACCCCACTGGTGGTCAGCAGGTCCCCCACCTGCACATCGGCGTTGGCCGCCATGTAGCGCAGCTCCAGCGACCCCGGGTGCTGGGAGATGGGATCGCCTTGGGCCACGCTGCGGCCGCCGGTGCGCACATTGAGCACCGGGATGGACTGGTCTCGGTCGGTGATGAGGGTGACTTCGCTGACCAGGGGGTGGACCCGTGTGACCTGACCAATCACACCATCCTCGTCGATCACCGGCGAGCCTGGTTCGATCTGGCTGCCCAGCCCCTTGTTCAGAATGACCTTGCGTGTGTAGGGATCGGCGGCCTCGAAAAGGATTTCAGCGGCGATCGCGGTTGTGCCGAGTCGCTCGCGTAACTCCAGCATCTGGCGCAGGCGCAGGTTTTCTTGGGTCAATTCCTCGACCTGGTTGGCCTTGAGCGCGAGGCGGGCGAGCTTGTCGCGTGTCGACGCCTGTTCGGACTGCGCACTGGACAGGGACTGGAAGTAGTCGCCCGCGCCCTCTGCCAGGCGCACCGGCTGCAACGCGAGCCAGCGAGCCGGCGCGATCATGGCAGCGACGACAGCGCGCAGCGGATCGGCCACACCGAAGCGCATGTCGGCAACCATCAGGAACAGCGCCAGTGCGCTGAAGACGATTAGCTTGGACAGGGCCGAAGGACCCTGCTTGAAGAACGGCGGCGGGGTCCTGTCCAGCGTACCGAGCGGCATCGCTGTGGTTCCCCGGGCTTATTCGTTGGTGAAGATCGAGCCCAGGCGCTCCATGCGCTCCAGGGCGATGCCGCAACCGCGCACCACGCAGGTCAGGGGGTCTTCGGCCACCAGGACGGGCAGGCCGGTTTCTTCGGCCAGCAGGCGGTCGAGGTCACGCAGCAGGGCGCCACCGCCGGTGAGCATCATGCCGCGCTCGGCGATGTCGGCGCCCAGTTCGGGGGGCGTGCTCTCCAGCGCGTTCTTCACCGCAGACACGATGTTGTTCAGGGGGTCGGTGAGCGCCTCCAGGATCTCGTTGGACGAGATGGTGAAGGAGCGCGGCACGCCCTCGGAAAGGTTGCGGCCCTTGACCTCGATCTCCTTGACCTCGGAGCCGGGGAAGGCCGAGCCGATATTCTTTTTGATCATTTCGGCGGTGGGCTCGCCGATCAGCATGCCGTAGTTGCGGCGGATGTAGCTGATGATGGCCTCGTCGAACTTATCGCCGCCGACGCGCACGCTGCCTTTGTAGACCATGCCGCCCAGCGAGATGACGCCCACCTCGGTGGTGCCGCCGCCGATGTCGACGACCATGGAGCCGGAGGCTTCGGACACCGGCAGGCCCGCGCCGATGGCGGCTGCCATCGGCTCCTCAATCAGGTACACCTCGCTGGCGCCAGCGCCGAGGGCCGATTCGCGGATGGCGCGTCGCTCGACCTGAGTGGAGCCACACGGCACGCAGATGATGATCCGCGGGCTGGGCTTGAGCACCGAGCGCGGGTGAACCATCTTGATGAACTGTTTGAGCATTTGCTCGGTGACGGTGAAGTCGGCGATCACGCCGTCCTTCATCGGGCGGATCGCCTCGATGTTGCCGGGTACCTTGCCCAGCATGGCCTTGGCCTCGTGACCAACAGCCTGAATGGTTTTCTTGCCCTGGGGGCCGCCTTCGTGGCGAATGGCGACTACCGAGGGCTCGTCCAGCACGATGCCCTTGTCGCGGACGAAGATCAAGGTGTTGGCCGTGCCCAGGTCAATGGCCAGGTCGGTGGAGAAATAGCGTCGGAAGGATCCGAACATCAGGAAGTCCTTGTGAGCGATGCAAAAGAGGCCGCATGAGCGGCCCCTCTTTGGTGGTAACTGGGGCGAGCAATCCGAGGCTGTTCCGCCAGGGCGGACAGGCCTGCTTGTACGCCGGCCCAACGGGCTCACCCGAAGGCAGGATAATACCCGATCGCCCGATGACAATCGGCCCGTTCCGGCGTGGAATTGCTCCGTTTCGGGCCTCTTTTTCAGTCTTTTCCTGATGGCTCTCACCCCCGACGACATCCGCCGAATTGCTCACCTGGCCCGGCTCGAATTGGCCGAGCCCGAACGTGATCGCATGCTGGCCCAGATCAATGGCTTTTTCAGCATCGTCGAGGCGATGCGCGCGGTCGACACCAAAGGAGTGGAGCCCCTGGCCCATCCGGTGGCCGCCTTCCAGGAGGTTCACTTGCGCTTGCGCGAAGACCGGGCCAGTGAGCCAAACCAGCGCGAGGCCAACCAACGCAGCGCACCGGCTGTCGAACGGGGCCTGTTCCTGGTGCCCAAGGTCATCGAGTGAGCCAGGGCGTCTCCATGAGTACCAAAGAACTGCATCAACTGTCCTTGGCCGAGATGGTGGCCAGCCTGCGCGCACGGGAGGTTTCGGCCGTAGAGCTGGCGGGGCACTTCCTGGCCCGAATGGTCCAGCATGCCGGCCTGGGCGCCTTCCTTTCCACCGACTCCGAAGTCACGCTGGCCCAGGCCCGCGCCGCAGATGACCGATTGGCGCGCGGGGATGCAGCGCCCCTGCTGGGCGTGCCGATCGCGCACAAGGACATCTTTGTGACCCGGGACTTCCCCACCACCGCCGGGTCGCGCATGCTCAGGGACTACCGCTCCCCCTTTGACGCCACGGTGGTGGCACGCTTGGCGCAGGCCGGCATGGTGACGCTGGGCAAGCTCAACTGCGATGAGTTCGCCATGGGTTCGGCCAATGAGAACTCCGCCTACGGTGTGGTGAAGAACCCCTGGGATCTTTCGCGCGTACCCGGCGGATCGTCTGGCGGAAGTTCAAGCGCGGTCGCGGCCCGCCTGGCGCCCGCCGCGACGGGCACCGACACCGGCGGCTCGATCCGCCAGCCGGCGGCCTTTTGCGGCATCACCGGCATCAAGCCCACCTACGGCCGCGCCTCGCGCTACGGCATGGTGGCCTACGCTTCCAGCCTTGACCAGGCCGGTCCGATGGCCGCCAGCGCCGAGGATTGCGCGTTGTTGCTCTCGGCGATGTGCGGCCCCGACCCCGACCGTGATTCCACTTCGCTGGATGTCCCAGCCGAGGACTACAGCCGCTCCCTGGGTGACTCGCTGGTCGGTTTGCGCATTGGCGTGCCGCGCGAGTTCTTCGGCGAAGGCCTCTCGCAAGACGTGCGCGCCGCCATTGACGCGGCGCTGGCGCAGTACGTGAAGCTGGGCGCGACCCTGGTGGACATTTCGCTACCCCGCACCGAGCTGGCTATTCCGGTCTACTACATCATCGCGCCCGCCGAGGCGTCCTCGAACCTCTCGCGCTTTGACGGCGTGAAGTTCGGCCACCGCGCCAAGGACTATGGCGACCTGATGGACATGTACAAAAAGACCCGCGCCGAGGGCTTTGGCGACGAGGTCAAGCGCCGCATCATGATCGGCGCCTACGTGCTCTCGCATGGCTACTACGACGCCTATTACGTGCAGGCGCAAAAGATCCGCCGTCTCATCGCCGACGACTTCCGCGCTGCCTTCATGCAATGCGACGTGATCGCTGGCCCGGTGGCGCCCACCGTGGCCTGGAAGCTCGGCGACAAGGCCGATGACCCGGTGGCCAACTATCTGGCCGACATCTTCACCCTCCCCGCCTCGCTGGCGGGCCTGCCTGGCATGAGCCTGCCCTGCGGCTTTGGCGAGGGCGGTATGCCTGTGGGCTTGCAGCTCATTGGCAATTACTTTGGCGAAGCGCGCCTCTTGAATGCGGCGCACCGCTTCCAGCAGGCCACCGACTTCCACCTGCGCCAGCCCGAGGGATTCTGAAATGTCCGCCAAACTCGTCCAGGGCTATGAAGTCGTGATCGGCTTCGAGACGCACGCCCAGCTGTCGACCCAGTCGAAGATCTTCAGCCGTGCGCCCACGGCGTTTGGCGCCGAGCCCAACACCCAGGCCTGTGCGGTGGATCTGGCCTTGCCCGGCACCCTGCCTGTCATGAACAAGGGCGCCGTCGAGCGGGCCATCGCCCTGGGCCTGGCCGTGGGGGCGCAGATCGCGCCGCGCAGTATCTTCGCGCGCAAGAATTACTTCTATCCCGACTTGCCCAAGGGCTACCAGATCAGCCAGTACGAGATCCCGGTGGTGCAGGGTGGCGAGGTGAGCTTCTTCTTGGGCCAGGAGAAGAAGTCGGTGCGTCTGGTGCGTGCCCACCTCGAAGAAGATGCGGGCAAGTCGCTGCACGAGGACTTCATTGGCCAGTCGGGTATCGACCTCAACCGCGCCGGCACGCCGCTGCTGGAAATCGTCACTGAGCCCGACATCCGGTCCTCCGAAGAAGCCGTGGCCTATGCCAAGGAACTGCACAAGATCGTCACCTGGATCGGTATCTGCGACGGCAATATGCAGGAGGGCAGTTTCCGTTGCGACGCCAACGTCTCGGTGCGCAAGCCTGGCGCTCCCCTGGGTACCCGGCGCGAAATCAAGAACCTGAACTCCTTCAAGTTCATGCAGCAGGCCATCGATTACGAGGTGCGCTGGCAGATCGAGGAGATCGAGGACGGCCGCGCCATCGAGCAGGCCACGGTGCTATTCGACCCAGACACCGGCGAGACCCGTGCCATGCGCACCAAGGAAGATGCGGCCGACTACCGCTACTTCCCCGACCCGGATTTGCCGCCGCTGGTGGTGGCTGCCGAATGGGTGGAGCAGGTGAGGGCCAGCATGACCGAGTTGCCGCGCGCGATGGCGGCCCGTTTCGTGTCCGAGTTCGGATTGCCTGAGTACGACGCCACCACGCTCACGCAAAGCAAGGCCATGGCGTCTTATTTCGAACAGGTGGCCCAGGCCTGCGGCCAACCCAAGCTGGCCAGCAACTGGATCATGGGTGAGGTCTCGCGGCGCCTGAACGCCGGCGAGTCGTCGATCGAGCAGGCGCCGGTGTCGGCCGCTGCGCTGGCGGCTCTGATTGGCCGTATCGCCGATGGCACCATTTCCAACAACGCGGGTAAGCAGGTGTTCGACGCCTTATGGACTTTCGAGGGCCAGGGATCGCAGGGCGCCGCCGATGCGGTGGCGCGTGTGGACGCGATCATCGCGGCCAAGGGCCTCCAACAGATGAACGACTCCAGCGCGCTGGAGAAAATCATCGACGAGGTCATCGCCGCCAACCCAGACAACGTCGCCCAGTTCAAGGCCGGCAAGGACAAAGCCTTCAATGCCCTGGTCGGCCAAGCTATGAAGGCCAGCAAGGGCACAGCCAACCCGGCCCAGGTCAACGAATTACTCCGCAAGAAACTGGCCTGAAGCCCGTCTTATTCAACACGCATCACGCAAGAAAGCTTTTCCAAATGAATCTCTCCAACGCCAGCCTGTCCGTTTTTGTTCAATACCTGGGCAACCTGCGCCACCTGCTGGTCAAGGCCCAAGCCGATGTGACAGCCCGTGGCTACGACGAGCAAGCTCTGGTGCAGTACCGTCTGGCCCCCGACATGCTGCCGTTCAAGATCCAGATCTGCATTGCTTGCGACGCCGCCAAGCTGTGCGCTGCCCGTATCACCGGCCTGGACGCACCCAAGTACGACAACACCGAAACCACCCTGGCTGAACTGGTGCAGCGCATCGACAACACTCTGGCCTGGTTGAAGACGGTGCCCGCTTCGGCGATCGATGGCCAAGAAGACAAGGAAGTGACCTTCCCCGTCGGCAAGACCGCCACGCGCACGATGACGGCGCAGGCCTACCTCATGACCTGGGCGCTCCCCAACATGTACTTCCACATCACCACCGCGTACAACATCTTGCGTCACAACGGCGTGGCGATCGGCAAGGGCGACTACCTCACGGGTTCAGCTGCCTGAGCCCCTCAGTCCTACTCCGGGTCCCCGCAGCAGGCATTGAGCAGGCAGCCTGCCACGCTGCCCATGACTGCGCCCGCCATGGCGCCCACCGCGCCACCTTGGACGGGATCGAGGGTGGTGTGGTCTCCCGAAGCGCGGGCCACTAGGACGGCCGCAGCGCCTGCCGCGCCACCCAAGACGCCTCCCGTGATGAGCCCACACACAGTCCAGGTGCAGGTACGCCCATTCAAACACCGCCCGCCCGCGTATGCCGGCTGGGACTCTCCGAATCTGGCTTCGACCGACATCTCGCCGGCCGACGGCCACGCCCGGGGTACCGGGCTCAATTCGACGGCGTGGTGCGAGTTGGGTGCAGGCGCTGCCGCAGCCGTAGGGGCCGGGGCGACGGTGGCGGAGCGGCGGCCTGTGTTCAAGGCGGTGGGGTGAAGCATGGACGGTCCTCGTGCAAAGCGGGTGGGCGCCGCCACTGGCACACGTGAAGACGCTGCACAAGACAGCAGAGGTCAGTTCCAGGGGCGGGGGAGGGGCGGATGCCAGAATTCGGCATGCGTCCGGCGCGTGATTCTCGGCATCGCGTCCCGCCGCCGCTGACAAAATCCGGGCGATGCTGCCCGCTCCGCCCGGGTGCGCCCGGGCTTGGGCTTAGTCCTCGACGCCGTAGCGGTCTCGGTAGGCCTGCACCTGGGCGTAGTGCGCGCTTAAGGCGTCGCCGCCTTGTTGCTGTAGGTAATCGAGTAGGTCGGTCAGACGAGCGATGGCGCACACCTGCAGGCCCAAGTTACTGCGCACGTACTGAACCGCGCTATGGGGCATGTCGCGCACCGAGCCATCGGCCTGCTTCTCGGTGGCCATCTCCTGGCGGTCCAGGGCGAGCGCCACGCCATGAGGCGTCGCGCCGGCGGCCTCGATGATGGCGATGGACTCGCGCGCGGCGGTGCCTGCGGACATCACGTCGTCGACGATCAGCACTCGTCCTGTGAGTGGCGCGCCGACCAGGGAACCGCCCTCGCCGTGGTCCTTGGCTTCTTTCCGGTTGTAGGCAAAGGGAACATTGCGACCGAGTCGGGCCAGCTCGATGGCCACCGCCGCCACCAGAGGAATCCCTTTGTACGCGGGGCCAAACAGCATGTCGAACTCGATGCCCGAGGCCATGATTCGCCGTGCATAGAATTGCGCAAGACGGCCGAGCTTGGCGCCGTCGTCGAACAGGCCGGCGTTGAAGAAGTACGGCGAGTCCCGTCCCGCCTTGGTGCGGAAGCTCCCGAAACGCAGCACGCCTGCCTCCAACGAAAACTGCACAAATTCTTGCGCCAGGGCGTCCTGGCCTGCTGCTGCCACCATGGGGAAATCCTTGTTCAAACTCACCAGCCTCAATCTCAACGGCATTCGTTCGGCCGCCACCAAGGGCGTTGAAGCCTGGCTGGAAAGGTCGGCGCCTGATTGTATTTGCGTGCAGGAGGTCAAGGCCCAGGCGGCCGATGTGGCCGGCCGCTTCGAGGTGCTGGCTGGTTTGAAGGGCCACTTTCACTTCGCCGAAAAAAAAGGTTATTCGGGCGTGGCGGTCTACACCCGACACGAGCCCAGCGATGTCGTTGTGGGCTGGGACGGTGGCGAGTTCGACGCTGAGGGCCGCTACGTGGAGCTGCGCTTTGACACCCCGAAGCGCAAGCTCTCCATCATCAGCAGTTACTTCCCCTCAGGCTCCTCGGGCGAGGAGCGGCAGGCGGCCAAGTTTCGCTTCCTCGCCGGCTTCGAGCCGCACTTGGCGGCCTTGAAGCAAAAGCGCGAATTCGTTCTGTGCGGCGACATCAACATCGCGCACCAGGAAAAGGATTTGAAAAACTGGAAGGGCAATCTCAAGAACAGTGGCTTCCTGCCCGAGGAACGGGCCTGGATGACGGCCCTGCTTGCAGACACCGGCCTGGTGGACGTCTACCGCCAGCTGCAGCCCGACACCACCGACGCCTGCTACACGTGGTGGAGCAACCGTGGCCAGGCCTATGCGAAGAATGTGGGCTGGCGCCTGGACTACCACCTGGCCACGCCGGCAATCGCGCAGCTCGCGCGTACAGAACACATCTACAAGAACGAGAAATTCTCGGACCACGCGCCGATCACGATCGACTACGACTTGTCTCTTTGATGCGGGGCGGTCATGCGCGCTGGTCTGGCGCCAGGGCCGCCGGCGCTGGTGCCACCCGGTGGAGCTGGCGGTGCTCCCGCCAGAAATCGATGCCGGCGCGCAGGCAGCCAGAGGTGACACTGCAAAGGACGGCGCCCACGGCCAAGGCGGTCTGGTCCGATCCGCCGGCCTGGACCGTCACGGCGTACGCGGCCCAGCCCGTGAGGCCGCCCCCCAGCAGCGCTGCCGTGAAGACCGCGGTGCCTTTGAGTGAGCGGCAGGCCCGTTCACGCAGCGGGACGGGCTGTGCGGCTCTACCCACCGGGTTCCAGTCTTGGGCCGCTGGCGGCGCAGCGACGGCCGCGCGCGGGTAAGTTGTGCTCGATTCCGCCACACCTTCAAAACTGAAGGAGCCCCCAGCGGACTGGCTGGTGGGCGTGCGGGTGAAGCGTTCGAATGTATAGATGGGTCGCTGTGTGGATTGCATGGTGCGGTTCAGGAGGGAGGGTTCCACGCGCTCTGCGCAAAACCATCGCGCCCGAACCTAACCGGCCCCGCGCAGGTCAGGTACACCGAGACCTGACACGACCTCAGGGGGGCTGGGTGTCCGCCTGGGCCTTGCGCGCCGCGAACTCCGCCCGCAGCGCCCGGAGCTTTTCGCGCGGGTCTTCCTTGACCGTGGTCTTGTCCAGGGCCATCTCGGCGATGAAGCGGCTCGGAACACCGGCGACCGTCTCGCGGCCCCTCTTGCGGCGCTTGACCCAGCTCACTGCGAGCGAGCGCTGGGCGCGGGTGATGCCCACGTACATGAGTCGGCGTTCTTCTTGCAGTCGTTGCAGGATGCCTTCGTTGGCCTCGCCCTTGGTGCCGTTGTCATCGTCGAGCTTGAATGGCAGCAGGCCCTCGTTGCATCCAGCCAGCACCACATGGGGCCATTCCAGGCCCTTGGAGGCGTGCAGTGTCGAGAGGGTGACCACGTTTTGGTCTTTCTCGCGCTCGCTGAGCGTGGACAGCAGCGAGATGGTCTGCGCCACTTCCAGCAGGTTCTTTTTCTCGCCCATGATGGTCACGCCGGCGGCGTCGTCGATCTCGCCGCCGCAGCGGCCGGCCATCCAGTCGCAAAATTCCAGCACATGAGTCCAGCGTGAGGCGGCGAGTTTTTCGCTGTCCTCTCCGTCGTAGAGGTGTTTCTCGTAGCCGATATCTTTGAGCCAATCGGCCAAAAAGGTCCGCGCGTCTTCGGCGCCCAAGGTGTGCCGGGCTCGGTATTCGAGGTCGTTCACATAGCGGCCGAACTCGTGCAGGCTGCCCAATGCTCGGCCGCTGAGCACCGAGCCCAGGGAGTTGGAAAACAAGGCCTCAAACAGGGAGAGCTTAAAGCGGCTGGCGTACTCGCCCAGGGTGCCCAGGGTCTGGTGGCCGATGCCCCGCTTGGGGGTGGTGACGGCACGCAGGAAGGCGGGATCATCGTCGTTGTTCACCCACAGCCGCAGCCAGGCGCACAGATCGCGGATTTCGGCGCGGTCGAAAAAGCTCTGGCCGCCCGAGACCTTGTAGGGGATTTGCGCCTTGCGCAGGGCCTGCTCAAACACGCGGGCCTGGTGGTTGGCCCGATAGAGCACCGCGAAATCCTTCCAGTCCTTGCTCGCGCTGTTCGCGCGGATGGACTGGAATCGAGCGACCGTGCGTTCGGCCTCGTGCTCTTCGCTGTCGCAGTCGACGACCCGCACCGGCTCGCCCTCGCCGAGTTCAGAAAACAGCGTCTTGGGAAATAGCTTCGGATTGGGCTGAATGACGTTGTTGGCGGCGCGCAGGATGGCGCTGGTCGAGCGATAGTTCTGCTCGAGCTTCACCACCTTCAGCGCGGGGTAGTCCTGTGGCAGCCGCCGCAGGTTGTCTAGCGTGGCGCCGCGCCAGCCGTAGATGGACTGGTCGTCGTCGCCCACCGCAGTAAATCGCCCGCGTTCCCCCACCAGCAGCTTGAGCAACTCGTACTGCGTGGCGTTGGTGTCCTGGTACTCGTCGACCAGCACATGGCCCAGGGCCTGCTGCCACTTGGCACGCACCTCTTCGTGCTGTTGTAGCAGCTTGAGCGGTAAGCCGATCAGGTCGTCGAAGTCCACGCTCTGGTAGGCCGTGAGGCGCTCTTCGTAGCGGGCCATCACGCGGGCAATGATGCGGGCGTTGTCGTCGGCGGCCTGGGCCTCGGCCTGGGCGGCGGTCAGGCCCATGTTCTTCCACAGGCTGATGGTCCACTGCCACTGGCGCGCGGTGGCAGCGTCGACGCTGCCCCCGGCGTCCTTGAGGATGGAGACGACGTCGTCGCTGTCCAGGATGGAAAACTGGGGCTTGAGGCCCATCGCGGCGCCGTCTTGGCGCAGCAAGCGCACGCCCAGCGCGTGGAAGGTGCAGATCACCACGTTTTTGGCGTCGCGCCCGATCAGGGTCTTTGCGCGCTCGCGCATTTCGCTGGCGGCCTTGTTGGTGAAGGTGATGGCGGCAATGCGCTGACCCGGCACACCCGACTGAATCAGGCGCGCGATCTTGTGGGTGATCACCCGTGTCTTGCCCGAGCCTGCCCCGGCCAGCACCAGGCAAGGTCCGTGCAGGTAGTTCACTGCTTCCTGTTGCGCGAGGTTGAGGCCGGACATGCTGGGGAGGGGACGGGTGGAGAGAGCCTCAGGGGGCAGAGCCGCCGGGCACTGCCTGCGGTCTGAAGGAAGCGGCGAATGATACCGGCGCTGGAGGCCCAGCCCTTGCGCCATGCGCGCGCCAACCCCGCCAGAGGGCGGCAGTTCGCGCTGCAGGCCCTGGCGCTCGCCCGACTCGCGGGCCCGGCCTGTACCAGACGCGACAATAGGCAGGTGCTCGACGTCCTCCAGGTCACTTTCCCTTTTTTCGCGCTCGTTCTGTGCGGCTACTTGGCTGCGCGCACGCGCTTGCTGCCTCTGGAGGCGATCGGTGGTCTGAACGCTTTCGTGCTGTATTTCGCCTTGCCCTGCATGTTGTTCCGGTTTGGAGCGGCCACACCCGTGGCGCGCCTGTTTGATCCGGCGGTGGCGGCGGTCTGGTTGCCCTGTGGGCTGCTCATGGTGGCCGGAGCAGTCCGCGCCAGTCGTGCCGGGGGCTTGAACTGGAACGACGCCGCGTTTGGCGCTCTGGTCACCGCCTTTCCCAACTCCGGCTTCATGGGAGTGCCCCTGCTGGTGGCCCTGCTCGGCGCGGATGCAGCGGGCCCGGTGATCGCCACGATGCTGATTGACATGGTGATCATCACCTCGATCTGCATTGCCCTGTCCCGCCTCGACGCGCCGGATGGCCATTCGGGCGGCGCTCAAGGCCGTGCCTTGGCCGGCGCCTGGGCCGCTGCCCGGCGCGCCCTGCGCGGTATGGCTCTCAATCCAATGCCCTGGTCCATCTTGCTCGGTGGTGCCGCCTCCTGGCTGGAGCTCGTGCCGGTCCGGCCGCTGGCGGGCGCGATCGGCTTGCTGGCCGATGCCGCTTCGCCGGTCGCCCTTTTCACCATTGGCGCGGTGCTGGCCCGCGCGGTGATGCTGGGGTCTGCGCAAGCGCAGGGCGGCGATTTCGCGCCTTCACCCTGGCGGGGCGTGATGGGTCTGTCGCTGGCCAAATTGCTGATCCATCCCCTGCTGGTGCTGGCGGCCGCGGAATGCGCTCGGGCGCTTGGACTGGCGCTGTCTCCGTCCGCACTGACGGCCGTGGTGCTGGCGGCTGCACTGCCCAGTGCGAGCAATGTGTCGCTGCTGGCCGAGCGTTTCGGCGCTGACACCGGGCGGGTGGCCCGAATCATCTTGCTCACCACGGCGGCCGCCTTTCTGACCTTCTCGGCTGCGGTCGCCTGGAGGGCCTAGGCGGAGGGGCGCCGGGGCGGGGCGGAAGTCCGGGCGCCGAAGTATTTACAATTGAAGGTTATTCGGCGCCTGTCCAGCCAGAGATCCGGCTGGAGTGGATCGGGTGCCACCCGCCCCTCAAGGACCCCATGGCAAAGGAAGAACTCATCGAAATGCGCGGCCGCGTGGCCGAAGTGCTGCCGGATTCGCGCTACCGCGTGATTCTTGAGAATGGGCACGAACTCATCGCCTACAGCGGCGGCAAGATGCGAAAGAACCACATCCGCATCATCGCCGGAGACGACGTCACCCTCGAACTCTCGCCCTATGACCTGAACAAGGGGCGCATCATGTTCCGGCACTTGCCCGACCGGCCCCGGCCCGGGACGCCCGGTGGCCCGGGCCCCGGCGGTTATCGCCGCTGACGTCTCCCGCAGGGCGAGAGCGCGTAGGCGCACTGCGCCTTGCTCGCCCGCCCAGCTTTCTTTGCGCTGCTGCCCGTGGACAATGCGTCCATGGGCTTTCCCATTTCCGGTCGCAACGCCGCCGCCCCGGTGGCCTTGTCTGTTTGCCTGATCGGCGCCCCGACCGATGCGGGTGCTGGCGTGCGCGGGACGGGCATGGGGCCCGATGCCTTGCGTGTTGCGGGCTTGGCTGGCGCACTTCGGGCTCAGGGGTGTGCGGTGCTCGATGTCGGCAACTTGCCGGGCCCACCGCCTTCGGATCGCCCGCCGGCCTCGGCCAGACCGATGGCCGGCGCGGGCCCCCATCGCGAAGGCGAGGTGGTGGCCTGGAACCGGGTTGTCTTCGGGGCTGTCACCGCTGCGCTTGATCGCAGGGAATTTCCCCTGCTGATGGGAGGTGACCATTCCCTGGCGCTCGGCTCCATCAGTGCCGTGGCGGCGCATTGCCGACGGCTGGGCCGGCAGCTGCGTGTTCTCTGGCTGGATGCCCATGCCGATGCCAACACCGAAGCGTCCAGCCCCAGCGGGAATCTGCATGGGATGCCTGTTGCCTGCTTGCTGGGACGCGGCTTGGCGTCCCTGGTAGGCTGGGACGGTGTTCCGGCGGCCTTGCAGGCCCGGGATCTGGTGCTGATCGGCCTGCGTAGCCTGGACACCCAGGAAAAGTTGCTGATTCGCCAATGGGGGCTTGAGGTCTACGACATGCGGTATGTCGACGAGCACGGCATGCGCGCCACCATGGCCCAAGCCCTGAAGGGGCTGGACGCAGATACCCACCTTCATCTGAGCTTTGATGTGGACGTGCTCGACCCCCAGGATGCGCCGGGAGTGGGCACCCCGGTGCCCGGTGGCCCCACTTACCGTGAAATGCAGTTGTGCATGGAGATGGTGGCAGACACTGGGCGGCTTGGGTCGCTGGACCTGATGGAGCTCAATCCTGCCCGTGACTTGCGCAATCGAAGCGCCGAGGTCGTGGTGGCGCTGGTGCGTAGCCTGTTCGGCGCCTCGACCTTGCTTCGAGCGCCAGCCCCCGCTTGACACGCCAGTACCCTGAGCGCCCTCAGACCTCCCCAGCTCCGGAGCCTTGGGCGGGCTCGGAATCAGGCGGGCTGCCAAGGGCTGGCCGCTGGGAGCCGCGGCGAGCCCTGAGGTCCCGTTCGACATCGCCCTCGGCGGCCTCGCCCAGAGCCTCCATGCTGTCGTCGGCGGCGGTGTCCTCATCGAGGTCGGTAAAGACCTCGTCATCCCTCCAGGGACCCGCATTGGTATCGGGCCCACCGATCTGAACGACCCGGTCGGGCAGGATGTCGCCCCCCTCCTTGGTGTCCAGACCTGAGGCCTCGCCTCGCTCGCCGGTGCCTGCGGAATCGCTGTCGCCGTGGACTTCGCTGCTACCCACCGCGTCGCTGCCGCTGTCGGAGTTGTCGCTGGGACCGAGCAGGTCACCGCTGCGGCCCGAGGGGATGGCGGGCGCCGTGTCGGCGCCCATGAGGCTGCTGTAGGACATAGACCCTCCTGTTTGCCCGTGTCGGGCACTTCGTCATGATCCAGCCGGCAGTGTGCAAGGTGGCGCAGTCTGGTTTTGACAGACAACGCCTGTCGCGGTCGTAGGACTCGATGGCGCCTGCCCTGAACCGATCCATTGCGTGTGGGTCGACCTCTGTCGCCATGGCGATGTGGAGGTGTGGAGGAGTTGGGCATGCAGCTTGCCGGGAGAGGGCTTCCCTCCAACTCTCAGGAGTCATACCGTGGCCCATACCGACATGCATTCCAGCGCCGCCCTCCACGCCGAGTCGCCATCCCGCCTCAGCGCGCTGGATTGGGTAGCCCTTGTCCTTTTGATTGTTGGCGGCCTCAACTGGGGCTTGCTGGGGGCGATCGGGGTTGACCTGGTCGCTGCCCTGCTGGGCAATGGCTCCCCGTTGGCGCGGGGGATCTATCTGCTCGTGGGTGTGGCTGCCCTCTACGGCCTGGTGATGATGGCGCGGCTGGGCCGCGAGCCGGTGCGCTGAGCGGTGCGCTGACGCCCGCCCCCGGGCGGGCGTCAGGCCTTCGCCGGCCGGCCGCCAAACAAGGCGGTTCCGACCCGCACCATCGTGCTGCCGGCGGCGATGGCAGATTCCATATCGCCGCTCATCCCCATGGACAAGGTGTCCAGCGGCAACCCTTGCCCGCGCAAGGCATCGAACAGGGCGCGCGCGCGTCGATGCACGGCCAGCTGGTCCTCGACGCGCTCGGTGGGCTCGGGGATGGTCATCAACCCTCGCAGCCGCAGGCCGGGCAGGGCCATGACCTCCCTTGCCAGCGTCGCCACCTCCTCCGGGGCCAGCCCCGACTTGGTGGCCCCGCCGTCGATATTGACCTGCAGGCAGCAATTGAGCGGCGCCATCGATGGCGGGCGTTGCTCGGACAGGCGCTGCGCGATCTTGAGACGGTCGATGGTGTGCACCCAGTCGAAGTGCTGGGCTACCAGCCTGGTTTTGTTGCTTTGGATCGGGCCGATGCAGTGCCACTCCAGCCCCAGGTCGGCTAGCAGAGCGATTTTCTCCACCGCCTCCTGGATGTAGTTTTCGCCGAAAGCGCGCTGCCCGCAGGCGGCGGCCTCGCGCACTGCATCGGCGTCAAAGGTCTTGGATACCGCCAGCAGCGCAACATCCCTTGTGTCGCGCTGCGCCGCAGCACAAGATGAGGCCATTCGTGTTCGAATATTCTGGAGATTGCCTGAAATAATGTTCATAATGGGACCGACTTTTCGAGAAAAACGGGACTTTCGTGGATATTACTCAGCTGCTTGCTTTCGCCGTCAAGAATCAGGCGTCCGACCTCCATTTGTCGGCCGGCTTGCCACCCATGATCCGCGTCAACGGCGATATCCGTCGGATCAACGTCGCCCCATTGGACGGCAAGCAGGTCGAGGCCATGGTCTACGACGTGATGAACGACGCCCAGCGCAAGCAGTACGAGGAATTCCTCGAGTGCGACTTCTCGTTCGAGATCAACGGGCTCTCCCGCTTTCGCGTCAATGCCTTTCACCAGCAGCGCGGCGCCGCTGCGGTGATGCGGACCATCCCAAGCCAGATTCTCACCCTGGAGGCCCTAGCCGCTCCCCGCATCTTCGGCGACCTGGCTCTGCGCCCGCGCGGGCTGGTGCTGGTGACCGGACCCACCGGCTCGGGCAAGTCCACCACCCTGGCAGCCATGGTCAATCACCTCAATGACAACACCCTGGGGCACATCGTCACCATCGAGGATCCGATTGAGTTCGTGCACGAATCCCGCAAGTGCTTGGTGAACCAGCGTGAAATCGGTGCCAACACCCTGTCCTTCGCTACCGCGCTGCGCTCTGCACTGCGCGAGGACCCCGATGTCATTCTGGTCGGCGAGTTACGCGACCTTGAAACCATCCGCCTGGCTCTGACCGCAGCCGAGACCGGCCACCTGGTTTTCGGAACCCTGCACACTTCGAGCGCGGCCAAGACCATCGACCGCATCATCGATGTCTTTCCTGGCGACGAGAAAGAGATGGTCCGCGCCATGCTCTCCGAGTCTTTGGTGGCAGTGATCGCGCAGACCCTGTGCCGCCTGCGTGATGGCTCGGGCCGCGTGGCGGCCCACGAGATCATGCTGGGCACGCCCGCCATCCGCAATCTGATCCGCGAGGGCAAGGTTGCGCAGATGTACTCGGCTATTCAAACCGGCCAGGCCTTGGGCATGCAGACCCTGGACCAGTGCCTGACCGACCTGGTGCGGCGGGGAATCATCACCCCGGCCGAGGCCCGCGCCCGCGCCCGCTCCCCCGAAAACTTCCCCGGCTAGGGGTTCGCGCTGCCCGTCACACGAGCTGGTCTTGCCGCGATCAGCTCGTTCAATCTGGACCCTGTCCTCAGGCGGCAGTTGCCGGGGGCGAGCAGGCGGGTTTTCGCGGCTGACTGTCGTCCCCACTGTTCGCGGGCGTCTTCTCCGCGACCCGTTCGCACAGGCCGCGCCCGCCTCCTAGAATTCGTCAATCTGATGATGAACTAGGAGACTTTTTACATGCCCAGCACCAATTCCCGCACCTATGACGGCGTCACTCCCCGTCGGGTCGCCTTCCTCGGCCTCGGTGTCATGGGCCTCCCGATGGCGGGCCATCTGGCCCTGGCCGGGCATCAGGTCACGGTCTACAACCGCAGCCCCGCCAAGTCACTGGCTTGGGGGGCCGAGTTCAAGGGCGCCAGCGCCCCGACCCCGCGCGAAGCAGCCGCCGGGTGCGACATCGTCTTTTGCTGCGTCGGCAATGACGACGACCTGCGCGCAGTGGTGCTGGGTCGTGATGGTGCCTTGGCCGGGATGAAGCCGGGGGCCATCTTCGTCGACCACACCACCGCCTCAGCCGATGTTGCGCGCGAGCTGTGCGCTGCGGCCCAGGCCTTGGGCGTTGCTTTTGTCGACGCGCCCGTCTCCGGCGGCCAGGCGGGTGCCCAGAACGGCCTGCTCACCGTCATGTGCGGGGGGGATGCCACCGCCTTCGAGACCATGCGGCCAGTGGCCATGGCCTACTCGCGCGCTGTGACCCTGCTGGGTGACAGCGGCGCAGGTCAACTGGCCAAGATGGTCAATCAGATTTGCATCGCGGGGCTGGTGCAGGGCTTGTCCGAAGCAATTGCATTCGGCCAGAGGGCGGGCCTCGACATGCATCAGGTGCTGGATGTGATCGGCAAGGGGGCTGCCCAGAGTTGGCAGATGGACAACCGGGGCAAGACCATGGTCGACGACCGCTTTGAATTCGGCTTTGCAGTCGACTGGATGCGCAAAGACCTGGGCCTGGTGATGGAGGAAGCCCGTCGCAATGGCGCCCGGCTACCGGTCACAGCGCTTGTCGACCAGTTTTATGCCGATATCCAGCAGATGGACGGCGGTCGCTGGGATACCTCGAGCCTTATCAGGCGATTGCGCTAAGGGTGCCGCCACAGGGCACTCGCAGCTGCCAGAGCCAGCGAGCCCCGGCTACCCGCATTGCCTGCCCGTAGCCGCTACCGGCTTTGCGCACTGGCGACGGGGGCGACTGCGGGTGCGGCCTGGCGCGGCATCATCCGCTGTAACTCTTCTTCAGTGATGATTTCAAAGGCGCGGACCACGCGCTGTACCCCGGAAATTGAACGCACCAGGTTGGTGGCGCGCTCGGCCTCCCGGGCGGTGACCCGTCCCATGAGGTGGACAGTGCCACGCTCGGTCTGCACCTTAAAAGCGCCAGCGCTCAGGTCGCGCGCGTCAATCAGGGTGGCTCGAACCTTGGTGGTCAGCAGCAGGTCGTTGGAGCGCTGACTGAGGGAGGAGACGATATGAATGCCCAACTCATTGATGACGCCGTTAACGTTGTCGACCTTGCGGACGATCTGTTCGATGGTTTCCCGCGTCACTTGGTCAGGCACCTCGCCCGTGAGCAGGACTTGACGGTTGAAGCTGGTGACCACCACATGGACGCGATCGCCGAGTGCGTCGCGGATACGGCCGCTCGCCCTGAACTCGATGGTCTCGTCTTCGAGTTGGGCGCCCGAGGTCCGACGGTCCGTGGCGACGATGGCGGTCATGGCGGCACCACCGAGCAACAGTGGTGCGCAGCCGCTGAGGGCGGTGGCAAGACTGGCCGCCGTCGCCGCGGCCAGGAAGAAGCGTTGCAGTTTTTTCATTGTCATGTGTTGGTTTCCTGGTCACCGAGGAGCGTGGCGTCCACGCCGTCACAGATGCAGTGAATGGCCAGGAGGTGTACCTCCTGGATACGAGCGGTGCGCTCATGTGGAACGCAGATGTGTACGTCGGTTTCGCGCAAGGCTTGGCCCATGCGGCCGCCGCCGCGACCTGTGAGCGCCACGACGGTCATCTCACGGCTGTGGGCCGCCTCAATCGCGGCCAGCACATTGGCCGAGTTTCCGCTGGTGGTGATGGCCAGCAACACATCACCAGGCTGCCCCAAGGCCCTCACCTGCTTAGCGAAGATCTGTGTGAAGTCGTAGTCGTTGGCCACCGCGGTCAGGATAGAGCTGTCCGTGGTGAGTGCGATGGCACCCAGCTCGGGCCGCTCGCGCTCGAAGCGCCCAACAACTTCAGCGGCGAAGTGCTGGGCGTCGGCGGCCGAACCGCCATTGCCGCAGGCCAGTACCTTGCCACCGCTGGTGACACAGGCCAGCACGGCCTGGATGGCCGCAGCGATCGGCTTATTCAGCGTTTGCGCGGACTGGTACTTCAGGTCGGCGCTATCGACGAAGTGCTGCTGGATGCGTTGTTCAAGCATGGAAATCAATGATACCCGCGCCAAGGCTCAGCCCGCGTCGAATGCGCCGCGCAACCATTGAAGTTGCCCGGAATCGATCGCGACCACGTCGAACCTGCAGGGGGGCGGTGCGGGCAGGCGCAGCAGGTAGCTGCGTGCGGCCCGCACCAGCCGCGCCTGCTTGGCGGGGCCGACGCTGGCCGCGGCGCCCCCGAAGCCGTGGCTGGCCCGCGCGCGGACCTCGACGAAGACAAGCGTACCGCCGGGCTCGCGAAGGATCAGGTCGACCTCCCCGCCGCCGCGACCTGGGGTCCGATAATTGCGCTCGACGAGCCGCAGTCCGGCGGCGCGCAGGTGCGCCAGGGCGCGGTCTTCAGCCGCATCGCCCACCGATTTGGTGGTTTTTCTTGCCGGGAGCTCCATGACCGTCCCCTTTGCCTTGGCCCAGGCGGCCGCCCGAGAGGCGGCCGGCGGGCAGAATTATCCGCAAGGCGCCCTCTACATGGTGGCCACGCCCATTGGCAACCTGGCCGACGTCAGCCTCCGGGCGCTTCACTTGCTGGGGCTGGTCGACATCATCGCTTGCGAGGACACCCGCCAGGCCCTGGGCCTGCTGCGCGGACTGGGCCTGGAGCGGCCGTCTGGCGGACTGGTGGCTGTGCACCAGCACAACGAAGCGGAGGCGGCCCAGCAGGTCCTGCGTCACCTTGCCGCCGGCGCGCGGGTGGCTTACCTCAGCGATGCAGGCACGCCCGCCGTGAGCGACCCGGGCGCGCGCCTAGCCGCCGCGGCTCGCGCCGCCGGTTACCGGGTGTTGCCGATGCCGGGGGCCAGCAGCGTCACCGCGGTGCTGAGCGTCGCTGGCGCAGGCGGCGCAGACCCAGCGTTCGTCTTCGCAGGTTTCCTACCGGCCAAGGCAGGAGAGCGAGCGGCGGCGGTCCAGGCGCTCGGGCAGGAGCCCCGCGCGGTGGTGCTGCTGGAAGCGCCGCACCGAATGGCCGATCTGGCAGAGGCGCTTTCGGCCCTGGGTGAACGTCCCCTGACCGTCGGTCGTGAACTGACCAAGCAGTTCGAGCAGGTGCACACCCTGTCCTGCAATGCCTTGACTGGCTGGCTGGCCGAGGATGTCCAGCGCAGCCGCGGCGAATTCGCTTTGGTGCTCCACCCCTGGGCATTGGCCCGACCGGTTGAGGACGGTCAGACCCTGCTGAGGCTATTGCTGGCCGAGCTACCGCTGAAGACGGCGGTGCGAATCGCCGCCGAGGCCAGCGGCGGCTCTCGCAATGCCCTGTACGAGGCCGCACTGCAGATCAAGCAGTCGGGTGCGCTGGGCCCGTCTGGCGAGGAGGCGCGGGGCTGATCCGCACCTGCTGGCGCGCAGGCACTCGCGACCTGGGCCCTGGGACCTGCCCGCAGGTCAACCCTCAAACCGCCAACGGATCGACATCCACAGCCCACCGGATCAGGCCTGGCTCCCGCAGTCCGTGCAGGACCTCTTGCCAGGACGCGAGGAAGCGCTGCAGCGCTGGGCGTGATGCGCTCTCAACCAGTAATTGCGCTCGCTCGACATTGGCTACCCGCTGTAAGCCCATCGGCACGGGTGCATAGATGAAGACCTGACCAGCAGGGTCCAGCCCTTCGGCGCCGTCACGCGCTGCTTGCAGCCAGGCCTGAGCGGCCGCCTGGGTCCGCGCCTCCGCCCGCACCAATGCCTGAAAGGCGAAGGGGGGCATGCCTGCGGCCTCGCGCTCCTTGAGTTGTGCGGCGGCGAAGGCCGGAAAGTCATGGCGTCGCAGGGCTTCGAAGAGCTCGTGATGCGGATTCCAGGTCTGCACCCACATCTGGCTGCTGGCTGCCTGTGCGGCGTCTCGACCGGCCCGGCCCGCCGCTTGCATCAGCAGCGAGAAGAGCCGCTCCGGGGCGCGGAAATCGCTCGAGTAAAGCGCCGAGTCGGGATTGACTGCGGCCACCAGGGTAATGCGTCGGAAGTCATGGCCCTTGGTCACCATTTGCGTGCCCACGAGCACGTCGACATTGCCCGCATGAACCTGGGCCAACTGCGCCTCCAGCGAGCCTTTGGTTCGGGTGGTGTCCGCGTCGATCCGGGCCACCCTCACCGGTCGGGGCTGGCCATCCCCGCCGGGCGCGTTCACGCTGCCCAGAAGCTCGGCGATCTGCTCTTCGAGCTGCTCGGTGCCCCGGCCCACCGGCGCGATATCCACATTGCCGCAGGCAGGACATGCGCGCGGAACGCGCTCACCCAGGCCGCAGTGGTGGCAGCGAAGGGTGCGGTCGACCTTGTGGAAGACCCGGAAGGCGCTGCAGTGGGGGCAGTCGCTTTTCCAGTCGCAGGCGGTACAGGCGAGGACCGGGGCATAGCCCCGCCGGTTCAGAAAAATCAGGGATTGCTCGCCGAGGGCGACCCGCTTGGCAATGGCGTCCAGCAGCGCGGGGGCGAGCAGGGTGCGCTTCGCTTGCAGGTTCATGTCCACCAGGCGCACCTCGGGCAATACGCCGGCGCCCACCCGCTCTGGCATTGCCAGACGCTGGTAACGCCCAGTCTCGCTGGCTTGCCAGCTTTCCAGTGAAGGCGTGGCCGATCCCAGGACCACCGGCGCGGCCTGCAGCCGGCCGCGGAGCACGGCCAGATCTCGCGCCGAGTAGCGGGCCCCTTCCTGCTGCTTGTAGCTAGGGTCGTGCTCCTCGTCGACGACGATCAGGCGCAGATTCGGCATGGACGCGAACACGGCCATGCGAGTGCCCAGAACGATCCGCGCCAGTGCGGCATGGGCGGCCAGCCAACTCGCCAGCCGTTGCGGCGGCGTGAGCCCGCTGTGCATGGCCACCACGTGACCCGCGCCGAAGCGCTCGACGAATCGGGAGAGCAGTTGGGGGGTGAGGTTGATCTCCGGCACCAGGATCAGGATCTGCGCTTGCGGGTCGGCAGCCAGCGCTCTGGCAGTGGCCTGCAGGTAGACCTCGGTCTTGCCGCTGCCGGTCGCGCCAAAAAGCAGATAGGGCTTGCCGGAGTTGGCGTGGGCGCCAGCGATCTCCGCCAGAACGGCTTGCTGCTGGGGCGTCAGCGCGGGTCCTGGCGCCGCAGCGCCTTGCGCCCCACCCCCATCGGGCTTGTGGCGCTTGAGTCGTCTGGCCAGCTGCACCGGGTCAAGGTCGCGCAGCTGCGGCGGCAGCGCCGCCAGGGCCACCTCGCCGAGGCCCCGCTGGTAATAACCTGCAGCGAAGTCGACCAGCCGGCGCCAGGCCACCGCCAAGGGTGGCAGCGCGTCGAGTGCGGCGATCACCGAGCGCTCTTCGATCCCGGCCGGCATTGGCGCTTCGGTTGGCTCCCAGACGACACCCAAGACTTCGCGCTTGCCCAAGGGCACGCGCACCAGCGTACCTGGCGCGAGCGCGGACTCACTCCGATAGCTCAGCGCTGCGCGCAGCCCACTGTGGGCAGGTGTGGCGACGACGACGGACAAGCTGTAGGGCATCGCTCAGACCAAAGTTAGGCGGAGATCCTCAGGTGGTTCGAAGAATTCACGCACAAGTCCTTGAATCTAAAGAGGTTTGACGGACATTCAGAATTACTGTGGACAACTTTGTTGATAGCTTGCTTCGGGAAGGCTGTAAGCCTTGATAAATCAAGCGTTTGGCTGAGATGCTGAGAAAATCGGCATCGTTCGAAGTTCATATGAATCAAGGACTTAGGCAACACCCTGTCAGCCTGACGGAGCCAGGGCCCGAACGCAGTGGTTTGCGCGCCGCAGCACGACTTTTGTGCATAAGTCAAGTTGCGCGGCCACAGAAAATCCGTGAACCGAGGCAGTAGCACCCCACCTGAAGGTGCTACCTTGGAACCCGCAGGGCTCAGGCCCCTGGCGCGCGGCGCATCTTGCGCGAATGGCCATGGACGGCTTCGACCAGTGCCTGAACGTGCTCCGGCGGCGTGTGCTGGCTGATGCCATGGCCCAAATTGAAGATATGGGTCGGGCCCAGGCCTGGACCTTGGTGAGGGGTGCCAAAGCTGTCCAGAAGCTTGATCGCTTCGGCCTGTACCTGCGCTGGCGGCGCGAAGAGCACGTTCGGATCGAGGTTGCCTTGGAGGGCCTTGCTGCCACCGACGCGCGCGCGGGCCTGGCCGAGGTTGACTGTCCAGTCGACACCCAGCACCTCGCAGTCCAGATCGGCCATTTCCTCCAGCCACAGGCCACCGCCTTTGGTAAAGACGATGCTCGGGATGGTCACCCCTTCGTGCGTGCGTACCAGTTGTGAAAGCACGCGCCGCGTGTAGGCCAAGCTGAATTCCTGGAAACAGCCGTCGGCGAGGACCCCGCCCCAGCTGTCGAAAATCATCACCGCCTGCGCGCCAGCTCGAATTTGTTCGTTGAGATAGGCGGCCACGGCGTCGGCATTGACCTGCAGGATGCGGTGCATCAGGTCGGGTCGGCTGTACATCAAGGCCTTGACCAGGCGGTAGTCGTCCGAGCCGCCGCCCTCGACCATGTAGCAGGCCAGTGTCCAGGGGCTACCTGAAAAACCGATGAGGGGCACGCGCCCCTGCAGCGCCTTGCGGATGGAGGTCACCGCGTCGAAGACATAGCGCAGTTTGTCCATGTCTGGAACCTCCAGCGCTTTGACTGCGGCCTCGTCGCGCACCACTTTCTCGAACTTGGGGCCTTCGCCCAAGGCGAAGCTGAGGCCCAGTCCCATCGCGTCGGGCACGGTGAGGATGTCCGAAAAGAGGATGGCCGCATCCAGCGGGTACCGATCGAGAGGCTGTAGCGTCACCTCGGTGGCGTAGTCGGTATTGGTGGCCAGGCCCATGAAGCTGCCCGCCCTTGCCCGCGTGTCGCGGTACTCGGGTAGGTAGCGCCCGGCCTGGCGCATCAGCCAGATTGGCGTGTGGTCAGTGGCCTGGCGCAGGCAGGCGCGCAGGAAGGTGTCATTGCGCAAGGGGGCGAAGCTCATCCCTCCATTGTGGCAGGCCTCGGGGACCATCCGCCCGGGGCCCCGGGAGGGCCCGCCGAGGCCTCCTTGTACGTGGGCGCAGGACCCTTCCGGACAGGGCGGGACTGCCTTGCGCGTCAGGCGGGCCAACTGCCTGCCCTGGCTCAGGGCCGAGACAGCGCCTGCCGGATCTCGGCGGGCGACAGCACTTCCGGCAGCAGCACCGGGTCCTTTCCGGGCATCTGCAATTGGTAGACTGGTACGCCGCTGCGGCCGAGCGCGCCCAGGGCAGCCGTGATGGTCGGATCGCGCCGCGTCCAATCGGCGCGTAGCAGCACCACCTGCCGCGCGGCAAAGTCGGCCAGGACCGAGGGGTCGCTCAGGGTGGTGGCCTTGTTGTATTGGCAGGTCACGCACCAAGCGGCGGTGAAATCGACAAAGACGGGACGCCCCGCGGCCAGGGCCTGCTGCACCCGCTCGGGCGACCAGGGCTGCCAGGTCGCTCCGGACCTGCTCGACGCCTGTGCCCCCGTGGCCGGCGGCGCCTCCTCGCGCAGCACCAGCGGGCCGATCCAAAGGGCAGCCGCCGCCAGAACCACAGCAGCCAACAGGCCCAAGACCAAACGCGAGCGGCCATTAAGCCCCAGCGCCCATACCAACCAGGCCATCGCCACCAATAAGGCCAGGAGCGCAGCGGCGCCGTCAATGCCGCTTTGTTGGCCCAGAACCCAGACGAGCCAGACCACGGTGGCAAACATGGGAAAGGCCATGAGCCGGCGGAACTGGTCCATCCAGGGTCCCGGTCGGGGCAGCCATTGGCCGGCCCTTGGCCAGACACTGATCGCGAGATAGGGCGCCGCCATGCCCACGCCCAGTGCAGCGAACACTGCCAGTCCCTGGGCCGGTGGCAGCGTCACCACCGCCCCCAGTGAGGCGCCCATGAAGGGAGCGGTGCATGGCGAGGCGATCGCAACCGCAAGCACCCCAGAAAGCGCGGCGTCTGCCAGCGGATGGCGCAGTTGCAGGCCGCCCCAGCCGGGTGGCAGCATCGTCCCGAACTCGAACAGACCCGCCAGATTCAGGCCGATCAGGGTGAAAAGCGCTGCCAGTGCCGCGACGACTGCCGGCGACTGAAGCTGGAAGCCCCAGCCCAGTTGCTCGCCGCCTGCACGCAAGGCCAGCAAGAGCCCGCCCAGAAAAAGGAAGGCAGCCACCACGCCACCGGTGTAGGCCAGCCCACTCAAAGCACGTGCACGGGGGTCGCTGCCGTGCCGGGCGAATCCGACCACCTTGACCGCCAGCACCGGGAAGACGCATGGCATCAGGTTCAGCAGCATGCCGCCCAGGACAGCGCCCAGCATCGCCAGAAGCCAGCCCGTCGTGCTGGTGGCAGGCGGACCCGTCTGTGCGTTGCGTCGCAGGGCCTCGGCCAGAGCGGGCGACACCTCGGCCGCGGGGGCGCTGACCGCCGGCCAGGTTCCCGCTACCGGCAGCTCGGCCCGCCATGCCCTTGCGCCATCCGCGACCACGACGCTCACCTGCCCGGGTGATACATCGCGTTGGGGGGAGAGCGAAAGCTGGGCCGTCCAGACCGCGCCTTGCCACGACTGGGTCATCGCCGACGCGTTGTCGATCACGCCTGCTGTCTCGGGAAACAGTGCCAAGGTCTTGCCGCGTGCTTCAAGCGGCAGGCCGCGCAGCTCTAGGCGAAGCGCCTGCCCCTCGACCCTTGCCCCGCTGGCGAGTCCGGTGGCCGCGGCGCTGGGATTCGTCGGAAGGGCCCGGGGCGCAGCGCCAAAGGCGGCTTGGAAATCGTTGGCGTGCAGTGCGGTGCTGCCCTGCACCGGCAGCTGCAGCTCGAACTCACCCTCCTCAGGGATGCACTCCGTCTTGCATACGAGCCACTGCGCCTTGAGCTGGATCTTCAGCTGCGGCGACAGCGGCGAGGGGCGCATGTCTTGCGTGACGGTGATCGGCACGGGCAGGAGCGTCGTGCCCTCGTAGCCATAGTTCACCAGGTGCCCCACTGGCAGCCTGCGTGGGACGGGCCAGGCGATCTCGCCAGCGCTCAGGCCGGCAGGCAGACGCCATGACAGGGTGGTGGCAAGGCCCGAGTCGCCCGGGTTGCGCCAATAGGTGTGCCACTGGGGCTGATGGGAGATGCGAAGGCCCAGCCACACCGGGCGGCCTGGCCCCACACCCTCGGGCGCATGGGCCAGTAACTCAGCCCGTACCCGCTCGGTGGTGACCACGCTGCGGTCAGCGGCTTGCGCGTCCTGGCCGGTCAAAGCAGTGGCCATGGCGATCACGAGGGCCAGCATGGCAGTGGCGGCGTGGGCAGGTCCGTAGCCGGTCGTGCGGGGCGCGGGGCGCGAGGAGGCAGACATGCCCCGATTGTCGCGGCTGTGAGTGTCCTTCGCCTAAGCCCGTAATATCGGCGGCATGAGCACCTCCTCCCGCTTCTGGGCCGATCTTTCCACTCGCGAGTTTGCGCAGCGCCAGGCCTCGGGCCTGGCCGAGCAGACCGTTGCGGTGCTGCCAGTGGCCGCGATTGAGCAGCACGGCCCCCACTTGCCGGTGAGCGTAGACACCGACCTGGTCAATGGCGTTGTGGCGGCCAGCCTGGTGCACCTCCCATCCTCGGTGCCCGTGTTGTTCCTGCCGACCCAAGCTGTCGGCAAGAGCGACGAGCACGTACGCTTTCCCGGCACTCTCACCCTGTCGGCCGAAACCACCATCCGGCTCTGGACCGAAATCGGTGAGTCGGTGGCGCGTGCGGGGCTGCGCAAGCTGGTCCTGTTCAACTCCCACGGCGGCCAGGTCAGCATCATGGACATCGTCGCCCGGGAGCTGCGGGCCCGCTGCAACCTGATCGTCCTGTCCACCAGCTGGTACACCCTGCCGCTCGGCGAGGCGGTAGACGGGCTGTTCCCGCCCGCCGAGCATCGCTTCGGTATCCACGCCGGAGATATTGAGACCTCCATGATGCTGGCCTTGCATCCGCAGAGGGTGGACATGGCGCAGGCGCGCGACTTTCGCTCCGCGTCACAGGAGCGCGCCGCCGAGTTCCCCATCCTGGGCAATGGCCGCAGCGCCAAGTTGGGGTGGCAGATGCAGGACTACCATCCAGCCGGCGCCGCGGGCAATGCCGCTGCGGCCAGTGCCGACAAGGGCCGCGCCCTGGTCGATGCCGCAGGGCTCCAGTTGGCGGCACTGCTGCAGGAAGTGGCGCGATTGCCCCTTTCCACGCTGCGCGCCGACCCCGACATCGCTGGCTGAAGGGTCGTCTGGCACCTGCGCGCCCCATCGCCACGCCCGTCTCCTACGCCAGCTTGCGAGACCGCCGACGACGCCTGCGTCCGGTCTGCCTAGATTCATTGCCACGCCGGCATTCCGCCGGCTATCTCAGGAGATCAGCAATGAGCACAGTGGCAAATTTCATGACCCGTGGTGTGCGTACCATGCGACCCGACGACAACCTGGTGGCTGCCTCCAAGGCCATGGAGGAGCTCAACATCGGCGCAGTGCCCGTATGCGAGGGTGAGCGTCTGGTCGGCATGGTGACCGACCGCGACATCATCGTGCGCGGCGTGGCGCAGGAGTTGGATCTGCGCAAATGCAAGCTCTCGGATGTCATGAGCGCACATGTTCGCACCGTCCGCGATGACGATGACGTGCAGGAGGTGCTTCGCGAGATGGGAAAGTCTCAGGTGCGACGCTTGCCCGTGGTCGATCGGAATGACCATCTGGTGGGCATCATCTCTTTGGGCGACATCGCCGCCAAGCAGGCGCACGATGAAGCGCAGGCCCAGCAACAGGTGGGTCAATCCCTGAGTGATATCTCGGAGCCGGCAGAGCCTGACCGTTCACACCAGGCACCGATCAGCGGACCGAAGGTGGCCGCAAACACCAAGACACAGGGGCAGCCGGTGTGAGCGTTCTCGAAGGCACGTGATCTCCCTTCATCGCGGTCCTTCGGCAACCCGATGGCCGCGCGGGCTATTGCCGAGGGGCCGGCGGTCATTCCGGTGTGTCCGCCGCGCCCGGATAATGAGCGCATGCGGATCGAGACCTTGCGTGAACGCCTGCGCGCCTTGGGTGCCGGCCCCCGGCACGAGAACCGGGTGCTGCGCCTATGGTCGCAGGCCTTGCCCCAGGATAAGGGTCCACGGCGCTTGCAGGACTTCATGCCGCGCGCGCTGCTTGCCGAGTTGCCTCGGATCGAGGCCGATCTGGCCGCGCTGGCCCGCCTTCAATCAGCG
This sequence comes from Ramlibacter sp., assembly GCF_029866045.1. GTDB lineage: Bacteria > Pseudomonadota > Gammaproteobacteria > Burkholderiales > Burkholderiaceae_C > Ramlibacter. The sequence continues at coordinate 5,150 of NZ_JARXAB010000157.1, read as the reverse complement.
CACCCTGCGCAGGACGGCTCCGAGCGATTGCTGGTCGAATTGGCAGACGGCCAAGCTGTCGAAAGCGTTCTGTTGCCGCGAGAGGGCTTGTGCATCTCGAGTCAGGTCGGCTGTGCGGTCGGCTGCGTGTTTTGCATGACAGGTCGCGAGGGCCTGGTGCGCCACGTCACCAGCGGCGAAATGGTGGCCCAGGTGGTTCTCGCTCGCCAGCGCCGGCCGGTGCGAAAGGTGGTGTTCATGGGGATGGGCGAGCCAGCTCACAACCTCGAGCAGGTCCTTGAAGCCATTGACCTGCTGGGTACCTGGGGCAACATCGGACATAAAAGTCTCGTACTTTCCACTGTCGGCGACCCACGGGTGTTCGAAGCACTGCCGCAGCAGCGGGTCAGGCCTGCGCTAGCCCTTTCCTTGCACACCACGCGCGCAGACCTCCGTGCCGAGTTGCTGCCCCGGGCACCGCGGCTCACGCCCGAAGACATCGTCGACGCTGGCGAGCGTTATGCCCGCGAGAGCGGCTACCCGATCCAATACCAGTGGACCCTGATAGAGGGCATCAACGACAGCCAAGCCGAGCTCGATGGCATCGTCCGCTTGCTCAAAGGCAAGTTCGGTGTCCTCAACATGATCCCATTCAACGAAGTCGACGGCCTCAACTTCCGCCGTCCCTCCTGGGAGCGCGCAGCCGAGATCGCGCGTCACCTCCATCGTCGGGGGGTGCTGACCAAGCTGCGTCAGTCCGCCGGGCAAGATGTTGAGGGCGGCTGCGGTCAGTTACGCGCCCGTGCCACGAGGCCTTCTGGCCGCGTCATCCCGCTCCAAGCCGTTGCAGGGTGATGGGCGAGGAGGCCGGCGCTGCGCGAGAGCCGGCCCCCATCTCAGCGCGCCTTGTTGGCCCGACTGTTCTGGCTACGCGCTTGGCCGCCCTTGCGACCAGCTTCGCGGGCTTCCTCCGAACTGAATTCGTGCGCCGTGCCCTTTTCGTGGGCAGCCCGACCGCCTTGGCTGGCGATTTCGCGCTGGCGTTGGGGGTCCATGGATGCGAAGCCCCGGTTGGAGGTGCCGCCCTTGTCCTGTTGACTCGAAGCCATGATGGGTACTCCTGAATGGATGATGTAGCTGTTGAGGAATGCATGGCCAGCACCGCGCCGGCCACACATCCATTGATAGCCCGCTACCAGGCACTGCTCGTCAGGATGGGCACACGAGCTTCGTAGGACGGTGTCGCGCAGTCAGACGGGCTCGACGCCCGCTTCGCGCAGGCGTGCGAGCAGGGCGTCCGCATCGGCCGATGCGTTGCCTGCCTTCGGGTCGCTTTCCAGGCTCTCCAGCAGGCGGGTGATGGCAGCGGCAGCGGGCAGAACTGGGCCCAGAAAGCGCACCCGGTTTCCTTGCGCGATGAGGAGCGTGGGAAAGGTCTGGATATCCAGTTCGCCCACCGCGTTGGCCTGGTCCTCCACATCCACCCAGCCGAATTTCACCCACGGCATGTGCGCTGCCTGCGCCAACAGCTGAGGCCGCCACTCGCGGCAAGTGCCGCACCAATCAGCACACAGGCAAAGCACCTGCCAGCCGTCCTGAGCGGTGAGCGCTGCGGGGCGCGAGTTTTGCGGGTGACGATCAGAAGCGTTCATCGTGAGACTGGCGTCCAGTTTAGCGGCCGCCCATGTGGCCGAGCTCGGACCTTCGGCCCTTTGGCAATCTTGATGCGTGGCCCCCCGCGCTGCACTCGTTTCTTGCCGGCCGCATTACAACCGTCGCTTTCGCTCTATGTGTATGTCACCCAGTTGCGCAAGTCGGGCGTGTCCAGATGGGGCAGCGCGTTGTAGCTCACCAGCATGTGTCGTTTTGGCGTGAAGGCAAATTCCGTCAACGCGGTATTGCGGATCCGCAGATTGAGCTCGATGGTGGTTTCGGGTGGTGCCTGAAGCACATGGCCGACCGCGGTGGAAATCGGGCCGCCGCTGCTCACAATCAGGACCGACTGGCCATAGTGATTCGCCCGTACATGGTCGAGTGCTCCGGAGATGCCTGCCACGAATTCAGCGTAGCTAGGCATGCCGCGCGGCGTGACCACGCCAGCCATCCATTGCGTCAGGCCGTCTTTCAGCAGCCGGAAACGCTGTCGATAGGTCTCGGGTGTGGTCGGGGCTTGCAGGGGCGCGGGATGCACGGCCTCGATCACAGCGGCGCTGTCGTACTCATTGAGCCCGGGCCATTTCAGCGGCTCGCATTGCGCCCCCATGCCTTGGAGCAGGGAGTCGAGGGTCTGCGCGTGCCGGCGGAGCGTCCCGATCAGGATCGCGTCGAACTTCAGGCCCCTCTCTGCGAAGTACTGCCCCAGGCGCAGGCTCTGGCGTCGCCCGAGGTCGCTCAGTTGGTCATAGTCTTCGGCCCCGAAGGAGGCTTGGCCGTGTCGAACAAGGTACAGGGTTGCCATGGTAGCCATTGTGGCCAACCGGATCCCGGTGGTCCGTCGCCCTCGCGACTAAAGACCTACTGCGCGGCAATTGGTCGACTCCGCTCGTTCGTCGGAGCCTGGCGAAGCGAGACGTAGGGTTCTTGGAGGTGGTGCGGCCTTGAAGGCTCCTGGTCTTTTTCCCCTGGGCTTCAGACTAGAAGCATCCAGGCACCTGTCGCCGCCAGAACCATGGCCAGAAACCGGTTGAACCACCGAAGCCGTTGGCCCTTCTCCAACCAACCGCGCATCAGGGAGCCCGCAGCGGCGTAGGTGAAGTTACTGCTGAAGGCAAAAAACGCCATCAGTGGCGCAACAATCGCCAGCCGCTCGTTCGGATTCGGTGCGGCCAGTCCGCCAGCACTCACCACCCAGCCGGCGGTAACGGTGAGCGCCAACATCCAAGCCTTGATATTCACGAACTGCAGCAAGACCCCTTGCATGAACCCAATTTGCAAGAGCTTGCCTTCTACCTGGCCAGACAGCGAGGTTTGGCGCATCAGTCTCCAGGCAAGCCAGAGCAGGTAGCCGACGCCCAAGACCTTCACGCTCCAGCGCAGTGGCGGAATGTTCAATATGAGGGCGCCCAGCCCGAGGCCGCAGGCAAGGATGAGAAGGGTCCAGCCGACGGGCACAGCCAAGCAAAAACGGATCGCCACCCGCATTCCCCGGTTGGCGGCGAGCGCGGTTGATAGTGTCGTGTTCGGACCTGGCGAAAAGCTCATCGCTGCGGCGAACGTGAGCAGGGCAGTCAATTCACTGTGGTTCACGGCTTTTTGATCTAGACATCAGCTGTCGGCGCTACGCCCGGCGCCAGCGTAGGTTGGTAACTGACGATGTCTGTGTTGATGAATATTGAAGGAAGCCGAATGGAACGCAGATTCATGCTTGATAGGACTCGGCAGGCGGGCCGCCTGCTTCGCGGTGCTCGGCTGCGTTATCAGGTTGCGCCCAGCGCCTCCCAGCGCTCCAGTGCTCCCGTCAACTCCTCTTCAATTTGCAGGCTGCGCGCTGCCAATTGGGCTGCCCGCAGCCCGTCGGTACGGTAGAGGTTTCCATCAGCCAGTTGCGACTGGATCGCTTTTTGTTCTTGCTCCAAGGTCTCGATCAGATTTGGCAGCGCATCCAACTCCCTTTGTTCCTTGTAGCTCAGTTTCTTCGCCTTGCCAGGTGTGGGTGCGGAGGCTGGGGCTGACGGAGCAGCTCCGGTCGCGGGCAGCTGCGCGGTCGGCCTAACGGCGGCGGGCCGTTGCTCGCCAGTTGCCAGCAATTGGGCACGGCGGGACTGCGTGAGCCAGTCCTGGATGCCGCCTTCGTACTCGCGCCACCGCCCGCCCCCTTCAGCCACGAGGGTGCTCGTCACCACGTTGTCCAGGAAGCGGCGATCGTGGCTCACCAGAAATACCGTTCCTTCATAGGACTGAAGTAGGTCCTCCAGAAGCTCAAGCGTGTCGATATCCAAGTCGTTGGTGGGTTCGTCTAGCACCAGCACATTCGCTGGGCGCGCAAAAAGCCGTGCCAGGAGGAGCCGGTTTCGCTCCCCGCCCGATAGGGATCGGACTGGGGAGCCCGCCCGTGCCGGCGAAAACAGAAAGTCTCCGAGGTAGCTCTTGACGTGCTTGCGCTGCTCGCCAATTTCGATCCACTCGCTACCTGGACTGATGAAATCTTCCAGAGTGGCGTCCATGTCTAAGGCGTCTCGCATCTGGTCAAAGTACGCGACCTCTAACTTCGATCCGCGCCTGACAGACCCTGCGTCGGGCTCCAATTCCCCTAGGATCAGCTTCAGCAGGGTGGTCTTGCCAGCGCCATTGGGCCCTACCACCCCTACCTTGTCCCCTCGCAGCAGCGTCGCAGAAAAATCGCGGACCACGGAGCGGACACCCTCTCCCGAGGCGTCTGCGAATGACTTGCTTACCTCGGTCAGCTCTGCCACGATCTTCCCACTGGGCAGGCCCGTCGCGACCTCCAACTTGACCCGCCCAAGGGCTTCGCGGCGGGCTGCCCGGTTCGACCTCAGCCTCTCGAGACGCGTGATCCGTCCTTGTGCTCTGGTTCGCCGGGCTTCCACTCCCTTACGCACCCACACCTCTTCCTGCGCCAGCAACTTGTCGGCCTTGGCGCTGACCACACTCTCGTAGGCCGATTGCTCGTCTTTCAGGACTTGGTAGCGGCTGAAATTACCCGGGTAGCCCTTGAGTTGCCCCCGATCCAGTTCGACGATGCGTGTGGAAATTTTGTCGAGGAAGGCGCGATCATGGGTGATCGTCACGACGCTCCCTTTGAAGTCCAGTAGCAGTTCCTCTAGCCAATCGATGGCGTCCAAATCCAGGTGGTTGGTCGGCTCATCCAAGAAAAGGACATCCGGGCGGGTCACCAGGGCTTGGGCTAAGGCAACGCGCTTGCGCATGCCGCCAGAAAGAGTAGTGATCCTCGCATTCGCAGGGAGATGCAGGCGATGCAAAGTCTCTTCCACACGTCGCTGCCAGTTCCAGCCGTCCTGCGCCTCGATCTCCCTCTGCAGGGTATCCAGGTCGCCCCTACCGTCCGCATAGGACTCTATGAGCGCCAGAACGGCCCCAAGGCCGCTACTGACGGACTCGAATACGGTTGATTCGGCCTCGAGAACAGGCTCTTGCGGAACATACGCCCTCAAAAGACCCTGCTGCACCTGCAGGGTCCCGTCGTCGGGCTT
>NZ_JARXAB010000083.1 GCF_029866045.1 Ramlibacter sp. | reverse complement strand
CCGAACGCAGCCTGGGCGAGCGCATCTTTCGCGTGGTGGGCGCGCAGTTTGGTGTGCACGCTTGCATGTCCGGCCTTCGCATGGGCGTGCCGCTGATGGTGCTCGACTTGGGCCAAGGCGCAGCCGCGGCCGGCTTCGCCTTGGCTTTGTTTGGCCTCGGCCAGATCCTGCTGTCCTTGCCGGCTGGCCATGTCGCGGATCGTTACGGGGTCAAGCGGCCCGTCTATGTCGGCATGGCCATCGCCATCATCGGTGCGGCTATCGCCGCGGTCTGGCCGATTTACCCGGTGCTTTGCCTGACCGCCTTCCTGGAGGGGGCGGCCATCGCGGTGGTGGTGGTGGCGATACAGCGGCAGGCCGGCCGGCTCTCCGACGATGTGGCAGATTTGCGCCGGGTCTTTGCCTGGCTCACCTTTGGCCCCGCGGCCGCCAACTTCGCAGGCCCACTCCTGGTCGGCCTGGTGATTGACGCCGCCGGGTTTCAGGCTGCCTTCATGCTGCAGGTCGGCATCGCTCTAATGACCTGGCCCTTCATCCGGTTGATGCGGGAGTACCCTGCCACCCCGTCGGCCCAGGGCAGTCGCCAGGGCGCCTGGGCACTTTGGCGTGATCCGGTCATACGGCGTGTGCTGTCCATGAATTGGTTCGTGTCGGCGACCTGGGACCTGCACACCGTGATGCTGCCCTTGCTCGGGCATGCCCGCGGCCTATCGGCCGGTGTGATCGGCGGCATCCTCGGTGCCTTCGCGCTGGCCGCGGCGCTCATTCGCCTGGTGACGCCCGCCATGGCCGCGCGGGTCAAGGAGTGGGTGCTGCTGTCGTTTGCGCTGGGCCTGGCCGCCGTCTTGCTGGCCCTTTACCCCTTGATGTCCTCGGTGGTGGCAATGGCCGTCTGCTCGATCCTCATTGGCGCGGCGGTGGGCAGTGTCCAGCCCCTGGTGATGGGCCTGCTGCACCAGATCACGCCGCCCGATCGCCAGGGCCAGGCGGCAGGCCTGCGCATGGTGATGATCAACGCCTCAAGCATCTCAATGCCAATGCTTGCCGGCTCGGCCGGCGGTCTGGTGGGCGTGGCCGGCGTGTTTTGGGTCGGGGCTGCGCTGATGGCCTTTGGCGCCCGCCAGGCCGTGGGCCTGCGCTCGATGCTCGATCGCGGCAAGGCTTGAGCGCAGGAGGGTCTTCCTGCGTTCTGACAAGCGGCGAGCAGGCCGAGCCTTACTCGGTCGTGATCTGTCGGTCGGTCGCGAGCTTCTTCCAGGTCTGGTAGTCCTGGCGGATACGCACCGCGAGTTCCTCCGGGGTGGCATTGATCGGAGCGGCGCCATCGGCTTCGACCAGCTTGCGCACCTCACCGCTGCGCGCAACCTCGTTGGTCTCGCGGTTGAGGCGCTGCAGCAGCGCCGGCGGCAGGCCAGCCGGGGCAAAGAGGCCGTACCAGATGCCGGTTTTGAAGCCGGCGGCAGCCTGCCCCATGGCAGGCACGCCCGGGTAGGCGGGGTTGGGCTGGGCTGCGGTCACCGCGATCGGGATCACACGGCCCGACTGCACCTGGGGGGCCAGCGTGGAGTAGGAGCCGATGGTCAGGGTCAGGGTGCCGGCCGCCACGTCCACCAGCGCCGGGGCGGCGCCCTTGTAGGGAATGTGGCGGATCTTGATCTTGGCAGCGTCGTTGAGCAGTTCGACCGCCATGTGGCCCAGCGAGCCGACACCCCCGGAGCCGGCGGTGAGCATCTCGGGCTTGGCCCGCGCGGCGGCCACCAGGTCCTCGGGGGTCTTGATGCCGGCCTGCGAGGACACCCCCACCAGCATGGGGCCGTCGGCCACGATGGCCACCGGCACCAGGTCAGTGGTGACATCGTAGGGCACATTGCGCGCGGTGGCGGCAGCGGTGACCAGGCTGGTGGAATTGAACACGAGTTGCGACCCGTCTTTCGGGCCCTTGGCCACGCCAGCAACGGCGGTGGTGCCCGCGGCCCCGGCCCGGTTTTCCACAATCACGGTGGTGCCAAGCCGGGTGCTCAGTTGCGCCGCCACGGCACGAGCCAGAACATCGGTGCCCGCGCCCGGTGCAAAGGGAACGATGACCTTGATGAGGGGAGGGATGGTGACCTGCTGGGAGAAGGCTGCCAGGGGCGTGGCGAGCAGGGCCAGGCTGGCGAGAGAAAGAGTGAGTCGACGTTGCATGAATTGTCTCCAGAACAAAAAGCTAAATAGGCTCGAGTGGGGTCCGCGCGAGGTTGCGCCGAGCCGTGCCAACTGTCAATCCGGTGCGACCCATTTGTTCCGTACTTCGGGTGCATCGCCGCCGGTGCGAATCCTGTGCATCCTGCCCCTGGGTCCTCAGGTCCTGCGCCGCAGTAAATCTGTGAGTTCGTCAACCCGGATCCCGGGGTCGAGCCGATCGACCATTTCGAACAGGCGGGCCGATTGCGTCTGGCCAATCACCTCCTCGGTGAGCTCCATCAGCTTGGTGAGGTGCTGTTCGGGGGTGTAGGGTGAATCGGCCCGGCCGGGCACCTTGTCGATGAACACCCGCTGGCTGCTACCGTTCCGAAAATGGGCGGTCACGTCGGCAACGAAGCGCAAGCCGTACTGGGCGTCGAGCTCAGGCGACACCTCCAGCTTCATCTTTCGGGCCAGCAAGATCACCTCGGAATCCGGCGGCAGCTGCAGCCGACCTTCGAGGAAGTCCAAGTGGGTGCGGTAGCCGTTGCCCTTTCCAGTAGCGGCCAGCGCCATTTGCGTCGGCAACGAGTACTGCAGCTCCTCGATGTTTCGCGGCTGGAAGATGTTCTCGTTGCCGGTGCCGACGATGGCGTCGACCATGGTCTGCAGCTTGATGTCGATCGATTCGATCTCCTGTGCGCGTGCTTGCAGCGCCGCGCCGGCCTCGATGAAGGGGTGAGTGCAGGCGCAGGCACAGTAGGCCTTGAAGGAGAGCTCAGGCAGGGTCAGGGGCGCGTCCAGCGCGAACACAGCCCGCGCCTCGTCGCTCACCTGCTTGCGGATAAAGGTGGCATACAGGCCCCGGCGACCCGTGAGCCAGCGCTGGGGGCCAGTCACCCCTGCGCGCGCGAGCTCGGCCGACTCAATGCCATTGCGCACCGCCAAGCCCGCATGGGCGCGCTTGATCGATCCGCCGGTGGAGGCGTACTCGGTCGGGCCGCTGGCGTGGCTCAGGGCAATGGCCAGGGCATGGAAGGTTTTTTCTTCGTCCAGGCCATAGAGCTTGGCAGCCACCGCTGCGGCGCCGAAGTTGGCCAGCACCGCATGCGGCTGCCATCCGGCATTGAGGAGGTCCGGCGAGCCCAGGTTGCCAATGCGCACGTAGACCTCGTAGCCGGCCACCATCGCTACCAGCATCTCCTCCAGGGTGGCACCAACCTCCTCGCCGATAGCCAGCGCGGTGGGCACCACGCAGCAGCCCGGGTGGGCATTGCCGGCGAAGTCGTCGTACTCGAAGCCGTGACCGTAGGTGGCATTGAGGTAGGCGGCGTCGGCGGCGGCGACCTTGGTCGCCTCCCCGACCAGGGTGGATGCACCCGGCCGCAGCTGGCGGGCGGCCCGCACCTGGCGTGACCAGGGCAGCCTCGCCGCGCCGATCTGGATGGCTAGCTGGTCCTTGATCAGGGCCCGGGCGGCCGCGTGCGAAGCCGGGTCAATATGCTGCGATGTGAAGCCGACGACCAGACGGGCGACGGCACGTTCGAGGGAATCAGGGGTCATCGGTGCGGTGGAGGTCATGGGGCAGGCCTGAACTTGACAATGAATTGCGCGAGTGGATCATGCATGATATATCCTGCCTGATCGCCACAAGATAACCGTTGGTCGGCTAACATCGGCCCGGTACTGCGAGGGGCCGTTTTTCAGACCGGCGCCCAGCGCCCGCCGGGTCGGCTGTGAGTGACCAGCGTCCTGTGGACTTAACCGAAAAAAGGGGGTTCCCTTTGGATCCGATCAGAAGTTCCCAGCTGCCCAAAGATGTCGGCATGCAACTGTCCGCATCGGTGGCCAGCCACCTGCGTGAGCAGATCGTCTCTGGCCGCCTCAAGACCGGAGAGTTCCTTCGCATTGACGCCATTGCGAGTGAGCTGGGGGTGAGCACAACGCCCGTGCGCGAAGGCCTGCTGCTGCTGCAAAGCGAATCCTTTGTTCGCCTGCTGCCGCGGCGCGGCTTTGTCGTCAACAGCTTCAGCCAAGGTGACCTGCGCGACATCTTCTGGGCCCAGGCGGTCATTGCCGCCGAACTGGCCTCCCGCGCAGCGCAAAAAATGGGCAAGGAGGGAGTCGCCCACTTGCAGCACTTGATCGCCGAGCACAAGGCGGCCTACAAGGCGCGCAACGACGAGCAGGTGGCGCGCCTGGGTCATGAGTTTCACCGCGCCATCAACCTGGCCGCCGAGTCGCCCCGTCTGGCGCTGCTTCTGGGCAGCCTCACCAAGCAGCTGCCCAACCGCTTCTACGCCAGCATCGAGGGGCAGCTCGAGGAGACCTTCGAGTACCACCCCATCATCCTGGATGCCATTCGCATGAAGGATTCGGAGGCGGTGCGCTCTCTGATGTATCGCCACATCATGGGCGGCGGCGACCACCTGGTCGACTCGCTTGAGCGCAGTGGCGCCTGGGGCGAGCCCCCGGCCTCAGTAGCGAAGTCTGTTGCCAAGTCCTCTGCCAAGCCCGCGGTTCGCAGCGCCCGTGGGGGTGCCAAGGCGCAGCCAGCCAAGCCAGCCAAGGCGGCCAAGCCGACAAAGCCCGTCAAGGCGCCAGCTCGTTCCAAGGCAGCAGCCAAACCTGCGGCCCCCAAGGGTCGGGCGCGGGCCTAGAGCCGCGCTCCAGCCGGAGCCAAGCGCTGTCCGGGAAGGGTCGATTCGCGGCTTCCCGAGCGCGCTCGATATTGTCGATAATGCATGATGTATGTTAGGGTGTCACCGTTTCTGGCCTCTGTCCTGTGGCCGTGACAACCTGACCTGCATCTTGCCGACCCCCATCAAGGAGACAACCTTGCTCAAGACCCTTTCCCGCATCGCCGCGGCCGCCGCCAGCGCCCTGCTGGCTGCCGCCAGCGCCCAGGCTTTCCCGGACAAGCCGATCACCCTGATCGTTCCCTTTGGCGCCGGCACCTCGGTCGACGCCAACGGGCGTGATCTGGGACAGGCGCTCAACGCCTTGGGCAAAGTCACTGCGGTGGTCGACAACCGCGCCGGCGCCGAAGGCACCATTGGCGCGATGGCCGTGCTCAACGCGCCTGCCGATGGCCACACCCTGATGGTGACCAGCAGTTCGATCCCGGTGCTGGACCCGCTGGTCCGAAAAGGCATGCAGTTCGATCCGGTCAAGGACTTCACCCCGATCTGCGCAATGTCCCGGACCAGCAACGTCATCAACATCACCGGAAGCAACCCGATCAAGAACGCGGCCGAGCTGATTGCCGCCGACAAGGCGAACCCGGGCAAGCTGACCTTCGCCTACTCCTCGGCCACCACCCGCCTGGCTGGCGAGTTATTTGCCCAGGCCTCGGGCATCAAGCTCACCGCCGTCCCCTACAAGGCCTCGGCCGCCGGCCTGACCGACATGGCCTCGGGCGTGGTCGACCTGTTCTTCATCGACCATGTGTCGGTGGGGCCTCTGCTTCAGAGCAACAAGGCCCGGGCCCTGGCGGTGTCGGGTGACAAGCGCGTGGGCTCGCTGCCCAACGTGCCGAACGCCAGGGAGATCGGGGTACCGGGCTACAACATTCAGCCCTGGTTTGGCGTGTACGTGTCTTCCAAGACGCCGCCAGCAGTCGTTGCCCAGGTGCGTGACCTGGTGATGCAGGCCCTCAACACGCCCACGACCAAGGCTACCCTGGAAAGGCGCGGCCAAGACCCCATCCTGGTGTGCGGCGACGCCATGGCCAAGTTCCAGGCCGAGGAAATTGAGCTCTGGCGCGGGGTGCTGAAGAAGGCCGGCATCGAGCCGCAATAAGCAGCGCAGAAGTCATGCGCACCGGCGGCCGCGACAGCGCGGCTGCCGGTGCGCCAGCATCTGTTTTCCGATTCATTGCCCGCTTCGGCTTCGGCAGCGCACTCGGCGTCATTTGCGTCTGAGCTCCGCCCCGGACCCTGGTCAACCCAGGACGCTCCCATGAAACCCATTCGCTCCTTCCTCTTCGTCCCCGGCAACAAGGCTTCCTGGATCGAAAAGTCCGTGGCCGCCAAGGCCGACGCCCTGATCCTCGACCTCGAAGACAGCGTGCCGCCTGACCAGAAGGTCGAGGCTCGCGGCGTTGTGCAGTCCAAACTGGCTTTTCTCGCCGAGCGGGGCCAGCGCACCTGGGTGCGCATCAACCGCAGCCCGCACCTGTATGACTTCGACGACATGATGGCGGTGGTCAGCGCCGAGGTCGAAGGCGTCTTCATCTCCAAGCCCTGCGGCCCGGAGGATGTGGATACCGCTGCGTCCATGCTGGCCGAGGTGGAGTGGCGCAAGGGCTTGCCGGTGGGCTCGACCAAGATCATTCCGCTTCTGGAGACCGCTCGCTCACTGCAGTTTGCCTATGAGATCGGGCTGCGCGAGCGTGTGCCCTTTCTGGTGGGCGCTACCGCCAAGAATGCCGACGTCGCCCGCGCGCTTGGCACGATATGGACGCCCGGTGGCCGCGAGACCGCTTATCTCAAGTCACGCATCGTGATGGCCGCGCGCGCCGCCGGCAAGCTGCCGATCGGCGGCGTGTGGCAGCAGGTGCATGACCTGGAGGGCTTGCGCCAGTCTTCGCAGCTCGATCGTGAACTGGGCATGAGCGGTGAGCTCTCGCTGCATCCGTCCAATGTCGCCATCCTCAACGAGATTTACAGCCCCTCGCCCGAACAGGTGGCGTTCTACAAGGGAATGATCGCCGCCCTCGACCAGGCGCAGGCGCAGGGCCGCGCCTCTTGCGTGTACGACGGCGAGCACATCGACATTGCGCATGTGAAGACTGCACGCGAAATCATTGCGCTGGCCGAATCCTTCGCCAGCTGAACGACTACCAGGAGAAATCGATGAGCGACACAAGTCTGGACACCCTCTACGCCGCAGCCGACGCCCGCAAGCAGCACCTCGACGATGTGCGCCAGGCCGCGCGCAAGCTGGCCGATCGCTACCCGCTGTCTTACTGGCGCGAGTGCGACAAGAACGAAAAATACCCCTGGGACTTCGTCAACGCCTTCGCTGCGGCTGGCTGGATGGGGGTGATGATGCCCGAGGAGTACGGCGGCATGGGCCTAGGCCTCACCGAGGCGGCCATCATGCTGCAGGAGGTGGCGGCGTCGGGTGCCGGCATGAGCGGCGCGTCCGCGGTTCACTTCTACATCTTCCCGCCCGCGCCCATCCTGCGCCATGGCACCGAGGAGATGAAAAAGCGTGTCCTGCCAGCGCTGGCCCGCGGTGAAACCCTGATGGCCTTCGGCGTCACTGAGCCGACTTCCGGCGTGGATACCTCCCGCATTCGCACCCGCGCCGAGCGCAAGGGCGACCGCTGGGTGATCAACGGCCAGAAGGTCTGGTCGACCAATGCGCAAAACGCCAAGAAGTACCTGATCCTCGCGCGCACCTCGCCGCGCGATGAAAAGCGCCCGCTGGACGGCATGACGCTCTTTTTCGCCGACATGGACCGCAAGCACTGCGACGTGCGGGTGATCGACAAGCTGGGCCGGGCGGCGGTGGACTCCAATGAGGTCTTTATCGACGGCCTGGAGGTGGCCGACGAGAACGTGATCGGCGAGGTGGGCAAGGGCTTTTACTACCTGATCGACGGCCTCAACCCCGAGCGCATCGTGGTGGGCACCGAGACGGTGGGCATCGGCCGCGCGGCCCTAGGCATGGCGGTGAAGTACGCCAACGAGCGGGTGGTTTTCGACCGGCCGATCGGCAAGAACCAGGCCGTGGCCAACCCTCTGGCCGAGAACTGGATCCGCCTCGAAGCGGCCAACGCGGTTTGCATGCAGGCCGCCGAGTTGTTCGACCGTGGCCTGCCCTGCGGCCCGGAGTCCAACGCCGCCAAGTTCTTGGGTGCTGACGCCGGCTACCTGGCCTGTGACCAGGCCATGCAGACGCATGGCGGTTATGCCTACTCGAAGGAGTACCACATCGAGCGCCTGTGGCGCGAGGTGCGGCTGCTGCGCCTGGCACCGATCTCGCAGGAGATGGTGCTCAATTACGTCGCCAACAAGGTGCTGGGCCTGCCCAAGTCATACTGACCTGCACCGACTGCCCGCGCCGCCTGAGTCAAAGTAGCCGCCATGGACCATCAAGCCGTTCTTGACCAGGCCTTGGAGCGCTGGAACGCCGCTGGCCTCCGCTGGAACCCCTCGGCCTACGCCGATTGCTTCACCGAAGATGGCCTGTTCTTCGGTGGACGCCCGACCCACGCGGTCGGGCGCAACGCGATCCGAGCCTATTTCGAGTCGTATGTCGGCGTGATCACCGTCTGCCAATTGGCCCTGCGGGACCAGCACTTCGTCGAGGCCGGCGCAGGATTTTTGCTCGCGCAGGGCTGGGGAGAGTTCAGCTTCGTGCTGGCCGATGGCGAGCGCACCGGCTCCACCGTTCGCACCACCTGGCTGCTGCAGCAGATGCCAGACGGGAAATGGAAGATCCGCCAGCAGCACATCGCGCCACCCCCGGAGGTTCCGCCGCTGGGCCGCGATGCTGACCCTGGCGCGCCGCCCCAGGCCCGCTAGCTCAGGCCGCGTCGCGCATCATGTTGCGCGCGATCAGGATTTGCTGGATCTGGGTCGTCCCCTCGTAAATACGGAACAGCCGCACGTCGCGGTAAAAGCGCTCGATGCCGTACTCGCTCATGTAGCCGGCACCGCCAAACACCTGCACCGCGCGGTCAGCCACCCGGCCGCACATCTCGGAGGCGAACATCTTGGCGCAGGAGGCCTCGGTGGTGTGGGGCAGGCCCTCGTCACGCCGCCGGGCGGCGTCGATCATCATGCTGCGAGCTGCATAGATCTCGGCCTTGCTGTCGGCGAGCAGCGCCTGCACCAGCTGGAAGTCGCCAATGCGCTGGCCGAACTGCTTGCGCTCCATGGCATAACGAAGCGCGTCGGCCAGCATGCGCTCGGCCACGCCCACGCAGACTGCGGCAATGTGGATGCGACCCTTGTCCAGTACCTTCATCGCGGTCTTGAAGCCCACGCCCTCCTTGCCGCCGATCAGGTTCTCGGCCGGCACCCGGCAGTTCTCGAAAATCACGTCGCAGGTGTGGGCGCCACGCTGGCCCATCTTCTTGTCCCGCCGGCCGAAGCTGATGCCCGGGCTCTTGGCGTCGACGATGAAGGCCGAAATTCCTGAGGCGCTCTTGTCGGCCGGGTTGGTGCGGGCCATCAAGGTGAACACGCCCGCATGCGGCGCATTGGTGATGTAGCGCTTGGTCCCGTTGACAACATAGTGCTCGCCGTCGCGGAGGGCGGTGGTGCGCAGGGAGGCTGCGTCCGAGCCAGACTCGGGCTCGGTCAGCGCAAAGGACGCGATGATCTCGCCGGTGGCCATGCCGGGTAGGTAGCGGCGCTTTTGTTCCTCGGTGCCGTCAAAGACGATGCCCTGGGAGCCAATGCCCACCGTGGTGCCGATGATGGAGCGGAACGCCGGCGAGGTGCGGCACAACTCCAGAACGGCCAGGGCCTCTTCTTCCATGGTGAGCGCCAGGCCGCCGTATTCCTCAGGAATGGACAGCCCGAACAGGCCCATGCGTTTCATCTCGTCCACGAGTTCGTCGGGGATCTCGTCGGTCTCCGCTACGGAATCCTCTTGGGGTACCAGGCGCTCGCGGACGAATCGGGCGATGTTCTGCAGCAGCAGGTCCAGTGTTTCGCGGTCTCGGATCATGGGTCAATGGTCGGCGCGAACCAGCGCGCGAGTCAAGCTTGTTCGCAGCAACGTTCCGTACTGTGGCCTCCACGAAGACAGATCAAATTCCAATCTCAGCGATCGGCCATGTCGCCTCCGATGTACGGAACCTTGGGCGAACCCCGATTGACCCCTGATGGTGCCGCCCCGTATGGTCTGCCTCGCAATGCCGAGCCAAATTGACCCCCCACGCCTGCTGCAGCGGGCCTTCCCCATCATCGAGCAAGCCTGGACCGCGCGCGACACCCAGTTTTACGCGCTTTCTCTGGGCCTGGGAAGCGACCCGCTCGACCCGGGTCCGCTGCGCTATGTCTACGAGGGCCTGTCCGGCAATGCCCTGGTTGCCATGCCCACCCTGGCCAATGTGCTGGCCTACCCCGGCTTCTGGGCGCGTGAGCCCGACACCGGCATCGCCTGGGAACAGGTGGTGCATGCCGAGCATGAACTGACCTTGCACACCCCGCTTCCGGCAACTGGTCATGCTACCGGCCATACCCGAGTGACCGCGCTCTGGGACCGAGGGGAGGGGCGTGGCGCATTTCTGCAGCAGGTCCGCGAGATCCGCGACGTGACCTCGGGGACCCTGATTGCCACCGCGCGCCAGCTCAATTTCCTTCGCGGCGACGGTGGCCTGGGGCCTGGCGCTTCCGAAGGCAGCCCGCCGCCGCCGCACCCCATCCCCGAGCGCGCGCCCGACCTGGTCTGCGACCTGGCCACCTCGCCGCAGGCGGCGCTTCTGTACCGCCTCTGCGGTGACCTGAACCCGCTGCACGCCGACCCGGCGGTGGCTGCCCGGGCGGGCTTTTCCCGACCCATCCTGCACGGCATGGCCACCATGGGGATTGCCGCCCACGCGGTGCTGCGCGCACTGCTTGATTACGACGCCACGCGCTTTGCCGCGATGCGTGTCCGCTTCACCGCGCCGGCCTTGCCGGGCGACACCCTGCGCACCGAACTGTGGGTGGACGGCAGCCAGGTGTCGCTGCGCACCACCGCCCTTGAGCGTGGCGCGGTGGTCCTCAATCATGGGCGCGTGGACCTGCGCCCCTCATCGATCGCCTGAAGGAATTGCGCATGAAAGGAGCAGCCATCGTTTCC
Source organism: Ramlibacter sp. (assembly GCF_029866045.1). GTDB lineage: Bacteria > Pseudomonadota > Gammaproteobacteria > Burkholderiales > Burkholderiaceae_C > Ramlibacter. The sequence goes on along the minus strand of NZ_JARXAB010000083.1, from coordinate 11,443 downwards.
CCCGCCTTACGCCCGTCGGCGCTTTCTGCGAGATTCGCGAGGGCCTCCGCGTGAGCCACGCATCCGACACCTGGCACCCGCGTGAGCGGCACCTGACGCAGTCTGGCATTGCGCAGTTAATGGCGCGGCTGGGCACGGCCCGCTACGAAGACCTGCAGGCCCTGGCGCTGCGCGAGCCCGAACACTACTGGCGCGCGGTGATGGCGCATTGCGAGATCCGATGGACCACGCCGCCCTCGGCTTACCTGGACGACGTGCGCGGTCCGGCCTTCCCGCGCTGGTTTCCAGGCGGGCGCCTCAACTGGGTCGACACCATCTTGGCCTGGGCCGATCGCCCGGTCACCTTTGGCCAGCCGGCCATCCTCGCCGAGCGCGAGGACGGCAGCGTCCAGACAGTGGCCTGGTCTGAGCTCGGCCCCCGGGTCAGTGAGTTCTCCGCGGGCCTAGCCGACCTTGGCGTGGGCGCCGGGGACCGGGTGGGTCTGCTGATGGAAAACGGCGTCGAAGCCAGCGTTTCCTTCATGGCAGTGGCCAGCCTCGGTGCCATTGTGGTGCCCCTGTTCAGCGGCTTCGGCGCCGACGCGATCGTCTCCCGCCTCGCTGCGGCCGAGGCCAGCGCGGTGCTCGCCACTACGGGCTTCTGGCGGCGGGGCCGTCGTATCGACGTCCAAGCCCCGGTGCGCGAGGCGCTGCAGCGGCTGCCTTCGGTCAAGCAGGTGGTCTGGAAGGGCGACCCGGGCCCTGCGCCCGTCGCCGCTACCGCAACAGACCCGTTCAACAGAGACTGGCAGGCGGTCGCACGCGCGGGCGCCGGTCGCGGCCGCGCGCCGCTGGCCATGGACCCAAACGATCCCTTCATGGTGATCTACACCTCCGGCACCACTGGCAAGCCCAAGGGCGTGGTGCACACGCATGGCAACTTTCCCGTCAAGATCGCGCACGACGCGCTGGTGCACTTCGACATCCAGCCAGGTGACCGCTTCTGCTGGCCAGCCGATATGGGCTGGATCGCCGGCAGCCTGGTGATGTGCGCCTCGCTGATGCGTGGTGCCACGCTGGTGTGCTACGACGGCGCGCCAGATTTTCCCGACTGGTCCCGCATGTCGCGCCTGGTCGAGCGGCACCGCATCACCCACTTCGGCTCGGCGCCCACTTTGATCCGCGGGATGGCGGCGCATGAGGCCCAGGCGCTGGCGGGTGACCGCAGCAGCGTGCGGCTGCTGGTCACCGCGGGCGAAGCCATTGACCCTGAGCACTTTGCCTGGTTCCAGCGCCGCTTCGGCGGCGGCGAGCACCCGCTCATGAACTACACCGGCGGCACCGAGGCCTCAGGCGGCTTGCTGGCCAGCGTGCCGATCCGGCCCATCCCGCCGGCAGGCTTCAATACCATCTCCCCGGGGGTCGACGTCGATGTGGTCAACGCTCAGGGAGAGCCGGTCACCGGCGAGGTCGGAGAGTTGGCAATTCGCGGCGCCTACATCGGCATGACCCAGTCCTTCTGGCAGGACGACGAGCGCTACCTCGAGACCTACTGGCGAACCATCCCCGGCCTGTGGGTGCATGGCGACCTGGCCTTGCGCACTGAAGGGGGTGACTTCTTCATCATGGGTCGCTCGGACGACACCCTCAAGGTGGCTGGCAAGCGTTTGGGGCCGGCCGAGGTTGAGGAGTTGGCGCTGGAAATGCCGGCGGTGGCCGAGGCCGCCGCCATTGGCGTGCACGATGCTGAGAAGGGCCAGAAGCTGGTGGTTTTTGTCGTGCCGACGCCAGGGCATGTGGCCGATGCCGCGCTGCTGGCCGAGGTTGCCCAGCGGGTGGCCGACAAGCTCGGCCGGCCCTTCCGTCCGGCTGCGGTTCACGCCGTGACGCAGCTGCCCAAGACCCGCAGCTCCAAGATCATGCGGCGCGTCATTCGCAGCGTGTACACCGGCGCGCCACCCGGCGATTTGTCCTCGCTGGACAACCCGTCGGCGTTGGACGAAATCCGGGCGCACGCCCCCCGCAACTAGCCAGCCCCCATGCGCGCCGCCCTGAGAACGGAGACCGCGGCACGCGTCGAGGCCCTGGTCGCCGACATCGACGGGCAGCCATGAACACTACGACCGATCGTGGCCTGCGTTATCGCGACGCGTCCATTCACCCCTCACAAAACACAGGAGACCACTCATGGAACTCGGGCTGCGTGCAAAGAAGATTCTGATCACCGGTGCCTCGCAGGGTATCGGTGCCGGCTTGGCCGAGGCCTTTGCTGCAGAAGGCTGTGAGCTGTACCTCGTGGCTCGCTCGGCGGACAAGCTCGGCGCAGTGGCCGACACCATTGGCCAAGCCCACGGTGTGCAAGTGCACCTGCTGCCGTTGGACATCACCGCGCCAGGCGCAATTGACCAGGTCATGGCTTTCGGGGGGCATGTGGATGTTCTTGTCAACAACGCTGGCAGCATTCCGGGCGGCACGCTCTGGGAAGTGGACGAGACCCGCTGGCGCGAAGGCTGGGAGCTCAAGGTCTTTGGCTACATCAACCTGTGCCGGGCCATGTATCCCGCGATGAAGGCGCGTGGCGCCGGTGTCATCTTGAACAACATCGGCAACGGCGGCGAGAACCCAGACTTCAACTACATCGCTGGCTCCACCGGCAACGCCGCCTTGATGGCGTTCACCCGCGCCCTGGGTGGGCGCAGCCTGGAGGACGGCATCCGTGTCGTCGGTGTCAATGCCGGGCCGGTGGCCACTGACCGCATCGTCAAGGTGATGCGCGGCCATGCAGCCAAGCTGCTGGGGGACGCCGAGCGCTTTGGCGAGTTGATGGCCAAGTACCCGCTGGGCCGTCCAGCCACCGTGCCCGAGGTGGCCGACCTGTTCGTCTACCTCGCCTCGGACCGCTCGGCCTATAGCAGCGGCGCCATCTTCACCGTCGACGGCGGCATTACCTCCAAGCGCTCGGTGTAGCCTGACCGGACTGCTGCGTGCAGAGGCGCTGACCCTGCTTGGAAACGGTGGGCGACCCTGCCCAGGCGGGCTCGCCTGTGGCTCGATAATGCAACCTGCATGAACACCGCTGACCGCCCCCCGCTGGTGCCGGTGCTGGCCTGGTCCACCAGCCAGCATGCGCTGTCGATGCTGCAGGTTTTTGTGGTCCCCGCCATTGCGCCGGCCATGGCCGCGGGGCTGGGCGTCACTGAGTCGCTGGTCGGGGTGCAGGTGATACTGGTCTACGTCACGGCCACGATTGCTTCGCTGTTCGCCGGGTCGCTGGTGGTGCGCCTGGGCGCGGTGCGCGCCACTCAATTGAGCATCGCCACCGGCGCAGTGGGCCTGGCTCTGTCGGCGGTCCCCTCGCTGCCAGTGATCGCAGTGGCCTCGGTGGTGCTGGGGCTGGGTTATGGTCTCATCAATCCGGCCACTGGCCAGATGCTGGAGGCCGCGGTGTCGCCCGAGCGCCGGGCCTTTGCCTTTTCGCTCAAGCAGTCGGCCTTGCCCCTGGGCGGGGTGCTCGCTGGCCTCGCCGCACCCGGCCTGGCGCTGGCGCTGGGCTGGCAAGGCACCTTGCTGCTGGCAGCGCTGGCCTCCCTGCTGGGGGCCGGACTGCTGGAGGTGCCGCGCCGCTGGTTCCCGGCGGATGCCCGCGCGCCTGAGCCCGGCGGCGGCCGGGCCTGGGGTGACATCGGCATCATCTGGAGCTCGCCCCCCTTGCGCAACACCTGCTTGGCGGTGCTGACCATCTCCGGCGTGCAACTCACCTTGACCACCTATCTGGTGACCCTGTTGGTGCAGCATGTAGGCATCAGCCTGGTGGCGGCCGGCATTGCCCTGGCCTGCCTGAACATCGGCGGTGTGCTGGGTCGGGTGGCCTGGGGGGCGGCGACCCAGGCGCTGGGTTCGGGGTCGGCGGTGCTCACGCTGATGTACGGCATTGGCGTGCTGGGCCTGCTGGCCTTTCCCTTCATGACCGCAGACTGGCCTTTGGCCGTCATTTGCGCCCTGAGCTTTTTGCTGGGGTCCGTCATCATGGGCTCGCCCGGCGTCTTTGTGAGCGAGGTGGTGCGGCTGGCACCCGCGGGTGAGGCAGCCCGCGCGATCGGTGCCGGTTATTTTTTCGCCTTCGGCGGTGCACAACTCGGCGTACTGCTGTTCATCGTCGGCTACCAGGTGATGGAAAGTTACCCGGCCACCCTCTGGCTGCTGGTGCTGCTGGGGGTGCATGGCTTTTTGATGTCGATCCGCACCCTGCTGGCGTTGAGGGCATCGCGAGCGGACGGTAGTGGCGCTGGCGCGAAGGATTAGCCGAAGCGACCAGGCGCAACGACCATCGCAACTACTGGGGCCACGACAGGCGCAACTACTGGGGCAACGCCAGGCGCTCAGTCCGCCTTCGGATCGACCGAGGCAAACAGGCGCAACAAGATAGCCAGGCAAGCCAGCACACCAGCCATGCTAGCCAGGGAGCCACGCGGGCCGATGAGGTCCGCCAACGCACCGAAGCTGGCTGACCCCAGGGCCCCACCCACCATCATGCTCATGAGAAAGACCGACATGCCCCGGGCCCGAAAGGCGTCCGCGAGCCTGCTCTGCAAGGTGACGCTGAGTGTGTTGCCTGCGCTGAGCCATCCGGCGCCGGTGATGAAAAGAAGGACGACCGTGGCGCCCACGTGATCGACAGCCGACACACCCAGCACGCCCGCGGCCACGACGAGCGTGCCGCAGGTGACGATGGTCTGGCTGCTGTAGCGCTGCCTGGTGCGGTGAAGGAAGGGGCCCACGCAGATCGCGCCGACAGCCCCCGACGCCGCGAGGCTGGCATACAGCCCGGCGTCTCCCGGGCGCAGCGAATTGGCCACCAGCGGCAACAGGGCCAACAGCGAGGTCACCGCCATGTAGACCAAGCCGCATTGCAGGATGACGGCGCGCCGCTCAGGGTGGCGCAAGATGTAGTTGAGCCCATCCCTGATAGCCGGCAGCAAGTGACGCGTGTGTTCGGGCGCAGGCGCCGCCCGATAAGGCCAGCGCACCAGCACGAGCACCGACCCCAGCGACAGTACGCAAACGATGGCGAACACCCAGGTGGTGCCCCAGGCCGCCACCACCAACCCTGCGAGCATGGGCCCGAACACGCGTGCGCCGTTCATCGCCATCGCGTGCAGCGTCAGCGCTGAGGCCAGTTGCTCACGGACCACAATCTCCGGCACGATGGCGTTGAACACTGGCCAGCGCAGCGCAGTGGCCATGCCGGAGGCGAACATCAGCGCCAGAAGTGACCACGGGGTCAAGCTGCCAGTGATCATCTGCGCGGTCACCAGCCCTGCAACCACCGCAAGCCAGGCCTGAGAGAGCACCAGCCCCAGGCGCCGGTTGATGACGTCGGCCAGCGCCCCGCCCGGCAGCGCGAGCAGGAATACCGGCAGTGTCACCGCTGTCTGCACCAAGGACACCATCAGCGCGCTGCTGGTCAAAGAGGTCATCAGCCAAGCGGCCGCCACCTCCGTCATCCAGACGCAGATATTGGCGCCCAGCCAAATGCTCCACAGCACGCTGAAGCGTCGGTTGCCAAGCGGCGACCAAGGCCCGCCCTGGGGCCCCGCCGGCGGGGGAGAGGTCGCGCTCACCGCCCGCGGTGGAGCCTATCCCCTGGGTGGCTCCCCGGATTTGATGGAAGACGCCCGCGAGGACGCCCGGGAAGACGCGAGCGCCTACCGTCGTCCCTACGCGAGTGGGGACTCACTGGGCAGCGGGCTTGGTCATCTCGACCAACTGCTTCCACTTCGCGTTTTCCTTCGGGGCGTTCGCGGCCAGTACGGTGGACGTCAGCGGCAGGGGGTCGCCCGCGAACTTCATCACGTACTCCTTGAAATCTGGCGCGTTGGCAATCCGCACGAGCTCGGCGGACAGCTTGGCGATGATGGGTTGCGGCGTGCCGCGCGGCGCCATCATCCAGACCGGGGAGGAGACGTCGTAGCCGGTCAGACCCAGTTCGGCCAGGGTCGGCACTTCGGGGAAGCTCGATGACCGGGTGGTGCCGGTGACGGCCAGGGCTCGCAGCCTGCCGGCACGAATCAGGGGCATGGCCGAGGAGGTGCCGCCGAACATCATGTCGGTCTGGCCGCTGGCGGCGTCGATCGGCACCTGGCTGGCTGCCTTGTAGGGCACGTGATTGAGCTTGACCTTCGCCAGCAGCTCAAACATGGCGCCGCACATATGCCCGGTGGTGCCGATCCCGGCGGTGCCGTAGGACAAGACGCCCGGTTTTTGCTTGGCAGCGGCGATGACGTCGGCCACGTTCTTGAACGGTGAATCCGTGCGGACTGCGAGGATCAGCTGGGTGTCGATCAGCTGCGCGATCGGTTCAAAGTCCTTGACCGGGTCGTAGGGGGTGGCTTGTACCCAGGACTGCGAGTAGTGGGCCGCGTAGGTGAACAGCAGCGTGTAGCCGTCGGCCGGTGCCTTGGCGACAACCTCGGTGCCCTGGATGATGCCCGCCCCGGGGCGGTTCTCGACCACGACCGAGGTGTTCCAGGCAGTGCCCAGCGCGCTGGCGACGAAGCGGGCCGTGCCGTCGGTCGCCGAGCCCGGCGAGATCGGCACCACGATGCGGATGGCCTTGTTGGGGTAGCTGGGGGCGGCATTGCCCTGGGCCCATGCCGGAGCGGCTGCGCCGGCCAGCAAGGCCAATGAAAAGTCACGTCGCGACAGGCCGCGCGTGTCCGTCGTTTTGGGTCGGGTGTTCATGCTTGTCTCCTAGTGTGCTGTTCGATTGTTCTGATCGATTTCGGCGATGTTCAATGAAGAACATAATGCATAATCGATTAGGCGAAAGCTTCCGTCAATAGCTGGGCGACTTGGTTCCGTACTTTGGTGAAAAGGCGAACCAGCCGGGTCCCGCCGGCCGATCAAGCGAAGTCGTCCAGGTCCGCCAGCAGGGCCTCCAGCGCGGAGGAGGCCGACATCAGGGCCGGCGCGATGCGGCGGTATTCGGCGGCTGCATTGCCCTGAATGGCGACATTGCCGCAGCTCATCGCCATTCGCGTCTTTTGCCGGCCAATCTGCACCGGCCGCGCCAAGCCGAAGGTGTGGCGGCGAAAACTGCCGAAGACCCCGCACATCCCGCTTTGCGCCAGGTCCTCAAAGGCCTGCGCGATGCCGGCCTCCACCTGATCGGCCTGCGGGCCTGCCTGTGCGACTAGGGTAGCCACCATGCTTTGGCGTTGCCTGGCCGGCAGCGACCAGACATAGGCACGGCCGATGGCTGTCTGACCCATGGGCACCAGCGAGCCCACGCCATAGCGCAGCGTCGTGGTGTGCCGTCCTGCGCGGTAGCCCACATAAAGCATGTCCAGGCCGTCGGGCATGGCCAGTGTGGCGTTGACCTCCAGCCGGTCGGCCAGTTCCTGCAAAAAAGGGCCAGCCCGCTCGACCAACTCGCTGGTGGCGGCGTAGGCATGTCCCATGGCTAGCGGCGCGACGGTCAGCTCGAACTGGCGCCCGCCAGGCACGTGCCGCAGATAACCCAGCTGAAGCAAAGTGGTGGTCAATCGGGACACGGTGGCCTTGGACAGGCCGGTGCGCCGCACCAGTTCCGCATTGCCCAGCGGCAGTCGGTCGGAGTGGAAGGCCCGCAAGACCTGCATGCCGCGCTGAACGGTCAGCACGGAGGCGGTCAGCACCGATGCGGTCCTTGGGTTGTCGGTCTCAGCGGTGGTCATCACAGGCCCCGCGTGTCCTGAATGCTGGTGGCAATACCTGCCAGCCGCGGGCCGATTTCCCGGTCGACCCGCGCGCGTACCAGCGCCTCGCTGGGGCCGATGCAGGCCAGCACCAAGGGCGACTGGTCAGCGTCTCGCAGCGGCGTGGCGATCACGGTGAGGGCGTCCTCTCCGACCGTACTGGAACTGCACCACCCCTTCTCCCGAACCTGGCCCATGGCCTCACTGGCGCGGCGCCGCTCCTGCGCCCACGTCCGTGGCGCGCGGCGCTCCAGGCTGTCCAACAGGTACTGCCGCTCCAACCCGGGCAAGACCGCCAGCAGCGCCCAACCCATGGGGGATGCAGCGATACCGACCCGTGCGCCTACATGCAGGCCCAGGTTCAGCGGTGGGTGCGGGCGATGTGGGCTCTCGCAGCTATCCAGCACGATGAGGTCAAGCCGCTCTCGCCCGCAAAGCACCACATGCAGGTCGTTTTGGCGCGCAAACGCTGCCATCGGCAGCCGGGCGGCCTTGCGCACCGCGGAGTTGGCGGCTGCACCGTAGCCCAGGGCCATGACCGAGGCGGTGAGCCGAAATCGCCGACCCTCGGTGTCGTGATGCAGGTAGCCGCAGGCCGCCAGCGCGCGCGCCAAGCGCGCCGCGGTGGAGGAGGGCAGGCCCGCGCGCCTCGCCATCTCGCTCAGGCCGAGCCAGCGCTCTTGGGGGGTGAAGGTGGCCAGCAGGGCAAGGGCCCGGGCAAAGGGCATGACCTGGCCCGGGGCCGGGCGCCGGGGGGGCGTTGTCGCTTCGGTCACGGGGCGCATGGCTCAAGTATTCCGTACTTCGGGTTGGTGGTGGCGAGGGCTTTCAGGGGGCAGTGTCTACGACGTAGGGCGGCGGTTCGGGCTGGGCCTGCCTACAATATGCATCATGCATAGTATTTGAAAGCGGGGACGCAATGAAATTAGGCATCTTGGGCGCTGGCTTGATCGCGCAGGCCGTCGCGACCTTGGCGCTGAAAAAAGGCCACGAGGTGATGGTGAGCAACTCGCGCGGCCCGCAAACGCTCGGGGAGGTGGCTGCGGCACTGGGCTGCCAGGCGGGCACGGCCGAAGAGGCTGCCGCGTTTGGCGACATGGTGTTGGTGGCGATTCCCTTTCACGCCTGCCGTACGCTGTCCGGCGCATCGCTCGCCGGCAAGGTGGTGATGGACGCCTGCAACCACTACCCCGGCCGCGACGGCGCCGACGCGGCGCTGGACGCCATGACGGACACCAGTGGCCAGGTGCTGGCCCGCCAGTTGCCTGGCGCGCGGGTGGTCAAGGTCTTCAACGCCATCATGGCGCGGGACATCGTGCCCCATGCCCGTGCCAGCAGCGTCAGCGGCGCTCCCGACCGCCGGGCCTTGCCGATCGCGGGCGATGACGCCGCCGCACGACAGCAGGTCATCGCATTTCTGGACGAGATCGGTTACGACTCGGTCGACGCCGGTCCTCTGGCCGAGAGCTGGCGCTTCGAGCGCGGCATGCCAGGCTACTGCATTCCCCTGCGGCGCAGCTCGATGGCGGGCGCGTTGCTGATGGCCGAGAAGGGCCAGCGGGTGCCCGACGGATCCTGGCGGACCCCGAGGGATTTGGCCTGAGGCTGGGTCAGATCCACGGCCTTGCGCGCGTCCACACGCTGAATTTCTGGCGCCAACGCTGCCAGGTCAATGCGAGGCTTGACCTCGAATCAGCCTCTGCGCCGTGCCAGGTGCGTTGCCAGCGCGATGCAGCCGCAGGAAGCGACCACCACACTGAGCATCACCACCGCGCAGCTGTATGCGGGGTCTGAATCCGGACTCACCAGGCTGCCTGAAACGGCGGCCATCACCATGAGCGTGCAGCCTTGCACACCCGCCGCGGTGCCGGCCTGGGTGGGCCGGAAGGTATAGGCCCGCGCCGTCATCACCGGCGATGACATACCGGCGCCGCAGTTCAGGGTGACCAGAGCGATGAGCATATTGGTCAGATTCAACTGTTGCCCCATCTCCAGAGCGAGCAGGGCCAGCGCGCCCGCGACCGCCAGCAACAAGCCGACCGCCGCCAGGCGGTGCGGCGCGATACGTCGGACGAGGGTGCTGGTGAGCGCGTTGCCCAAGGCCAGCCCCATCATTACCAGCCCCGAGCACAGGCCGACCTCCGTCAGGCCCAGGCCCATCTCGCGTGTGAGAAGAACCGGCGCCACCGCCAGAAAGGCGAAGGCGGCGGTATTGAGGCCCGCGGTGCCCAGGGCCAGCCCGGTGAAGCGAAGGTCACGCACCAGGCTGCCGTAGTCGGCCGCGATGCGGCGGGCGTCGAAGGGCTTGATCGAGGGGCAGGTCTCGGGCAGGCGTCGCACCGTCATCCAAAGGCTGAACAGGCCCACGGCGCCCAGAAGGCCGAGCAGCGCGCGCCAGCCCAAGCCATGGGCGATGGCACCGCCCAACATCGGCGCCAGCCCAGGGGATAGCAAGACCACGAGTGCCAGAAGCGCCAGCAGGCGGATCATCTCCACCCCCTCGCTCGTGTCCCGGATGATGGCACGCCCCAGCGACATGCCGCAGGCGGCGCCCAGCCCCTGCACCACCCTCGCCACCAGCAGCAACTCCAGCGTGGGTGCGCTGGCGGCAGCCAGGCCACCCACGGTAAAGAGCGTGGTACCCGCCACCAGTGCCCGGCGGCGGCCGACACTGTCGGAGACCGGCCCCCAGATCAGTTGGCCGATGGCCAGCGTGAGCAGGTAGACGGAGATGGCCAACTGCATCTGACCGGCGGAAACACCCAGATCTGAAGCGGCGACGGGCAGGGCTGGCACCATGAGGTGAATGCCGATGCTCGCACCCATGGTGATGGTGGCGAGCAGCCAGAACGGGGGGCGCGCCCTCTCCTGGGTGGGCACGGTCTGCTGGTTCAACGCCATCGGCTGCTCATAGGCCGGATCGCAGCGAGGATTGGCATGGGCGCGCTGGTCGGGGGCACAGGTGTTTCGGTCAAGTCTGGGATCTATCTCGCTAAGCTGCGCCCAGCGTTCTCAATTTGAAGTGGGCCGCTTCTGGGCGACCGAGCGGGGCGCAGGCTTGCACTCGGCATTGGATGGGCCACACCGTTGATTGTTCATTATGAACTTAGTGTGGAAATTGGATCGCAGCGGAACCGACAGCCGCTCGCTCGCAGGCGCTATGGCCTAGCGCAGGCGCTGCGTTTCACCCGCAATCCCCAGCGCCCTCCTTAGCGGCTCCACCCACTGCCCCTTGCTGGCATCCCACACCGGCGAAAAGTCCGAGGCGAACTCCCACCACGCCCAGCCGATGCCGCGGGCCTCGGCTTCCTCGCGCACCATGCGGGCGTAAGCGGCGCGCGACGCCATCGGCGCTTCGCGATAGGCGCCGAACTCGCCCAGGTGCAGCGGAACGCCAGCGGTTCGGCTCCAGGCGGTGGCGGTGTCCAGGGCCTGGCGCAGTGCCCCGCGCTGGGCGTCGTCGCAGCAAGGCCGGCCCAGGGGCAGTACCGGCTGGCGCCAGGGCACGCCCTGGTGGGTGAAGTCGAAGGGGTCGTAGCTGTGAATGGCGACGATCAGGTGCCGGTCTGGCGGCAGCCGCAACCGGGCGAGGCCCCGCGGGTGGTTCCAGTCGTCGGGGCCGATCAACACCACCCGTTCGGGGTTGGTCTCGCGCACTGCGGCCAGGGCCCGCGCCGCCAGCCGGTTCCAGCGCGCGCCGCCGAGGGCTTGGCCGGCGGCGGGGACGG
>NZ_JARXAB010000134.1 GCF_029866045.1 Ramlibacter sp. | reverse complement strand
CACTCAACATCAAAGGTCTGCTTGTGGGCCGCCCCGAGGGTGCCCACCACGCGGTAGATCGGCAACTGCATGCGCCGGCCCTGCAGCCACTCCTGCAGCTCAGTTTTGGGGTCCTTGGCGGCGGCCTGCATTTCAGGCTTGATCTCGACGTCGGCAAATAGCCGGCGCACCAGGGCACGAGCGGCGTCAAAGCCGGCGTCGAGGTACACCGCACCGATCACCGCCTCGAGCGCGTCAGCCAGGATGGATGGCCGGCGGGCACCGCCCGAGCGCGACTCGCCTTCGCCCAGACTCAATACGTCGGACAGTTCAAGACCCTCGGCCAGTTGATGCAAGGTTTCTTGCCGGACTAGGTTGGCGCGCACACGCGAAAGGTCGCCCTCGGGCAAGGACTGCAGGCGCTCGAACAGCAGGTCGGCAACCACCAGGTTGAGAACCGAGTCGCCCAAGAACTCTAGGCGTTCGTTGTGGGTGGACGAGAAGCTGCGGTGGGTGAGCGCCTGCGTGAGAAGCGCGGTGTCGGCAAAGCGGTGACCCAGGCGCTGCTGCAGCGTCTCGTGCAAAGGAGAGGGTGAGTCGCCGGGGCTGCTCATGGCGCGTCCCCGGAGAGCTTGAAGACCAGGTAGGCAGACCCAGCCAGCGGGATTTCGCGCTGGTAGGCAAAGCGCACCCTCAATCCGGCTGCGCTCCCCTCAATGGCAAGGTCAGTGCCCTGGACCGAGCGAACGCCCTCCACCAGGGCGACACGATCAAACTCGGCCCGCGCCTAGGCAACGGTTGCAGCTCGGGCGGCACGATGGGCCGCCTTGGTCACGCCCTGGTACTCCAGAAGCACCGGCAGGCAACGCGCGCCAGTGACCAGAAACAAGGCACCCAGCCCAAGCAGCACCAGCCAAGACCAGAGCGTCAAGCCAGCCAAGCGACTGGGGCGAACGATCCGGCTGGGCGCGGCTGCCCGGCTGCGTAAGCCGAGCGCGGACGCGGCGTGTGACGCAGAGTTGAACGGGCGGTGGGCCGTGTGCATGGCGGGCAGGGTCTGGATGGCAGTGCTGAGCACAAGAGTACTGCGGACCAGCAATTACTGGAAGCTTCCGATGCGCTTTAAATCACTAAAGTTCATCCAGACGAAGATGGCCTTGCCCACGATATTGGCCTCGGGCACAAAGCCCCAATAGCGCGAGTCGAGCGAGTTGTCGCGGTTGTCACCCAGCATGAAGTAGTGACCGGCCGGCACCTTGCAGGTCACGCCTTCGACGGTGTAGCTGCAGTTTTCGCGGAAGGGAAAGGGCTCGACGCCCGGCACAAACGCGGGGCGGTCCGCGTCGTTGAGGAGGCCGTGACGCTTGTCGCCCAGAAGTTCCTCGAACTGCTTGGAGTAGCGCATGCCGTCCTTGTCGAAGAAGTCGGGCAGGCTTTCCTTGGACACCGGCTTGCCATTGATGGTGAGCCGCTTGTTCAGGTAGGCCACTTCGTCGCCCGGCAGTCCGACCACCCGCTTGATGTAGTCGAGGCTGGGACGCGGCGGGTAGCGAAACACCATCACGTCGCCACGGGCCGGGGGCGTGCCCTCGGTGATGCGGGTGTTGGCCACCGGCAGCCGCAGGCCGTAGGTGAACTTGTTCACCAGAATCAGGTCGCCCACGAGCAACGTGGGGATCATGGAGCCCGAAGGAATCTTGAAGGGCTCAAACAAGAAGGAGCGCAGCACAAAGACGGCGACGATCACCGGAAAGAGCCCGGCGGTCCAGTCCAGCCACCAGGGCTGGGCCAGCAGCTTGTCGCGCGCGGCCGCCAGGTGATCGGCGTTGTCGGTTTGTGTGATGCCCTGGGCAGCCAGGCTGGCGCGGCGGGCGGCGGCCTCCGCCTCCAGGCGGGCCGCGGCTTCGCGCCGACGAGGCAGGAAGTAAAAGCGCTCGCCAAGCCAGTAGACACCGGTGACGGTGGTAGCCAGCAAAAGCAGCAGCGCGAAGTTGCCCTCGATGACACCGGTGTACCAGGAACCGGCGTAGGCAACGAAAGCGGCAAGGACGATGGCGGTCAGCAGCGGCATGAAATGACCCTCAATCCTCGACCTGCAGGATGGCAAGAAAGGCCTCCTGGGGAACTTCAACCGAGCCGATCTGCTTCATGCGTTTCTTGCCTGCTTTTTGTTTCTCAAGGAGCTTGCGCTTGCGGCTGATGTCGCCGCCGTAGCATTTTGCCAGCACGTTCTTGCGCAGCGCCTTGATCGATTCGCGCGCGATGATATTGGCGCCGATGGCCGCCTGGATGGCCACGTCAAACATCTGCCGGCTGATGATCTCGCGCATCTTGGCTGCCACCGCACGACCGCGGTATTGCGACTGGCTGCGGTGCACGATGATGGACAGCGCGTCGACTTTCTCGCCATTGAGCAGGATGTCGACCTTCACCACGTCCGAGGCGCGGTACTCCTTGAACTCATAGTCCATCGAGGCGTAGCCCCGGCTGACCGATTTGAGCTTGTCAAAGAAGTCCAGCACGATCTCGCCCAGGGGGAGCTCATAGGTGAGCATGACCTGGCGCCCGTGGTAGGACATGTTCAACTGCACGCCGCGCTTCTGGTTGGCGAGGGTCATGACCGGCCCCACGTATTCCTGCGGCATGTACAGGTGCACTGTCACGATGGGCTCGCGGATCTCCTCGATGCGACCCTGGTCGGGCATCTTGGAGGGGTTCTCCACCATGATCACTTCGCCGTCGCCCTTGACCACCTGGTAGACCACGCTGGGGGCGGTGGTGATGAGGTCCTGGTCAAACTCCCGCTCAAGGCGCTCTTGCACGATCTCCATGTGCAGCAGACCCAGGAAACCGCAGCGAAAGCCAAAGCCCAAGGCCTGGCTCACCTCAGGCTCGAAGTGCAGCGAGGCGTCATTGAGCTTGAGCTTTTCGAGGCTGTCGCGCAGGGAGTCGTACTGATTGGCCTCGGTCGGGTACAGCCCGGCAAAGACCTGCGGCTGGATCTCCTTGAAGCCAGGCAGCGCCTCGGTGGCCGGGCCGGCGTTGTTCGGCAGCTTCTTTTCCAGGGTGACGGTGTCGCCCACCTTGGCGGCGGTCAGCTCTTTGATGCCGGCAATGATGTAGCCCACCTCGCCCGCGTTCAGCGAATCGCGCGGCTCGTTACCCGGCGTGAACACGCCCAGGCTGCCGGCCTCGAAGAAGGCGTCGGCGGCCATCAGCTTGATGCGCTCGCCCTTTTTGAGGCTGCCGTCGACCACCCGTACCAGCATCACCACGCCGACGTAGCTGTCGAACCAGCTGTCGATGATCATGGCGCGCAGCGGAGCATCGGGGTTTCCCTTGGGCGCCGGCACCTTGGCGATGATGGCCTCGAGGATTTCGTCGATGCCCATGCCGGTCTTGGCGGAGCAGGGAATGGCTTCTGAGGCGTCGATGCCGATCACGTCCTCAACTTCGGCCTTGGCGTTCTCTGGATCGGCCTGCGGCAGGTCCATCTTGTTCAGGACCGGCAGCACCTCCACGCCCAGCTCCAACGCGGTGTAGCAGTTGGCGACTGTTTGCGCCTCCACGCCCTGGCTGGCGTCCACCACCAGCAGCGCGCCTTCGCAAGCGGAGAGCGAACGCGAGACCTCGTACGAGAAGTCGACGTGACCGGGCGTATCGATCAAGTTGAGGTTGTAGACCTGACCATCACGCGCCTTGTATTGCAGTGCGGCGGTCTGCGCCTTGATGGTTATCCCACGCTCTTTCTCGAGATCCATCGAATCCAGTACCTGCTCTGACATCTCGCGATCAGACAGTCCACCGCAGCGTTGGATCAGGCGGTCGGCGAGCGTCGACTTGCCATGGTCGATGTGCGCAATGATCGAAAAGTTTCTGATGTGATTCATCAAGACAGCGGACTTAAGTGATTGAATTCAAAGGGCTTCAAAGGGAAGCGGGCAAGAAAAAAGGGCGCGTCGAAAGACGACGCGCCCTGAACCAACAATCATTGGCAACTGCGAAGGTTGGAGCTTCATTGTAGGCAAAAACCCCCCGGCGTACAGCCGGGAGCAAGCCCCCCGGGGGAGTTGCAGGCCAACAACAAGGCTTTTATTCACAGCTTATTAACAGATGGTGGAGGGTGACCTTGGGACAACATGTGGGCGATCTGTGGACGAGCGGTGGTTATCCTGAGTCCATCCCGCATCGTGATCGTGCCCCTGTTTCAATATGCCCCGGAGACGCAGTAACAAGGCCCTGATTCTATCGAAAAGGTGTTTAGGTCCTGGCTTTGTGAGCGCCTACTCATACTTTGGTGCGAGCCTGGAGGGTCCAAATATTTTTTTTCAGGGGCTTTCAGAGCCTGGGAAAGACGGTAATCCCGAGCGGGGTAAGGGGCTATACCCCTGTCCTTCCAACCGCCCTGCCCGGCTCCGCCAGCGCCTGGGCCGCCAGCCCTGGGGCCGCGACCCGGGCCAGACATCAGCGGGTGGGGCGGACAAGCAGATAAACCGCCTGCTCGCCGCGGCGCACCAGGAAAGCGATCGGCCGGCTGCGGTCAGCACGCGCGATGGCTGCCTCGAACTCGCGCAGATTGGCCACCTCCGCATTGCCCACCGAGACGATGACATCGCCCTCGCGCATGCCAGCGCGGACGGCCGCGTCGGCCGCCGCCTCCACCCGCACGCCGCCCTTGAACTTGAGCTCTTTACGTTGCGCTTCGGTGAGTTCGGCAACGGTCAGGCCAAGGGACTGTGCCGCCGCCGAACCGCGCGGACGTTCTTCTCGCTGCGGCGCGCTGGCGCGGCGCTCGCTGCGGTCGGGCTCTATCTCGGCGACCACCACGGAGAGGTCACGCTGGGCGCCGCGCCGGAACACGGTCACGGTCGAACGGCTGCCCGGCTTGGTGTTGCCAACCTGGCGCGGAAGGTCGCTGGCGCGCTCGATCAATTTGCCGTCGAAGCGCAGGATGATGTCGCCGGCCTCCACGCCGGCCTTGTCTGCCGGCGAGCCCGACTCCACGCTGCGCACCAGAGCGCCCTGGGGCCGGCCCAGGCCGATGGATTCGGCCACGTCCTT
Organism: Ramlibacter sp.; assembly: GCF_029866045.1. Classification (GTDB taxonomy): domain Bacteria; phylum Pseudomonadota; class Gammaproteobacteria; order Burkholderiales; family Burkholderiaceae_C; genus Ramlibacter. Next base: position 283 of record NZ_JARXAB010000134.1, on the reverse strand, counting down.
GGTAACCTGGTCGATCGCCACGCCAATGCGGCCCCGGCTCACACGGCCGGTCGGGCTGCGCAGTTGGTCGGCCACGCGCATGGCTTCGTCGATCGGGATCGCGAAGGAGATGCCCATGAAGCCGCCCGAGCGGGAATAGATCTGGCTGTTGATGCCCACCACCTCGCCGCGCAGGTTGATCAGGGGGCCGCCGGAGTTGCCGGGGTTGATCGCCACATCGGTCTGGATGAAGGGCAGGTAGTCGCCGGTGTCGCGTTGCTTGGCGCTGACGATGCCGGCAGTG
>NZ_JARXAB010000095.1 GCF_029866045.1 Ramlibacter sp. | reverse complement strand
CAGCATCGACCACCTGGGGCCCTTCGCCCACTGCGTGGAGACTTTGGCTGCGTCCTACGACGTGATGCAAGGCCCCGATTCGCTCGACCCGGGCTGCCACGCCACACGCGTGCAGCCCGTCAGCCCCACCCTGGGGCATGGCGTGAAGGGCTTGCGTGTTGGCATCCTCGGCGGGTACTTTCATGACAACGCCAGCGCAGCGGCGCGCGCCGCTGCAAGTGCCGCCGCAAATGCCCTGGGCGCTGCGGGCGAAGTGATCTGGCCCGACGCCGCGCTCGGGCGGGCCTGCGCATTTGTCATCACCGCGTCCGAGGGCGGCAGTTTGCATCTTGAGGACTTGCGTCATCGCGCGCAGGACTTTGAGCCCCTGTCGGTGGACCGCTTCATTGCCGGTGCCTTGCAGCCCGCGCACTGGTATGTGCGCGCCCAGCGCTTTCGCCGCAGCTACCGGGACAGCGTCAACGCATTGTTTCAGCAGTGGGATCTGCTGGTGGCCCCGGCAACGCCGGTTGCCGCACCGCCCATTGGCACCGAGTGGATCGACATCCAGGGCACGCGGCTGCCCTGCCGCCCCTCGATGGGGCTGCTCACCCAACCGATATCCGCCGCCGGCTGCCCGGTGGTCGCCGCACCGATGTGGCTGGACGGCACGGACGGTCTCCCCCTGGGTGTGCAGCTGATCGCCGCCCCCTGGCGTGAAGACATCGCATTGCGTGCTGCCTGGCATTTGCAGCAGGCCGGTGTGGCTGGACTGAAGGAGGCTGACCTGTGAATTCCCCGAAATTGGACATCAATCTTCCCGAAGTGGTGCGTGAAATGACCACGGTCTTCATGCGCTACGAGCAGGCTCTGGTGAGCAACGATGTGGCTGTTCTGGACGAGTTGTTCTGGAACGACCCGAGCACCATCCGCTATGGCGTCACGGAGAACCTGTACGGGTACTCCGCCATCGAGGCCTTTCGGTCTGCGCGCCCGTCGCAAGGCTTGGCGCGTGAGATTTTCAACACCGTCATTACCACCTATGGCCGCGACTTCGCGACCGCCAACACCGAATTTCGCCGCACCGGCAGCCAGCGCACCGGAAGGCAGTCCCAGACGTGGATGCGAACACCCGCCGGCTGGCGGGTGGTCTCCGCCCATGTGAGCCTGCTGGATGCGTGACTTGAGTTCCTCGTGCAGACCGCTGGCATGAATCTCGCTCCCTTTTTTAATGTCCCTCAACCTACCTGGAGAGTTCCTCATGACTGACCATTCCATGAATCGCCGCGCCTCGCTGAAATCACTGGCTGCCCTCGGCGCAGCAGGCACCCTTGGCGGGCTGAGCTCGCTTGCCTTGGCGCAAAAGCCGCTGACCGTCGGCGTGATTTATGTCGGCCCGCGCGATGACTTTGGCTACAACCAGGCCCACGCCCAGGCCGCGGCTGAACTCAAGAAGATCGCCGGCGTGAAAGTGGTCGAAGAAGAGAACGTGCCCGAGACGGCTGCCGTGCAAAAGAGCATGACCGGCATGATCTCCCAGGACGGTGCGACGCTGCTGTTCCCCACCTCCTTCGGTTACTTTGACCCGCACATCCTGGCGCTGGCGCCCAAGAACAATGCGGTGCGCTTCTCGCACTGCGGCGGCCTGTGGACCGAGGGCAAGCACCCCAAGAACGTGAGCAGCTTCTTCGGCTACATCGACGAATGCCAGTACCTCAATGGCGTGGTGGCCGGTCACATGACCAAGAGCAACAAGATCGGCTTTGTGGCGGCCAAGCCGATTCCGCAGGTGCTGCGCAACATCAACGCGTTTTTGCTGGGCGCACGTTCGGTCAAGCCGGGCATCACCTGCAGCGTGATCTTCACGGGTGACTGGTCGATGCCGGTCAAGGAAGCCGAGGCCACCAACAGCCTGGCCGATCAGGGCGTGGACGTATTCACCATGCACGTGGATGGCCCCAAAGTGGTGGTGGAGACCGCTGCAAAGCGCGGCAAGATGGTGTGCGGCTACCACGCCAGCCAGGCCAGGCTGGCCCCGAACGCGTACCTCACCGGTGCGGAGTGGAACTGGCTGACCGCGTACAAGACGATCATCGACGCAGCACGGGACGGAAAGCCGCACCCCAACTTCTTGCGTGGCGGTCTGAAGGAAGGTTATGTGAAGACCTCGGCCTACGGCTCGATGGTGACCGACGCGGCCAAGAAGAATGCCGACGACATCAAGAGCAGGATGATTGCTGGCAGCTTCGACATCTTCAAGGGTGGCACGGGTGGCCTCAAGGACAACAAGGGCAACGTGGTGATCGCCGGTGGCAAGACGCTCAAGCAGACCGACATCGAGCTCGAGAAGATGAACTACCTGGTCGAAGGCGTGATCGGTTCCATCTGATCGCCAAGCGCGCACGCTGGAGCCTTTTGCCATGCGACAAACGCTGATCGACGTCGGACTGCCGGTGCTCGCACTGCTGGCGGCCTTGCTGATCTTCGGCGGCTTTGTCGCCATCGGCGGCGTCAATCCCCTGGAGCTCTGGGCCCTTCTGTTCAAGGGCGCCTTCGGGGACTGGTTCTCATGGCAAAACACCCTCCAGAGGGCCGCGCCGCTGATGCTCACCGCGCTGTGCGTCGCGCTGCCTGCGCGCGCTGGCCTGGTGGTCATTGGCGGTGAGGGTGCGTTGGTGCTCGGGGGCTTGGCCGGCGCGGCACTTCCCATGGTCATGCCAGTCCCCTCGGGGCTGGCCGGCCTCTCCATGGTCTGCATGGCCGGCATCCTTGCGGGCGCGCTGTGGATCGCCCTGACTGGCGCTCTGCGCGAGTACCGGGGCATCAACGAGACCATCAGCAGCCTGCTGCTGGCCTATGTGGCTATTGGCCTCTTCAAGCACTTGGTGGAGGGCCCGCTGCGGGACCCGGCCAGTCTGAACAAGCCGTCGACCCTCCCGCTGGAAGAATCCCTTCGCATGGGCGGAATTTTCGGCTCCGAGGTGCATTGGGGCCTGGCCCTGGGTGTGGTCTTGTGTGTCTTTCTGGGTCTTGGTCTGCGTTCCACCGTCTGGGGCTTTTCGATCCGTGTGGTGGGCGGTAATCCGCGCGCGGCGCAGCTCGTGGGCATGCCGGCTTCCCGCCTGGTGCTTCTGGCCTGTTTGCTGGGCGGGGGGTGTGCGGGCCTGGCCGGAGCGGTGGAGGTGGTGGCGGTTCACAACGCTGCCAATGCATCGTTGATCGCGGGCTATGGCTACGCGGGGATCCTGGTGTCTTTCATTGCACGACACAACCCGATCGCCGTCATTCCGGTGGCCATCCTGTTCGGCGGCTTTGGCGCCGCGGGCAGTTTGCTGCAGCGCCGGCTGGGCTTGCCCGACGCCTCGGTGCTGGTGCTGCAAGGCATTGCCTTTGTTCTCATTCTTGCCAGTGAGGCATTGCGAGATGCCCAGTGGCGAGCTGTCTGGCGCAGGCTCTCGCAGCCTGCGGGCCCCGACCGTGCCAGCGCCATTGCGCGTGGGCAATCAGTCCCCTCGAGCTCACCATGACAGCTGACCAGTGGATCGCCCTTTTCGCGGCACTTGCAGGCGGTGCCCTGCGCGTGGGGGTACCTTTTCTGTTTGTGAGTCTGGGTGAGTGCCTGACTGAAAAGTCTGGGCGCATCAACCTCGGTCTCGAGGGTGTTCTGGTGCTCTCGGCGATGGCGGCCTTTGGGGGCGCTTATCTCAGCGGCTCCGCCTGGGTCGGTGTGCTGGTGGCTGCAGCCGCCGGGGCCGCGTTGGCTTGTCTTCATGCGGCGCTGTGCTCGCTGCCCCGCGTGAATGATGTGGCCACGGGCATTGCGCTGATGCTGCTCGGAATGGGCCTGGCATTTTTTCTCGGCAAGCCCCTCATCCAGCCCCAGGCGCCTCAGATTCCGGCCCTGCCATTGGGTGATTGGAGCGACATCTCGTCGGTCCGCGCCGCGCTGCAGATCAACGCCTTGCTCCCCATCGGCCTCTTGCTGGCGGTGGCAATGGCCTGGGTTCTGCGCCGTACCCGCGCCGGGCTGGTGTTACGCATGGCCGGAGATTCGGCCAACGCAGCCCGTGCCCTGGGCTACTCGGTCAAACGGATTCGGATGGGGGCAACCATGGCCGGCGGGGCCATTGCCGGTTTGGGGGGCGCTTCGCTCACCCTGTTCTACCCCGGCAGCTGGAATGAGGGTATTTCCAGCGGGCAGGGCCTGATTGCGGTGGCGCTGGTCATCTTCGCCCGCTGGAGCCCGCTGCGCTGCATTGCCGCAGCGGCCCTGTTTGGTGGTGCCGGTGCCATCGGCCCTGCGCTGCAGTCGATCGGCATCGGGTGGGGCTATCACCTGTTCAACACGGTTCCTTATGTGCTCACCCTGTTGATTTTGGTGAGTACCTGCAGGCCCGGCACGGCGTCTGCCGGCAGCCCTGGCGAACTCACAGCCAACGCAAAGTAAAGGAGAAGAGCGATGAGCGGTCTTGGAGGCTTGAACAAATCAGCCAATGGCGTGGTGATGGGGCTGGTGCAACTGCAGCTGCCCGTGGTGGACACCCCGGTGCAACTGGCGGCGCAGGTTCAGCGCATTGTGCAAATGGTGGCCAAGGCGCGCCGCAACCAGTCCACCATGGATCTGGTGGTGTTTCCCGAGTACTCGCTGCACGGGCTGAGCATGAGCACTGCGCCGGAGCTGATGGTGAGCCTGGACGGCCCGGAGGTGGCTTCCTTCAAAAATGCCTGTCAGCAAAACAGGATCTGGGGCTGCTTCTCGATCATGGAAGCTAACCCGCATGGCAACCCGTACAACAGCGGGCTGATCATCGACGACCAAGGTGAAATCCGGCTTTACTACCGCAAGCTCCACCCCTGGGTTCCGGTGGAACCTTGGGAGCCGGGCAACCTGGGTATTCCGGTCTGTGAAGGGCCCAAGGGGAGCAAGCTGTCCCTCATCATCTGCCACGACGGCATGTTCCCGGAAATGGCGCGCGAGGCGGCCTACAAGGGTGCCGAGGTCATCATCCGCACCGCCGGCTACACCGCGCCGATTCGCCATGCCTGGAAGATCACCAACCAGGCCAATGCCTTCCAGAACCTCGCCTACACCGCCAGTGTGTGCATGTGTGGCAGCGACGGCACCTTCGATTCGATGGGGGAGGGCATGTTCTGCAATTTCGACGGTACCGTGCTGGTCGAGGGGGGCGGGCGTCCGGACGAGATCGTCACCGCCGAACTGCGCCCGGACCTTGTGCGTGAGGCCCGCAGCGGCTGGGGTGTAGAGAACAACATCTATCAGCTCTATCACCGCGGTTATGTGGCGGTGAAGGGCGGCGCGCAGGATTGCCCCTACACCTTCATGCAGGACATGGCGGCCGGGCGTTACCAACTGCCCTGGGAGGTTCAGGTGACTGACGGCACAAGCTGTGGGTTTGCGGCGCCGACACGCCACTACCGCGGCCCTGAGCCGCATCCGCTGGTGCCCGACGCAATGGCGGTTGCAGAGGCCACTTTGCCCAAGAAGGCAGCCTGACCATGACCCAGCGCTTTGTGCAGGCCAACCCGTATGCCTGGCCCTGGAACGGCGACTTGCGGCCCGAGAACACCGCACTGGTCGTCATTGACATGCAGACCGACTTTTGCGGTGTGGGCGGCTATGTGGATTCCATGGGCTACGACATCTCGCTCACCCGGGCGCCCATCGAGCCGATTCAGCGCGCGATGGCGCGTATGCGTGAGTTGGGGTTCCACATCATTCACACCCGGGAAGGCCACCGCCCCGACCTCTCGGATCTGCCGGCCAACAAGCGTTGGCGATCGCGGCAGATCGGTGCCGGAATTGGCGACCCGGGGCCCTGCGGAAAGATTCTGGTGCGCGGCGAAGTCGGCTGGGAAATCATCCCCGAGCTCGCTCCCCAGACCGGTGAGGTGATCATCGACAAGCCCGGCAAAGGTTCGTTTTGCGCAACCGACCTTGAACTCGTCTTGCGTACCCGTGGCATTGACAACCTGGTACTGTGCGGCATTACCACCGACGTGTGCGTGCACACCACCATGCGCGAGGCCAATGACCGCGGCTTTGAATGCCTCATGCTGTCGGACGGCACCGCTGCCACCGACCATGGCAACCACCTAGCGGCGTTGAAGATGATCACGATGCAGCACGGCGTGTTCGGCGCCCATGCGGATTCGGCGTCCCTGCTGTCCGCTCTGGGCTAGAGGCCTGTTATGAGCGTTGTTCGCATCAACCCGCCGGTGGCTCCTGAGGGCGCGATGGCGCTCCAGACCTTTCTGCTCACGAAGCGGTTTGGAAGCTTTACCGCGCTCGACCAGGTGTCGATCGATGTCCGACCCGGCACGGTTCACGCCCTTCTGGGCGAGAACGGCGCGGGCAAGAGCACGCTGGTCAAGTGCATCGCAGGCTTTCACACAGCCGAGGAGGGCGCCATCCTCTGTGATGACCGCGAGCAACAAATTGCCAACCCTGTGATGGCCCGCTCGCTGGGCATCGGCATGGTCTATCAGCATTTCACACTGGCGCCTGGCATGACAGTGGCGGAAAACCTGTTGCTGGCGGGGGGGCAAGTGCCCGCCTGGATTGATTGGCGGCGCGAGCGTGAGCGCCTGGCGGCGTTCATGCAGACAACGCCGTTTCGCATGGATCTGGACGCTTACCCCGGAGCGATGGCGGCCGGTCAAAAGCAAAAGCTCGAACTGTTGAAGCAGCTGTACCTGAAGCCGCGTTTGCTGATTCTGGATGAACCCACCTCGGTGCTGACCCCGCAGGAGGCGGATGAAGTCCTGGGCCATGTGCGCGAGTTCGCCCGCAGCGGTCAGTGCACCGTCTTGCTCATTACCCACAAGTTCCGCGAGGTGATGGCCTATGCCGACGATGTGACGGTGCTTCGGCGCGGCAAAGCGGTCCACCACAGTGCGGTGTCCGAGGTGACGCCTGCGCTGCTGGCGCAGGCGATGATTGGGTACGAGCACGCTCAGGCGAGCGAGGCCGGGCCAGATGTCATTCGGCCGCCGGTCGAGCCGGTTTCTCGTGCGGACGCCCTTGGCGCCGACTCTGGGGATTCGCAGGCCGGGCTTGCGGTGCGTGACCTCTGTGTGCTGGGAGACCGTGGCACGGTGGCCGTGGAGCGGGTGAGTTTTGCCGTACGTTCCGGAGAAATTTTGGGTGTGGCGGGCGTGTCCGGCAACGGCCAGCGCGAACTCATGGAGGCGATCGTCGGTCAGCGCGCCCGCCTGTCCGGGGCCGTCCAGGTTCTCGGTGTTCCCTACCAAGGTTCGCGCGCCCAGAACCGGCAGCTCAAATTGCGCAGCCTGCCGGAGGAGCCGCTGCGCAATGGCTGCGTGGGCGCGATGAGCGTGTCGGACAACATGGCCCTGCGCGATTTTGATGTAGCTCCCCTGAGTCGCGGCGGCTGGCTGCGGCCGGGGCTGTGGCGGCAGCGTGCCCGGGATTGGATTTCCGAGTACGGCATCAAGACGCAGGGGGAGGGCGCGCCCATCGCCAGCCTCTCCGGCGGCAATGTGCAACGTGCGGTGCTCGCGCGCGAACTGGCCGGAGAAATCCAGGTCTTGATCGCGATGAACCCGGTTTTCGGTCTGGATTTCGCTGCGGTACGCGAAATCCATTCGCGCATCCTCGGCGTGCGCGCCAAAGGGGGTGCTATCCTTTTGATCAGTGAAGACATTGACGAACTCCTCGGCTTGGCCGACCGCATTGTGGTCATGAGTGAAGGCCGGATCGTCCACGAAACAGCGGCTGCGGACGCGCAGCGCCATGTGCTTGGCGCCTACATGGGTGGCGGGCATCACACGCAAGATCAAGAAGAAGTTGAGGCTGCCTGATGCGCCTACAGGCCAACCCTTTCGCGTTCGAGTTCGAGCTTTCCCGCACAGCCCTTGTCATCATCGACATGCAACGCGACTTCATTGAACCCGGTGGCTTTGGTGAAACCCTGGGCAATGACGTGTCCCGCTTGTCTGCCATCGTGCCGGCGTGCAGGGAGTTGCTTGCGGCTTGGCGCGCCACCGGAGCCAAGGTTTTGCACACACGCGAGGCGCACCGGGCCGACTTGTCCGACTGCCCGCCGGCCAAACGCCAGCGCGGTCAGCCCACCTTGCGTATTGGTGATGTCGGTCCGATGGGGCGCATCCTCGTGGCAGGCGAGCCTGGCAGCCAAATCATCGACGCCCTGGCGCCTGCGACCGGCGAATGGGTGATCGACAAACCAGGCAAGGGCATGTTTTACGGCACCGGTCTGCACGAGCGCCTGCAGGAGGCAGGAGTCAGCCACCTCATTTTCATGGGGGTCACGACGGAAGTCTGTGTGCAGACCTCCATGCGTGAAGCCAACGACCGCGGCTATGACTGCTTGCTGCTCGAAGATTGCACCGAGAGCTATTTCGCGCATTTCAAGGCCGCCACCCTCGAGATGATCCGCGCGCAGGGGGCTATCGTGGGTTGGACTGCGTCCAGCGCTGATTTGCTTGCGACCGTCCGGGCGACTTAAGGGCCAGCCATGGAAGCCATCATCAAACCCAGCGGCCAGCGCGAGGGCTCACGCGCAGAGGCGGTGTATTACCAGGTCAAGCGCGACATCGAGAACTTTCAGCTCGTCGCCGGAGACCGCTTCACAGAAAACGAGATCTGTGAGCGCCTGGGTGTGTCGCGCACGCCGGTTCGCCAGGCCCTGTTCCGCCTGCAACAAGAGGGCCATGTGGAGGTGCTGTTTCGCAGCGGGTGGCGGGTACTTCCGTTCGACTTCGCCCGTTATGACGCACTCTATGACCTTCGCCTGCTGCTGGAGACCACCGCGGTTCGGCGCATTTGCGAGGGCTACAGCCAAGTCGACCGGACACAGATCGATGCCCTGTCACAGATCTGGCTGGTACCGGTGGCGCAGCGAAGCAGCGACACCCATCAGGTCGCGCAATGGGACGAGGCCTTCCACTGCGCACTGGTCAGTGCCGCCGGAAATGCCGAAATGGCGCGTGTCCATCGCGATGTGACTGAGCGTATCCGCGTGATCCGCCGGCTTGACTTTACAAAGCAGCCGCGTATCGACCTCACCTACGAGGAGCACGGAAAGATCCTGCGCGCCGTCAAGGCCAAGCGAGCCGAGCAGGCGGTCATGCTGCTCAGCGCACACATCATGACCAGCCAGTCCGAGGTGCGAAAAATCACGCTGCACGAGATGCACATGGCGCGCCTGAACGGGCAAGCAGACAGCCGATAGGTCGCCTCTGTTGGGGCCTGCGGCATGTGCCCGGCGCCCCCCGCCTACCTATCGCCGCTGAGCGTCTCGCGCCGCCACAACTGCGGGAACCACCGGATCCAAAGCCCGGCGACCAGCAGGCTCCCCACCGCGCCCACGGTGACCGCTCCGGCCGCCCCCAGACCGTGGGCAGTCATGCCGGCCCGAAAATCCCCTAGGTGGTTCGAGGCGACGATACACACTGAATTGATGGCGCTGACTTTTCCGCGCATCTCGTCTGGCGTATCGATTTGGACCAGGGACTGGCGAATGACCACGCTGACCATGTCGGCCGCACCGCTAATGGCCAACGCCACGACCGACAGCGCCAAGGAGTGCGAAACACCAAACACGATCAGTGCCCCGGCATACACCACCACGCTGCCAAACATATAGCGACCGGCCTTTCGCTGAATGCTCCATCGCGCCAGAACCACCGACACGATGAGGGCGCCGATCGCCGGCGCGCCCCGCATCAGGCCCAAGCCCCAGGAGTCCACTGCCAGAACATCCTTGGCATAAATGGGCAGCAGCGCCGTGACGCCACCCAGCATCACCACAAAAAGATCGAGCGTGATCGACCCCAGGATGGACGGGTGACTGCGCACAAAGCGAAAGCCGCTGAACAGCTCGCTGAGGGACCGGCTGCGGCTCGGTGGCGGGGTGAAGTCCGAGTGCACGCGGCGAAAGAAGAAGGCCGAGATCGAGAAGGTAATGCCGCACAGCACCAGCACCGGAAGTGCTCCCCAAATCAGCAGCAAGCCGGCGATGGCCGGGCCAGCAATGAACATCGCCTGCGAACCGGCGCTGCTCAGGGCCATGGCACGTGCCAGCAATCTCCCCGGCACCAGGCGCGGTGCCAGCGACTGCTGCGAAGACATGAAGAACGGCCGCAAACTCCCCAGTAGCACGCACATGCTCAAAAGCATCGCGCTGGACATCCAACCGCTGGCCTCGGCCACGACGAGCAGGATCAGGCTCAGGGCCTCGGTGACCATGACCCCAAAAAGGATCAGTCGGCGGTCGACCCGGTCGGCCAGATCGCCTGCCCAAAGAAAGAACACCAGCGAGGGCAGGAACTGAATCAGGCCTGCGATCCCCAGCAGCCAGGCGGAACCCGTCAACTCATACAAGCGCCAGGAGATCCACAGCGCCAGCATCTGGTGGCCGGCGGTAGCCGCAATGCGACCGAACCAGTAGTTGGCAAAGGCGCGGTAGGACCAGAGCCGATCAGGGTCGGTCGCCGGAGAACTGCTCGGGTCAGTCACGGTCAGCGGGAGGCCCGCCGGGCTGTCAAGACCACCACAGGAGGCGCCGCTCCAGCCAATCGGTCAACTTGACAAAGGCAAGCGCCAGCAAGGAGGTGTAGATCACCCAGGCGTACATGAACGAAGTCTGGAAAAACTGTGCGGTCACCGCAATCTGCTGGCCCAGGCCACCCGAAGCCCCGAAGAACTCGGACACCACCACCAGAATCATGCCCAGCGTCACCCCGTTGCGAAAGCCCGCCATGAGGTAGGGCATGGCAGACGGAAGCACCACTTTGTAGAAGATCTCATGGCGGCGGTAGCCAAACACCTGGGCGACCTCGAGCAGTTGCTTGGATGTCTGCTTGGCGCCCACGTAGGCGTTGAACAGCATCGGAAACATCACGCCGATCAGGACGATCAGGATGCGGGAGAGGCTGCCCACGCCCATAAGCATGATGAAAACCGGGTACAGCGCAACCCGTGGCATGGCTGAAAAGAACACCACATACGGGTCGACGATATCGCCAAAGCGACGCCACCAGCCCATGGCCAGCCCGAGCAACGCGCCCGCCAGGCAGCCCGCGACCACGCCCACCACGTAGATATAGGCTGACTGTCGCAGGTGCGTGAAGAATTCTCCCGACTTCATCAGGTCGTAACCCGCTGCCAGGATTTCCGTGGGTGAACTGAGGAACAGCGGGTTGATGATCTTGTAGCGAGACAGTCCCTCCCAAAGGGACAGCACCACCACCAGGATCAGCAGGCTGTAGATCCAAGCAGGAAGAGAAGTATTCTTTTTCACTGGATTTGCAGCTTTTTCCAAATGTGCTCGCGCAGGTCCTGGAAATAGGACTGGGTTCGCACGAGCGGGGCTCGGGGCCGTGGAATATCCACAGGGATGATTTCCATCACCTTGGCCGGACGCGAAGACAGGACAATGATCCGGTCGCCCAGGTAGATCGCTTCCTCAATGTCGTGGGTGACCAGCAGCGCCGAGGTGTTGCCCTCTGCGACCACCTTTTGCAAGTCATGCTGCAGCGATTGGCGGGTCATGGCGTCGACCGAGGCGAACGGCTCGTCGCATAGAAGCAGCTTGGGCTTCACCGCGATGGCACGGGCAATGCCCACCCGCTGCTGCATTCCGCCCGACAACTGCTTGGGCGCGAATTGCTCAAAGCCCTTGAGTCCGACCCGGTTGATGGCGTCTTGCACCCGGGCCGACTGCTCTTGGTCAGTCAGGCCCAGCGTGTGCAGTGAGAAGCGCACATTTTGCTCCACGGTCAGCCAAGGCATCAGCCCCGACTGCTGAAACACCATGGAGCGCTCCGGTCCAGGACCATTGATTTCTTGACCTTGCAGTTTCACATGGCCCTGGTTGGACGTTTCGAGTCCGGCAATGATTCGCAGCAGCGTCGTTTTTCCCGAGCCACTGGCACCCACGATGGTGATCAGCTCTCCCTCTCGCTGGGTGAAGGAGACGCCCTCAATCACCGATAGCGAGCCCTTTGCCGTATCGAATGTCTTGTGGATCTGGTGAACTTCAAGCAGGTCGGACATGCGCAGGTCAGCCAAAGTTCACGCCCAGTTCATTGAGAACGGTGCGAATGGGGTCGGCAGCCACGAGCCTTTCTCGGGGAACCTGGTTGAGGGGAACGTTCATGCCCTTGGCGGCCTTCTCAATGTCAAATTCAAAGTCGCCGCGAGAAGCGTCCATGCGCATCATCCAGTGACCGCGGTGCAGTTCCCAGGATTCTTCGGCAGTCTTTGCGTCCATGCGGTAGGGCGCAGCGGTCATGACTTCCATGGTGAATGCCTTGTCCTGGCGCATGCGCAGGGTGGCCTTGACCATCGCGCGCAAGAAGGCGCGCACGGTGTCCGGATGGTTTTCCAGCGTTGCGGTACCTGTGGACCAGCCGAGGTTGGCCGCCCCGTTCTTCATACCCTTGGACTTGCGCCAGTCGTTGTAATCGATCAGCCTCTTGAAGCCCTGCTGGCGTGCACGGCCGAACAGGCTGTCGTTCATGTTCGCAGCGTCGACCGTGTTGGAGGCCAGCGCGCCAAAGCCGTCAAAGCCTTCGACGCGAACCACATCGGTCAAGGCTACGCCGGCGTCGGTGAGCAACTCGTTCCAGACCAGATCGAGTGTCTCGCCAGGACGCACGGTCTGGATGCGCTTGCCCTTGAGGTCGGAGAACTTGTCAATGCCGCTGCCCGGGCGCGACCAGAAGTTGTAGGGCAGCAGGGTGGAGACCATGGCAATTTGGCGCACGGGAGCGTTTTGCCCCATCACCGCACGGATCAATGTGTTGGCACCCAGACCGAACACACCACGCTCGCTCATGGTCAGCTGCGTCACCTCGCTCCAGCTTCTGAAGTTGCTCACCGTGACGTTCAGGCCCTCGGCCTTAAACGCATCCATGCGCAGCGCGGCATCGACAGCGGCGGCATGATTGAGCACCGTGAGCGGACGCGCGACGATGATGTTGGGGCGCGAGAGGGCTTGTGCACGCACATAGGCCGGCGCAGCCAGCAATACGGCGGCCCCCAGGCCGGCCCGAATCAGTTGCCGGCGTTGTGTCTTGTCTGTGGCTTTCATGGAGTGTCTCCTCTTGGATGGTGGCTGAATGGCGATCAGGAAGCGGCGCGCGCGGCTTTTTGTTCTTCTGAGTCGTTCCAGGTGAAGATGGAATAAGCGTGCGGATGAACCGTGCCGCATCGCTTGCAAGTGCGCAGGCTCAGTTCGGAATTAAACACCTCAAAGGCGTCTTCCTCGACGGCATAAAAACCGGGCAGGCCCACGCGGCCGGTTTCCACTTCGCGCATGTACAGGGGGTTCAGGCAACTGGTGCAAAACCAGGCGAACCGGTCACGGCGGCCGCGCTTCGGGAAGCCCTCGATCAACACGGTGACGCGCCGGGTCTCACTCAGGGTGAGGTTCATCGCGAGTTCTTGCTCGTCGTTGATATGCCAGAAGCCATAGATATGTTCCGAGCGGTGCGGCACGAGTGGCGGCGTGAACATCATGTGCCGGCGTGGCTCCACTGCAATTTTTCCGTCAACGATCTTGAGCGTGTTGCCGTTTCGCATGCCCAGCCGAGAAGGATCGTTCTCGTAGAAGCGCAGTCCGATCAGCATCTCTCCGACCGGGAAAAAGCTGCGATACCGAAGCGCCGCGTCGTCGTCGAGCATGTCGACGACGGTCAGCGCCCCCTTGCGCCCTACGATGTCTTGCAACAGGGCAAATGCGTCATCAGACAAGCCCGGCTTCGGGCCTGCGGAAGTGACTTGGTCCATACGGTCTCTGACCTCAGGCGGCTTTCTGGGTCTGTTTGCTGTCTGCGTAGTAGCGCAGTGCACCCTCGTGGTACTCGACGCCGGGGGTCTCAAACATGGCTTTCACGTCAATGGGGTAGATCATGGGAGAGTGCTTGATCGGCATCCAGCGGTACTGGTTTTCAATCACACGCCTCTTTTCGGCCATGACTTGGGAAACGCGGTAGGCGATTTCGGGGTCCAGGTCGCGGCGGCAGATGATCAGCCAGTCTGCCCAGTCGATGCAGTCGACGTCGCCACCGGTGTAACCAAAGGTCGTGGGAAGCTTGGCCGAACCGTAGCCGTATTCCTTGGCCAGGTGGTCGAGCAGGGCTTTGTCAAAGGACATGAAGCGCCCGCCGCGGTCGTGGATCAATTCGAACCACGGCTTGAGCATCACTGCCTCGTGAATCAGGATGTCGGCATGGCCGTCGATGATTTTTTCAACGCCCTGGCCGGGACCGCGGTCGAGGTGAAGCAGATCGCCACCCCAGGAGCGCAGGCGGTCTTGTGTGATGCCGTAGAACTTCAGGATCTCGTGGCTGGCAAAGGCCACCGATGCGCCGTCGTCCTCGAGGTCGGCGGCGATGCGCAGCGGCAGTCGCTGTGCGGCGATGTCGTGCAGGGAATTGATCTTGACGTGGCTGGCCACACCGCAGGTGAGCCGATCGTCGTGCTGGAGTGTGCCTAGGGACACCAGGTCGGGGTAGGCCGTGGTGAAGGGGCCGCGACCTTCGCGTGCGAGGTTCAGGTTTTGGGTGGGGGTGATGATGCCCAGATCAGCTTCGCCGCGCGCCACGCGGTGGATGTTGTCAACCACGCCGTTACCGAGCTTGATGTCAAAGCGTGACTTGGGGTCGAAGTGGTCACGCAGGCCCCACATGATCCAGCCCGCCACGCGGGTGAAGTTGGTGGTGCCCCAGCAGGTGGAAAAATCAAGTTCAATTTTGCGTTGCGTCATGCTGTCTCCTTTGAAATTTGTTGTTTGGCGGCGCTCGCCGCGGCGGCGATGGCGTCGGGATCGAACTCGTAGTCAGAGCAGTTGATGACGGTCACATCGCCCTCGGCCAGTTTGAGCTGGCAGCCCAGGCGGAACCCCTCTTGCTTGCCCCAGCCCTCAATGAACATGGCCTCACGCGGGCGAGCCGGCGCGGGCTGACCGTCCACCACGACGACCGCGCAGGTGCCGCACAGCGCCGACGAACCGCAAAACCGGCGCCACGGCTCTCCGGCCGCCTCCGCTGCTTGCAGGAGCGATTGGGTGGGCGTTGCTTGCAGCTCAAGCTGCCGGTTCAAAACTCTAAAACAGGCCATCACGTCTCCTGGAGGCTCTTTTCTTCCAGGGATCGTAAAGTACTTTGTGGATTAGGAACAGCGTTCCGCCGAGGGGAACGTGTCGTGCCGGGTCTGTGTGCTGTCATCTGCGCGAGCAAACTCAGACGCTCAGATAGCGCTCGGCAAGATCGCGCACATCAGCCTCGCTCACATCGCGCTGGCTGTGGACGATCTGACCAGACTGAAGCACATGGAGGTCGTCCGCCATGCTGGCGGCCACACGCAGATTCTGTTCAAACAGCAGAACGTCAATGCCGCTGTCGTTGACCTTCTTCAGGGTGCCCACCACCAGATCCACCATGATCGGTGCCAGGCCCTCGGTCGGTTCGTCCAGGATCAGGATTCTGGGGTGCCCGCTCAGCGCACGGCCAATCGCGAGCATTTGCTGTTCGCCCCCCGACAGCACGGACGCCAGCTGGCGACGGCGCTCCTTGAGCCGCGGGAACAGGTCGTAAAGGGAGTCCAGCGTCCACGCGGGCGCTCTGCCATCACGTGGCGGATGCGCCGCGACTTGCAGGTTCTCCTCGACGCTGAGTGAGGCAAATACCCGCCTTCCCTGAGGCACATAGCCAATTCCCAGTTGGTGGCGGTCCCAGGTGGCGCTTGATGAAATGTCGCGTGTCCCGCCTGGCGATGCGGCCGCACCATCGGCCGCAATGGTCAGCGTGCCCTCGGCGGACGGACCGGTCAACCCGAGCAGCGCCCGGGCCAGGGTTGTTTTTCCAGCGCCGTTGCGACCGATCACCACCACCTGGCGGCTAGCGCCGATGCCCAGCGTCAGTCCCTGCAGCACATGGCTGTCGCCAATGAAGACATTGAGGTCACAGACGTTCAGCTGCATGCGGCTTGTCACCCCAGGTAGATTTTTTGAACCAGCGGGTGGGCCCTGACCTCGTCCGCAGTGCCCGAAAAGATCGCCTCGCCCAAATACAGCACGGTGATCTGATCGGCAATCGCCAGCGCATCTTCGAGGTGGTGTTCGACCATCAGGACCGCGATTTTCTGGGACAGGTCGTCCAGGCGTCGGGCCAGGACCTGGCGCTCCTGGGCGGTCAGCCCCGCCATCGGCTCGTCCATCAGCAGCAGGGCCGGTTGGTTCGCCAGTCCAAGGGCGATCTCCAATTGCCGCTGCTCGCCGTAGGCCAGCTGACCCGCTGTCATATGCCGCTTGGCCTGCAGGCCGCTGGTCTCCAGCAGGGAGGCCATTTGGTCCTGGACCTCGGCTGCCGTGCGTTTGCCCAGATGGGGCGCAGGTGCCAGCACCGCCAGCCGCAGGTTGTCTTCTACGCTCAGTTCGCGAAACAGGCTGGCCACTTGGAAGGTTCTGGCGATTCGCCTTTGCGCACGCTGGTGCGGCGCCAATCGCGTGATGTCTTGCCCGTCAAAGTGGACAGACCCCGTTGTGGGCTTGTATTGGCCGGACGCGACGTTGAAAAGCGAGGTCTTCCCGGCACCGTTCGGCCCGATCAGAACATGGCAGCCGGTTGGGGCGACATCCAGGTCAACCCCACGCAAAATGTCCACGCCGCCGAGCGAAAGGCGCACGCTGCGCATCGAGAAAAGGGCTTGGGCTGCCATCGTCATCACGCCTGCTGATCGGGTCGCGCAGGGAACAGCCGGTTGAATGCACCGGCCAGCCCGCGCGGCGCCAAGATGGCGACGGAGATGAACAGGATGCCCTGGAAGGCCTCCCAGTGCGATGTCCAGCGCGTCACGAATTCCTCCGCGCCTATCAAGACAAGCGCGCCCAGCAGCGGCCCGACAAAAGTTCCTGCGCCGCCAAGAATGGTGATCAGCATAATCTTTGCCGAAATCACGATCCCCAGCAGCTGTGGACTCACGAAGCCAGCGTGAAAGGCGAACAGCGCGCCTGCCAGACCCGTGATGGTTCCCGACAGAACGAAGGCCGCGAACTGATACACCCAGGTGTCATAGCCCAGGGCTGAAAGGCGCCGGTCATTGCCCTGCAGGCCCTGTAGCACTCGCTTGAAATGTGACTTGTGCAAGCGATAGAACACCACACAGACCAGGAAAAAAACCGCCGCGACCGCATAGTAGAAGGCGGAGCTGCTCTCGGCGGGGACGCCGGGCATGGAGAGTTTTTCCCCCAGGCGCATGCCATCGTCTCCGCCGGATAAGGACCGCCACTTGAACATCACACCCCAGGCCAGTTGACCCAGGGCGACAGTCGCCAACAGAAAGTAGACCAGCCGTGTGCGCAGAGCCAAAACGCCAAAAATTGCCGCCATGACAGTCATGCAGGCAACAGCGGCGACCAGCAAAAGCCAGGACGGTCCCTGCCAGTGCTTGGCCAGCAGGGCGACTGCATAGGCGCCGCCCCCAAAAAAGGCCGCATGGCCGAAGGAGGGCATGCCCGCGTACCCCAACAGCACATTGAACCCCAAGCCCACGATGGCCCAGATCAAGATCAATGTCAGAATGCCCACGCCGTAGGGCGATGACATCGCGGGAAACAGCGCCAGAATGGCCAGGAGTGCCAGACCTACCTTCCACGCGGGCACCGTCCGTGCGCGCTCGACCCAGGGTTGCAAGCGGCGCGCAAACCCCTCTGGCTCCTTGCTGCCGCGGGTGTCGCGGGACACCGGCACCACATGCGTCAACACGCGGCCCGACAGGCCACTGGGCCTGAACAGCAGGATCAGAAGCAAGGGCAGGAACAGCATGAACATCGAGGCTTCGGGGAACAGGATCTTCCCGACCGAATCGATCACACCGACCAGCATCGCGGCCAGGTAGGCGCCCCCGAGCGAGCCGATTCCTCCGACCACCACCACCACCAGGGCCAGCAGAAATACCTCGAGGTCCAGGCCCGATCGGGCGCCCAGGAAGGGCGCGCCAAGCCCGCCCGCCAGCCCGGCGAGAAGACCGCCAAGGCCGAAAACAATCCAACGCAACCTCGGAACCACCACGCCGCTGGTCTGCGCCATTTCCTCGTCGTCGACGGCCGCTCGCACGATGCTGCCCAAACGCGTGCGTTCGAGTAGCCACCACAGCGCCAATGCGACGGTGAGCCCGCATCCGATCAGGAACAGGCGGTAGGCGGGGTAGCTCATGACCCCCATGGGGACCGACCAGTCCCAGATGTCTGGCACCTGCACCACACGCGGCGTGCCGCCCCAGACCCCGTGGAAGACATCCGCGAAGATATGCAGCAGCCCCAGGGTGACCAGCACCTGGGCCAGATATTGGCCCTGCAGCCTGTACAGAAGAAAACGCTCAGAGAGCGCGGCAACCAGCGCGGCGACGATCGCTCCGCCAGCCACGGCCACGACCATGCCGGTTCCAGCCTCGACCAGGCTGTACGTCAGATAGGCCGCCGCCAGGTAGAGGGACCCATGGGCCAGGTTGATGACCTTCAGCACGCCGAAGATCATCGAGAAGCCCGCCGCTAGGAGGAACAGGAGGCTGCCGTACGCGACTCCGTTGATGATGGAGAGGGTCCACACAGTGCTAGGGCCGATCACCCAGCCCTTCCCGGGCCAGGTTCAAGGGTTACAGGAAGTTCAGCGCGCTTGCCAGGCCTGGTCGACGCCGGTGGCAATCGGCGCCACCAGTTCGGGGACCGGCTTGCCGCCACGATCGACGATCTTGACCGCGTAAAGGTTGAAGACGACGTTTTGCTTGTCGTCAAAGCGGAAGGGCCCTTGCGGCGTGGACGGCAGATTCACCCGGCGCAGCGCAGCCAGCAACTCGGCCTTGTTTTCGACGCGCCCGTTGACCGCCTCGATGGCCTTGGCCAAGGCCATGGCGCCCACATAGGCTCCCGCGGTGGCGGACCCCGGCACCGACTTGTACTGCGCGGTGTAGGCGTCGACAAAGCGCTTGTTGACGTCTCCGGGCAGGTCTGGGATGTACCAGGTGGAGACTTGGGCGCCCACCGCCGAGCGGCCCATGGCCGGCAGCAGTGGCTCGTACGTCAAACCGGCCGAGCCGGTGAGGGGAATACGGGCCTTGAAGCCCAGCTGGTCATATTGCTTGACGAAGCCAATGGCATCTTGGCCGAGGAACATGGCCCAGACCGCGTCGACGTTGGAGCTCGGGATCTGTGCCAGGAAGGGGGCGAAGTCGCTCGTGCCCAGGGGCACCATGATCTTTTTGACGATCTCGCAACCCGCCTTCTTGTACGACTCTTCAAACGCGTTGGCCTGCTCCTGGCCCGTCACGAAGTCCGAGGCCAGGATGACCGTTCGCTTGTAGTTCATCTTCTGGCAGGCGTACTGCCCGTAAGGCGCGGTGAACTGCCGGTTGGTGAAGCTGGTTCTGAAGATGTACGGGCTGCCCCGGGCGGCAGTGAGGTCATTGGCGCCCGCTGCGCCCATGATCACCAGGGGCATCTGCTTTTCATGGATGTAGTCGCGCACCGCGTAGCCGACCGCGCTTGAGGTGATGCCCGTGACGACATGGACGCCCTCGCGCTCCACCAGGCGCTTGATCCGCTCCAGCCCTTGGGCTGGGTTGGACCCTTCGTCTTCCTGGAAAAACTGCACCTGCCGGCCGGCAATCCGGTTGCCGATCTCGTTGAAATACATCTGGAAGCCGTTGGTGGCCTCAATGCCGGGCGTCGACAGCGGGCCTGTGGACGGGTGGATGATGCCGATCTTGATCGGGCCGGTCTGGGCCTGCGCGGCGCCCGCGGCGCAAAGGGCAGAAACGAGCAAGGCGGCGAGGGGTTTCATGGCTGTCATGGGTTCGTGTCCTGTGTGGTGGGTTGCGAAGTCAATCAAGAACTGGGGGTGATCGCCACGACGCCGGCCGTGGCTTGGCTCGTGCCGCGATTATTGGATGTCGACATAGACCTTTTCGTCGAGCACCTTGACCGGATAGATTTTCAATTGCATCTGGCTCTTGTCGCAGGCGACCGCGTGGCCCGTGCAAACATCGAACCTGAAAAAGTGCCAGGGGCAAATGACTTCTCCTTCGACCACCCGGCCCAGGCGCAAAGGGCCATCCATATGCGGGCAGCGGGTATCGAAGGCGACGATGTCGTCACTCCCTGCGGATCTCCGGGCGACCGCGATGGCGCGTCCTTCCACACGGCATGTCAAAACAGCGCCATCGGTCGGGACATCCGACCTTGCGCAGGCCAGATGGGACGGCTCTGAGGGTGGAGGCGGTGTTTGTATCGTCATGCGCCGCCCTGCAAATGCCGGCCTGACCGCATCGCCGTGGTTGGCGGGTGAACCATCTCGCAGGCGCCGCAGCGACGTGACTGCGCATCGGCGTCGAATGCAGCAGCGGCCGCCTCTGCGGTCTTGAGCATGGCAACAAAGCCCGCGGTTGCGATCGGCACTGTGCGTGACCCGATGGCGGTGCCGCAGCTCGGGCAGGTCCAATCCACGGTCGCAGTGGCGGGTTTGCCAGCGGCTCCGCCTACGGCAAGCAGCGCGTAGCGTCCTGCCTCGCTGGGCGTGTCAAGCCACATGGCGTCCGAGTCCAGTGTGAGCCAAAAGCTCATCATGTTCTCGATGGTGAAGGGGATCCCACGGCCGATCCTGTGAAACACGGGGCCGCCGTCGGCCAACTCGAGGCAAGCGACCTTTTGGCCGATGCGCTCCAGCAAGCGGTATCGTGATTCTTGGCTGGACGTTCCGGTCCAGATGGCGTATTGGCCTCTGTGCTGCCAGCCCAGGCTCGCGTCGCCAAACAGGCGCACAAATGACATGTCCGGCGCCGGAACCGCCGCAGCGGAGGGGAGGTAGCCGCGGTTCACCACAGAAACCTCGCCTCGCGCTCTTCGGGACGGTCGGCCTGCTGCATGCCCGAGTAGGCCAGCGGGTTGTGGTGCCCGCAGGTGGGGCAGATCTGGTGCTCTGGATCCGCGTTGTAGTCCCGTACAGCCGCCAGTTCTGCGGCCCAGAACTTGTCGAAGTTGGTGGACTCTCGCATGAAAAGCAGCGTCAGGCACTTGTCGCAATACCAGGCAAACCGGTCAGTCTCATCTCCCGCTGGCATCCCCATGATGATGAGAACCCGCCCGGGTCGGTCGCCATCAGGAGGCAGAGGGATGATGATTTCATCCTTGTCGTTGATGTGCCAGTAACCAAAGACATGCTGCGTCCGGTGCGGCGTTCCTGCACGCGTCACGTGCGCGGAGTAGGGGATGCGCGGCACTTCGACCACGCCTTGCGGACCGATCTCGTAGTTCTTGCGAATGGCAGGCAGAGCGACCGGAACCGTCTTCTCACCGAGCTGGGCGACAGTGGCGCGCTCGATGTTGCGGATCCCGATGATGTTGTCGCCGGTTCCCTTGAATCCGAAGAACTGGCGGATTGCATCGTCTGCCAGCAGGTTCCACTGGTCAAGCGTGTCCTCCAGCGGCGTGGTCAGGGCAATATCCTGATAGAGCATGGGGCCTCGTAGGAAGGGGTGGGTCGGTCGAAATCGGGCCTCAGGCGCCCTTCATGTACCCATGCTCGCGGTAGTAGCGCTCGGCGCCCGGGTGAAGGGGCGCGCCCACACCTTTCCACATGGCATAGGGGTCGATCGGGTAGGTCATCGCCGCATGCTCGGACGGGAGATGCCGGTAACGCCCTTCCAACTCGGCACGTTCCTCGACCATCAAGGAGGTAATGCGGTAGGCCAGGTCATCGTCCATGTCGTCACGCACCAGGATCGCCCAGTTTGACCAGTCGATGCACTGCACGTCTTCTGGCGCCTTGAGATAGCCCTTGGGCATGACACCGGGGCGCAGACCATACTTCGTCTGCAAGCGTTGCAATGCGTCCGGCTCGTAGGAAAGAAAGCGCATCGGCACTTTCTCGACCAGCTCGCGCCACTGCGGCACCACGATCGCTTCATTGATCACTGCATTGGCTTGTCCGTTGGTGACGAACGGGACGCAGATCCGCGGGAAGTCATGCTCCAGCCACTCCCCCCCCCAGCCTTCAACCTCGATCCCATGTTCTTCCAGAACACGATCGACTGCCCACATCATCATGTTGTCTTCGGTGCGAAACGCGCTGGCCAGTTTCAGCGGAAATTTACGGTCACGCAGATCCTGCCATGAGGTGATTCCGGTGTCAGCCCGAATGGCGAACACCAGGCGGTCGTTTTGCGGCAACCAGCCGAGTGCACGCATGCCAGGCAACTGCCCGCGACCGGCGAAGTAGTGTGAGCCCGCCATCGCCCACTCGGGGGCCAGGTCAAAGGGGGTCGTGATTGCCAGGTCGACTTCTCCCGCGGCCAAAGCCTTGATGTTGTCGCCGTAGCCGGTTCCGGTCTTGATCCAGAACTCTGAGTCAGGCTCCGAGCGCCAGCGCAGGTGGGCGCAGATCCAGCCCGCGATCGCATGAAAGTTGGCGTTGCCCCAGTCTGCAACGATCTTGAAATTGACGCGTGGACCCACGGTGTCCTTATTGATGACCGTCTTCATATCCATGACTGTCTCCTTTTCATTCCGCAGTATGTTCTTACGGTGAAAATTGTCGGAATGCGTACTAACCCTAGCGGTCGCGTTCTAGGGGCATACTTTGCAGCGGTCGGGCGGTAGCACGCACCAAAATGGCGACCCAAGCGCCTCTGCGCGCTGTGCACAGTGGAGACGGCGAAAGTGGACAAGAGCGGCATTC
The DNA here is from genome assembly GCF_029866045.1 of Ramlibacter sp. GTDB lineage: Bacteria > Pseudomonadota > Gammaproteobacteria > Burkholderiales > Burkholderiaceae_C > Ramlibacter. Next base: position 21,189 of record NZ_JARXAB010000095.1, on the reverse strand, counting down.
GGCAGACCCCCAAATCGCGCACCCTTCGAAGCGACCAGAAGGACGCGACGCGCGAACTGATTCTTGAGGCCGCCACCCAACTGCTCTCCGAGCACGGTTACGCATCGCTTCGTGTGGCCGCTGTCGCCCGTGAAGCCGGCGTGTCGCTGGGTGGGCAGTTGCACCACTTTCCCAGCAAAGATGGTCTTGTGGTGGCTGTCCTGGAGCGGCTGTCGCAACGCGTGATGCGGCGGGCCGCCCAGGAGGCTTCGCGCGCGCCGGTGGACGAGGACCTGTTGGTCACGATCTCCCGAAGCGCCGAGCGGTTCTACACGGCGCCCGAGTTCCTGATCTACCTCGACATCTTTCTGTCGGTGCGCAGGCACACCCTGGTGGGGGATACGGCCATCCGGCTTCTGACCTCCCAGCGCTCTGAAACCGAGGCGCTTTGGTTGGCCCATCTCAAGAAGCGTGGCATCCCGCCCAGCGAGGGCATTCTGATCATCCGTGCGATCTGGGCCCTTTCGCGTGGGCTTGCGATCTCCTCCGCTGGCGAGGCGGGCAAGTCCAACAAGCAGGCCACGATCAACTACGCCATTGAGGCCTTGCGCCATCGGACCGGTCTCTCCTCGGGCCAGGCCGCAGACTGAGGCCTTGTCGGCGCGCACTGTCGGCGAGCACTGTCAGCGAGCACTGTCGACGAGGACTTTTGCCCCACTGGGGTCGCGCCCTAGGGATATCCCGGATGCTCTTTCTTAGCCCTCGAAGGATATTCCGGTGTCCGGTTATCTGAGCAAACTCACACCATGATCACGCGCGAAGAAAACGATTTGCTGTGCCGCGTCGAGGGCGAAGCGCCCATGGGCCGCCTGATGCGACAGCACTGGGTGCCGATCTGCCTGAGCGAGGAGGTGGCAGAGCCGGACTGCGACCCGGTGTCCGCACGCATCCTGGGCGAGAACCTGGTGGTGTTCCGCGACAGCGACGGCAATGTGGGCGTGCTCGACGAGGCCTGTCCACACCGCGGACCCTCGCTGGTCTATGGCCGTAACGAAGAGGGTGGTCTGCGCTGCCTCTATCACGGCTGGAAGATGGACGTTCACGGGAACGTGATCGAGATGGTGTCCGAACCGGCGGCCAGCGGCTTTATGGACAAGGTCAAGCACAAGGCCTACCCAGTCAAGGAGTGGGGCGGCATGGTGTGGGGTTGGATGGACCCGCAGGTCGATGCGCCGGAGTTCGTGCCGCCCCGCTGGGCGCCCACGGCTGACACGCGCGTGTCCATTGGCAAGGCCATATTGCCGGTGAACTGGGTGCAGGTGCTCGAGGGCGCGATCGACTCGGCCCACAGCTCGAGCCTGCACAGCTCAGACATGGTGCCGGCACGCGTGCAGGGCGCTGAGGCCAATGACAAGAACTGGCTGCGCCCCACCACCGACAAGGCCCCGCGGATGCAGGTTCAGCGCACCGGCTACGGGTTTCGCTACGCCGCCATTCGACGGCCCATCTTCAATGCGCAGACGCACGACTATGTGCGCACCACCATCTTTGTCGCGCCGTTCACCGTGTTGATTCCGCCGAACAACCTGTACAACGTGGCCAACGTCAACGTGCCGATGGACGACACCCACATGGTGTTCTACTTCATCGGCTGGGGCCACGCCGAGCAGACGCCAGACACCGAAGCATGGCGGCGCTTTCTGCATCTGACCGTGGGTGTCGACGTGGACGAGCGCTATCGGCCGCTGCGCAACCACGAGAATCGGTTCTGGCAAGACCGGCAGGCGATGCGGGACGGCAACTTCACCGGTATTCAAGGAATTCCCAACCAGGACATGGCCATGTGGGTGTCCATGGGACGCGTGACCGACCGGACCCGCGACAGGCTCGGTGCCAGTGACCTGGCGGTGGTGGAGTTTCGCAAGCAGATGATCGAGGCTGTGCGCGCAGTGGCAGACGGCAGCCCTGCCATCGGCACAGGTGCCCAGGCAACGCCTACCGATGTCTGCTCATTCCAGCATGTCATCCCCAAGACCATCGACTGGCGCGATTACGACGCCCACCCTATCTGGCTGGGTGTGGAAGAGGCCCAAGCAGGAACCGACCAAAACTATGCGGTGAAGGCCTGAAGGTCTAACTGCCCCAGCGCACCAGCCGCTCTCCGGCGTCTATTCCCCTTCGTCGCCGAGCCCGCCACTTTCCTCGGCGGCGAGGTTTTCGATCATCGACAGCAAAGACTTGCGCAGCGTTGCCGCAGCCTTGTCCGACAGCCCACGCATGCTGATGTGGTTGACTTCCTCGGCCAGCGGCACCAGCTTTTTCTCCAGGGCGCGGCCTGCGGGTGTGAGGAAGACGTGCATATTCTTCCGGTTGCCCTCGCGCTGTCGCCGCTCGATCAGGCCCATGGTTTCCATGGCCTTGACCGCACTGAATGTGGTGGGCTCCATCACGCCGGCCAGGTCGCTCAGCTCCTTCTGGGTCAGGCCGTCACGGATCCAGAGGATGCGAAGAAAGGTCCAGTGTCCGAAGGACACGCCATGGGGAGTCAGGCGTTGCTGCAGCGCCCGCATCTGGGCGCGTGCCACATCACGGACCAAGTGCGCGAGCCGGTCGTCGGGCACGGACTCGCGCCAGTGCTTCAGAAGTTGGTGGGTGTCGTTCGCGGGCTGGCTGGGGCTTGTCATGGCAGATTGCGGGCTCAGGCAGCCAACGCTACTTGCTGGTGGAGGGGGATGGGCCCGCCTTGGCGCTGCGAGCTCAGGATGGCCAGGCACACCTCCAGCGTGGCCCTCGACCAGGCGCCGCTGTGCACCGGGGCCTGGCCCTCGCGCGCCACCGCCCATAACTCGTCGATCACCTCGCTGCGGGGCACCGTCGGGGCCGGCAGCGCCTCTATGCGCAGGCCGGCCAGGTCATGCACCTCGACTCCGGTCGGCGTCAGCCGCAGATCGGCGTGCTCGCAGCAGACGACCACCGGGCCGAAGTGCTGATACGCGTCGGGCACCCGGCCGTCGTCGCCCTGGTAGGCGCTGCCGCCAAAATTACGCTGCGCCTTCTGCGCGGCCTCGGCGGCCTCATCGGTCGCAGCCGCGAGCCGCTGCCTTGTTGCTTGATGGGTGCCTGGCGCCTTGGGCCGTCCCATCTCGCCGATACCGTCCATGATGACATCGGTGTCGTAGCGGCCGTAGCCGCTGTAGGTCAGGTTGGCCACCGCCCCGCCTGCGAAGTCGATCAATGCGGTGTAGGCGCCCTCGGTGGGGCGGGCCGGATCCCAGGCGCCGGTACGGGCATAGACCGACCGCGCCTGGCCGCCCGCCAGCATGCGGACGATGTCTACTTGGTGTGCCGCCTGGCTGAAAACGACGCCACCGCCGCGGGCGGTATCGAGTTCCTCGGGCCGGCGCGGGCGGTAGAGGAAATCGGTGAAATTCATCGCGTGCACCAGACGCACCGCCCCCAAGCTGCCGCTGGCGATCAGGTTGCGCGCCAGGCGCACCGGCGCGTTGAAGCTGTGGCTGTGGCCCACTAGCAGTTGCGTGCCAGCGCGGGCGCAGTCATCGATCATGCGGGTGCAGTCTTCCAGGCCGAGGGCCATGGGCTTTTCAACCAGCACATGCTTGCTATGGCTCGCGGCCAGTTGCACATGTTCTGCGTGCATGGCGTGGGGGGTGGCCACGTACACCCACTCGACCGCCGGGTCAGCGCACACCGCCTGCGCACTTGCGTGCGCGACACCACCGAACTCGCGGGTGAAGGCTGCACAGGCCGCCTTTTGCGGGTCATAGGCTGCCACCAGCTGGACGCGAGGGTCTCGGCTGAAGGTGGGCACCATCAGGGTGAAGGCGCGGCCCAGTCCGAGCACGCCGATCCGCAGGGGTGCGCGGTTCAGTGTCATAGGTCCAATGTCATTGGTCGAATGTCATAGGTCTAATACCAGCGGCCCACCGCCCTTGGCGCGTGACACGCACGCCATCAGGTGGGTGTCCGACTCCTCAGGCAGCAGGACGTAGTCACGGTGATCAGCCTGACCTTCCAGAAGCCCCACCTTGCAGGACCCGCAGGTGCCGCTTTCGCAGGAGCTGGGTACCTGTACCCCGTGGCCACGCAGGGCATCGAGCAGGCTTTGGCGCGCCCCGACGCTCAGTTGCTTGCCGCTGCGCTGCAGAACCACCTCAAACGGCTGATCGTCCTCGCGCGGCCGGGTGTCGGCGCCAAAGCTCTCAAAGTGCACCGCGCTGGTCGGCCAGTGGCCGCTCATGTCGCGCACGCTGTCCATCAGCCCCTTGGGGCCGCAGCAGAACAAATGTGCTCCGCTCACCGATTTTTCGAGTACCGGCCAGAGGTCCAGCGAACGGGCCGGGTCGCCGTGGTCATGGTGAATCAGCACCTGGGCAGCCAGCTCGGGTGCGGTCAGCGTCTCGGCAAAAGCGGTGGACTCCGGGTCACGCGCCAGGTAATAGAGCTTGAAGGGCCGCTGGCCTTCGGCACGCAGCTGATGGATCATGGCCAGCATCGGGGTGACGCCGATGCCGCCTGCGATCAAGATGAAGCTACGGGCCTTCTCGCTGAGGGCAAACTGGTTGTCCGGCTCGCCCACCATCAGGGTGTCGCCCTCATTCACCCCGTCGATGAGGCTGATCGATCCCCCCCGGCCTGTGGCCTCCCGCTTGACCGCGATCTGATACGCCCCCGCGTCTCTCGGATCGCCGCACAGCGAGTAGTGACGCATGGCGCCCGTCGGGATTTGCACCGGCAGGTGTGCACCCGCCGAGAATGCGGGCAAGCTTTCCCCGGAGGGATCCCGCAGTTCAAGCAGATGAATGTCCCGTGCGATCGGGTGCTTGCGAATGACCCGAACGGGGCGCAGAGGGTGAGAAAGGGTCATGGACGGCACTCGGGTGACGGGGTTAGCACGCTTGACAAGAGCCGGGGTGCTCTCAAAAATTGAATTATCTTAGCCCGCTAAGAAAATACATCCTCAAAAACCCGGAGTCAGTCATGAAACGCAGAACCCTGGCAGCCCTCAGCCTTGCACTGGCTGCATTGCCCCTGGCCGGCCTGGCCCAGAGCTGGCCTACGAAGCCGGTCAAGTTGATCGTCCCTTATGCAGCGGGCGGGTTGCCAGATTCCGTCGCGCGAATCGTGGCCCAAAAGCTCACCGAGCGCATGGGGCAGTCTGTGGTGGTGGACAACAGGGCTGGCGGCAACGGTGTGGTGGCCTACCAGAACCTGCTGTCCGGGCCGAACGACAGCCACGCCTTCATCGTCTCCGACGGCTCCATGCTGTCCATCACCCCGCTTCTGAACAAGTCGGCCTCCTACATCGTCGGCCGTGACCTGCTGCCTGTGTCGCTGATTGCCCGTTCTCCGCTGTTCCTAGTGGCGCACCCCAAGACCGGCGTCAAAAGCCTCAAGGACTTCGTGGACAAGGCCAAGGCTGGGCCCGGCAACTACACCTACGGCTCCTCGGGCATCGGCAGCACCCATCACCTCACCATGGAGGCGCTCAAGGCCGACCTCAAGCTCGACATACGCCACGTGCCTTTCCGCGGGTCTGGCCAGTCGGTGCCCGCGCTCTTGGGTGGTCAGGTTGATTTCCTGTTCGCTGCGCTTCCCTCGATGGTCGGCTTCGTGAAGTCGGGGCAGGTGGTGCTGGTCGGCAGCAACGACAGCAAGCGCTCCCCGCAGGTGCCTGAAGTTCCGGCGATCGCTGAGTTGATTCCTGGCTTTGACTTTTCGGTCACGATTGGTGCGCTCGCCCGGGCGGGCACCAGCCCCGAGGCCATCAAGCGCCTCGCCGACGACATTGCCTGGGCAGTGCAGCAACCCGACGTCATCGAAAAATTCACCGCGGCCGGCATCATGGGTGTGGGGGGGAATCCGGATTCCTATCGCCGTGAGATCGACCGTGAGAACCAGGCCATGGCCAAGGCCGGCAAGGAAGCCGACCTGAAGGCCGAGTGAGTGGCGAGCCCCGGTGCGCAAATGGCCGAGGCAGGGGACGAAACGCTCGCCTGGCATGACGGCTTGCTCCTGGGCTACGGGCCTATGGATGGTGTTCACCAGGAGTTTGTTCAGTGCTTGAGCGCGCTGCAGCAGGCCGCCGACGCCGACCTGCCGGCGGCGCTCGACGCCTTGGAGGCCCATGTCCTTGCGCACTTCGGCGAGGAGGACCGCTGGATGGAAGAAACCGGGTTCCCCGCACGCGAATGCCATGTCAACGAGCATGCGGCCGTGCTCGCGTCTTTGCGTGGGGTGAAGCAGCGTCTCGCCCAGGGCGACGCAGCGGTCTGCCGCCGCCTAGCGCTGGAACTGGCCCGTTGGTTCCCCGGCCATGCGGACTACCTCGACTCTGCGCTGGCACATTGGATGTGCAAGCAGCGCCTCGGTGGCAAGCCGGTCGTCGTGCGCCGTGACATCGGTCGGCGTCGCACCCCCAGCGATAATGCTCGGAGCCTTGACCGATAACGCCCATGCAAGCTACCCCTTCGCCCGACCAGATCCGGGCCGACGTGCGCCGCGCCCTCGAAGAGGATGTGGGCAGCGGCGACCTGACCGCGTCACTCGTCCCCGCTGACCGCCAGGTCACCGCCACCATCGTCTGCCGCCAGGCGGCCATGGTCTGCGGCCGTCCCTGGGTGGACGAGGTGCTTCGGCAGCTTGCGCCCACCGCGAAGCCCCATTGGCTCATTGACGACGGCGGCCTCACCACCCCAGGCGCCAAGGTGGTGGAGATCACTGGCCCGGCCCGAGAGCTGCTCACCGCCGAGCGCACCTGTCTGAACTTTTTGCAGACGCTGAGTGCCGTTGCCACCAAGACCGCCCGCTACGTTGAGGCGGTGCAGGGCAGCCGCGCCGCCATCCTGGACACCCGCAAGACCATCCCCGGTCTGCGCGTCGCCGAGAAATACGCGGTGCGCTGCGGCGGCGGACAGAACCACCGCATGGGTCTGTACGACGCCATCCTGATCAAGGAAAACCACATTGCCGCAGCCGGCGGACTGACCGCCGCCTTCCGCGCTGCGCAGGCACTGGCGAGCCGGCAGCCGGTGGCCTTCATCCAGGTGGAGGTCGAGACCTTGACCCAGCTGCGGGAGGCCTTGGACGTGGGGGTCACGATGGTCCTTTTGGACAATATGACGCTGCCCACCCTGCGCGAGGCGGTGGAGATGGCCGGGGGGCGCTGCAGCCTCGAAATCTCCGGCGGGGTGACCTTCGAGGCACTGCCCGACTTGGCTGCCACCGGCGTTGACCGTATCTCGGTCGGCGGTCTGATCAAGGACATCCAGGCGGTGGACTTCTCCATGCGCTTTGCCGACCGGCCGGTTGAACAGCGCTCCTCGCCTTGAGCTTGGCGAGGCAACCTGAAAGCGCGGGTCCTGCGATGAAGTGGCTGCTGCTGGTCTTCGCTTGGGCGGCGGTTTTGGACCGGCTACCGCAAGTGCCCAAGTGCTTGCGGACTACGAGATTTCAAAGTCCTGGGACGGGGCCGTGGTCTATGTGCCCTCCAATTTTTTCCCCAAGACACCTGCCACGGTCAAAACAGAGGCGCCGATGCCCGTCGTCATTTTGATGCACGGCTGTGCGGGTATTGGTGTCCATGAAAAGAAGTGGGCTGAGACGCTGAGTCGACAGGGGTTCATCGTGGTGATGCCCGACTCGTTCGCAATTCCCAACCGGCCCAGAAACTGTGACCCCTCGTCACACACAACCAATTTGGGTCTGGTTCCGGTGAATGATTTGCGACCTGCCGAGGCCCAATACGCGATGGCTCAAGTGAGGGAGCAGCCCTGGGCCGACAAGGGCAGGGTGTTTTTGATGGGCCATAGCGAGGGCGCAATGGCCGCTTACCTCACCCCGGAGTCCGGGTTTCGGGCCATCGTGCTGTCGGGGTTTCCATGTGCCGCGCGCGGTGGCGTGCGGGCTAAGTTCGACACCCCGGTCCTCGCCTTGAATTGGGAAAAAGATCCCTACTTCGTCAGCTCTCCTTTCAAGCAATGCGTCCAGACCCCGGCGTGGAACCGGAGGACAAATGCCACCGAACTGATGTTCCCTGGCGTGGGTCATGCCACAGCTTTCGAGCCGGCTGCACAGGCAGCGGTCACGCGGTTTCTGTCAGAGCGGCTGAAGTGATGTGTCGCTTCAGGGGGCGATTTCGGCCCATGAGCGCAGGACCTACTTCCGAGGGCCCTTGTGCGCACGGCTTTGCTCATGCGGTCCGCGAAGGCTTTGGCCGCTGTGCAATGTTTGCCACGAGGAAGGCGAGGAGCCAGCGAACCTGGACCGGTAGCAGGCGTGTGCTGGTGATGGCAAGGACCTGCATTAGCGGCGATGATCAACGGGGTAGAAACTGGGTATGAATGCACTCGAATTGCAAGCCGTCATCATCGACTTGGACGGCACCTTGGTCGACACTCTTGGCGACTTTGAGGTCGCCCTGAACCGGGCCCTCGGTGACCTGCAGGTGCCGCCCGCCAGTCGGAGCCTGATCGAGCGATCCATCGGTAAGGGTTCGGAGCACTTGATCCGTACCGTGCTGGCCCACCAGTTGGCAGATCAAGCGGCCCAGGGCGCCCATGCGGACACCGTCCGTGAGGTGGAGGCTCTGTTCTCGCCCGTGTGGGCGCGTTACGAGCATCATTACCTGGACATCAACGGCGGGTTTTCGCAGGTTTTCCCTGGCGTGATGGACGGCCTGGCGCAGCTCCAGGCCATGGGCCTGCCGCTGGCCTGCCTGACCAACAAGCCGATTGCCTTCGCCCGGCCTCTGATGGCGGCCAAGGGGTTGTCACCTTACTTCGCGCAGGTTTTCGGCGGGGATAGTTTCGAGCGCAAAAAGCCAGACCCCTTGCCCCTGCTCAAAACCTGCGAAGCCCTCCAAACCGCCCCAGAGCGCACCCTGATGGTGGGAGATTCGAGCAACGACGCACAAGCGGCCAACGCCGCCGGCTGCCCGGTGGTGCTCATGACCTACGGCTACAACCACGGCGAGCCGATCCGCAATACCCCGGCCCTGGCCTGGCTCGATTCGCTGGCCCAGTTGCAGGACGTGGTGGCGCGCTGAGCGAGCGGGGCGCGGTGCGCAGCCGGGCCTGTGCATGTCCCCATGCGCAGGGACGCCTCTTTGGCTTCTGCGCGGATTTCGCCTGACCCGCCAGGCTCACCGATCCGGGCTGCGCACCAGGGTGATGTCGGTGACCACGCCCATGTCCAGCGCCGTGACCGAGAGGGTGCTGCAACCCAAGGGGCGATTGGACTCCCGCCCCTGGCAAAAGAATGTCTTGTCGGTGCGAAACGGCGTGCGCGTGTCGGGATGCATGAACGCGACCATGCCGGTGTTGAGCTCGATCGACACCCAGCGTTGTACCAGGGCGGGGTCGGCCTTGCCGTCTGAGTGCTTGATCGTCCACTGCGCCAGGTTCAGCCGTTCGACCAAGCGTTGATTGACCCTGCCGGTCGCGTCATAGTGGCCATGGAAGCCGACGAAGGTTCTCTCCAGAGAGAAGTCGCTGGAAAAGCGCCGCTCCTTGCCGCCCAGAAACATGCGCGAGCACGATGAAACGCAATGGCCCGAGACGGCGGTGGAGAGACCCAATTCACGTATTCGCTCGCCGATCCGATAGCCGGAGTCGATGTGCCCGCCCCAAGAGTTGCGCAAGACGACAGTCTTGACGCCAGGGTTCTGGGCCAAAGCGTTGTCAAAGCGCTGAATGTCGCCTTCGACCACCGGCCCGGACAGGATCAGGGTGTCTTGGGCAACGACTGCCTCCATGGCCGCGGACGGTCCGGCAATGACCGTAAACGCCGACGCGAGGAGCAAGCAAAATAGGGGAGGAGGCAGGCTCTTTTGCGTCTTCACATCAGAGTAGCGTAGGCCAGAGCGACGCCGGGGATCCGCCCAATCACTGAATCACGCATGTCGTACTTCTTTTGGTGAGGTTCAGGTGTGAAGAGTATGGATGAACTCCGAGAGACCCTGGCCCGACGCCAGAACGGCGTGACCCAGCTTCAAGTTCCACCATTCTTCCGAGCCATGTGCCAGCCGCCATTCGTGCAGGCGCCGTGTGTAGAGATGGAGGTGATATTCAGCAGTGACCCCAATCGCGCCATGCAGTGCATGGGCCGTGTTGGCGACACTCACCGCGGCCTCGCTCGCTCGTGATTTGGCCGCCGCGGCAGACAAAAAGCTCGGGCTCTGGCCCTTCCCCTGAAAGGCGGCCTGGGCAGCACTGCTCGAGGCAACCACCTGCTGGGCCATCACGCTGAGTTGGTGCTGCACGGCCTGGTACTTGCCCAGGGGCCGGCCAAATTGCTCACGGCCGTTGCAATACTCGAGCGTCATTTCAAAAACACGGGTCATCGCGCTGGCGATCAAGGCGGCGTGGATCGAGGCCCCCCATGCCTCCAACTCGCCGCTGTCCGGGCCCAAGTCCTGGCCGATGTCTGCGCCTGTTGCATGACCCTTCGCCCAACAGAGAGTGGCGGTATGTCGACCCGGCGCGCCGTAGGCCCTGCGCTCGGCATTGCGGGCGTCTACAAGCCTGCGGCGTCCCTGGTGCACCAGCACCACATGCGAAGCCTGTAGGCCATGCGGAACCAACGGGCAGACAAGCGTGCCATCCGCACCCTCGGTGACGCCGGGTGCCATGGAGATCAAGCCTTTGGGAAGTTCGCCAGCGTCACCTGCCAGCGCCCGTGCGGCCATGGACTGCGCCAAGGGCAGTGGCAGTGCGTGGCGGCCAATCGCCAGCAAGACAGGGTAGAACTCGGCCAGGGACAGCCCGCCCCCGCCATCGGATTCAGGCGCAAGCAGGTCTAAGAAGCCCGCGCCCTCAATTTTTTCCCATAAGTCGAGTCCTGAGGCGCCTTCCTCAATGGACCTCACCACCGCCGGTGTGCAGTGGTCTTTCAAAATCGCCTCAAGAGCCTCAGCAAACATCGTGATTCCTTCAGCGCAATCCAAGTCCACGGGCGATCATGCCGCGCAGAATTTCACGCGTTCCGCCGCGTAATGAGAATGTGGGAGCGATCTGGCTCAGATAAGTCATCGCTCGCAACAACTGTGGATCGGGCAATGCGTTGGGATCCGCACCGAGCACGCCCTCGAGCAGGGCAGGGACTGACTGTTCGAACTCAGTCCCCAAATCCTTCACCAGTGCGGCTTCCACCACGGGGCTCCCGCCCTGAACGAGGCTTGCCGTCACCGCAATGGACATATGGCGCAGCGCCGAGAGGTGGGACGCAAAGCGCCCGATCAAGGCCGCGTGCGTATCGCTGCTGCTACCGCCTCTGCCGCCGCTCACGCCATTTGCCTTCAGGCAGGCAATCCAGTGTTCGAGCAAGACCATGCTGGAATAAATCCGTTCCGGACCGCTGCGCTCGAATGCAAGCTCCGCCGTAACCTGTTCCCAGCCCGCGCCTTCCTGTCCAATCAGCGCATCGTCGGATAAAAACACATCATCGAAGCTCACCTCACTGAAGTGCGCGTCCCCCGACAAATCGCGAATGGGCCGAACCGTGACACCGGGAAGTGACAAATCAATGATGAACTGAGACAAGCCCTTTTGCCGATCGCTTGGCGCTCCCTGTGACCTCACCAGGGCGATCATGTAGTGGCAGTGGTGTGCGTAGGTGGTCCAGATCTTTCGACCATTGAGCCGCCAGCCATTTGCTTCGCGGGTGACCCGGGTCAACACGCTGGCCAGGTCTGAGCCGGCATTGGGCTCACTCATGCCAATGCAGAAGAACGCCTCTGCTGCACAAATCTTAGGCAGATAGTGACGGCGCTGGGCGTCCGTGCCGTACTTCAGAATGAGGGGGCCGCTCTGGCGATCTGCGATCCAATGGGCCGCGACCGGTGCGCCGGCGCAGAGCAGTTCTTCCACGAGAACGAAGCGTGAAAAAGCGTCCAAGGACGCTCCGCCATATTCAGCCGGCAGCGTGACACCCACCCAACCACGTTTCGCCAGTTCACGGCTAAATTGCGGGTCAAATCCCATCCACGATCTGGCTCTGACATCAGCGGGTTGGCTGGGTTGATGCTCACGCAGGAAAGCCTGCACATCGCGCCGGTAGGCCTGGGCCGAAGCGGGCAGGCTGGCATGGGCAAAGGCGCCGAGCAAGTTGCTCATGCCGGCGCCCCCGAGCCGAGCAGGGCCTGCCGAAGCGGCGCGAAGCCAGTCTTTGGCAGGTCTTCGACGGCGCTTCGCAGGGCTTGGCCATAGCGCGGTAGGCGTCCTGCCTCCTTCCACAACTGGGCGCACCACTCGTCGATGGACGACCAGTCGATCGTCAGTTGGTCGCCGCCATCGCGCAACTCGCCCTGAATCGTCTGGCCTTCGGTCGTCGTGATGCGGATGCGGCAGCTGAGTGTGCCCAGGTCGTCGGCAGATTGCACATCGGTCGCTGCAATGATGCGGCTGCCTTCTGCGGACAAGGGTCGTACGAAGGCTGCAAAGTCGAAGTGGCCGTTCTCCAGCACCGAGGACACGCAAAACCGAGCGCTCATGAGCCGGTCTGAGAAAGATTTGTAGACGGGCCCGGCGTTCAGGGTGCCCGGGTAGTTCATCTCAAACGCGTTCATCTCGACCCGCACAGACTGGACACGCTGAGTCCCCAAGGCCGCTGCGAGGCGCTCGGACAACAGCACCACGGGTTGGCAGATGCCACTGACCGGATAGCGTTTGAGTACCGTCTTGAGGATGGAGGCTTCAGCGTCAAAATCCGCCGCAATGGTGTCGAATGCCGGCACCTGCCCGAGCAGGGCAGGGTAGAAGCCGCTGGGGCCGTCCAGCGCGTGGGTGCCTCCGTGTACCCCCGCGTCAGTCAGTTGGGCGCACAGAATCGCTTGCGACGCGCCATTGCCGACATGCAACTGGTACTCGTCGCTCCCATCACGCCAGCACTGCGTGGTTCCAAACGCCGATTGGGAAGCAAGTGCGATGGTGTTGGCGATGCCGGCGGCATCCTGTCCGCGCAGGCGTGCCACGGCAGCAGCGGCTCCCATGGCGGAGTACAGGCTGGTCGAGCGCAATCCTCTGGGCGTCCCCAGGGGCGAGAACTGGGCCGACAGCCCCGTGGCGCAGGCATAGCCAGTGGCCATGGCTTCGAGGAAATCCCGGCCCGAGATTTCAGGGCTGCTTTCCGCCTGTGCCAGAAGCGCCGGAAGGATCACCGTGGCCAGATGCAGATTGCCAATCGGGTGGAAGTCATCTTGCGTTCGGGCATGCATCAGGGCCGCGTTGTAGAACGCGGCATCCCGTGCGCTGGGCGTCTGGCCGCCATCGAGCAGCAGATGCCCTGCGCCCGCCGCCGGTTGGGGCATGCGCATGGCGGATCGTCCTGCGATACCAACGGCTAAATTGGCGAGCAGGCACAGCAGCAATTTTTTCTGGGCCTTGTCACTGAAGGCGTCCCAGCGGATGGAATGGACGCTCTTGCCTATCGGGTCGATCATGTGCTTGTCTCCGTGACCTTGGCTGCGCCGATTGTTTCAATGGCCAGTGCAGGCTTGAGCGCACTTTTCTGGATTTTTCCAGCTGCATTTTTGGGCAGCTCGGTGACGAGGTAGATGCGCTTGGGCCGCTTGAACCCCAGCTCCGCGCGCAGAAAGTCCACCATCGGGCCAGCCGAACCGGTGAGCCCTGGCCGAAGCGCGACATAGGCCACGACGGCCTGGCCCCACTCCTCGTCGGCTTCGCCGCATACAGCGGCTTCAAGAACCCCATCGAAGCGGTAGATGACGTCTTCCACTTCGCGCGGCGCAATATTGAAGCCGCCGCTGATGATCATTTCATCTTTGCGGCCCAGCAAATAGACATAGCCGTGTTCGTCGATGCGGCCCATGTCCTTGGTGCGCAGCCAACCGTCTTGAATCGCCTGCTCGGTGAGGTCGGGGCGCTTCCAGTAGCCGGTCATGAGGTGGGGGCCCCGCAAGGCCACCTCGCCGATGCCGCCAGGACTCACGTCCTTCATGTCATCGTCGACCACGCGCATTTGCACCGTGGCCCAGGGCCGGCCGGCGGACAGCAGCCGCTGTGGGTACGCTTGATCGAGCCGATGCTCGTTCCCGTGCAGGACCGACAGGGTCACCGGGCACTCACTCTGGCCGTAGATCTGGACCAGGCGTCCCGGGCCGAAAATCTCGATGGCCTGGCGAAGCGGCTCCGCCGGCATGGGGCTGGCGCCGTAGACCAGTGCCCGCAAGTGGGGGAGCTTCATCTGGTCGAGGCCAGGGACGCGCAAGATGCGCTGCAGCATCGTGGGAATGAGCTTGATCACCTCAATCTGATGGACCGTCGCCAGGCGAATCACTTCGGCGGGATCAAACTGCCGCATGATGACGCTGCAGCCGCCCTTGATCGCCTGGGGCAAGACGAAAAACCCTGCGCCATGGCTCAGGGGCTGCATCAGCAAGATCTTTTCGCCGATCTCCAGCGGGCCGATCTCCATGAGCAGGTTCCACGACACATGGAGCATGGCGCGGTGCGACAGCATCACGCCTTTGGGGCGGCCGGTCGTGCCCGAGGTATAGAAAAGACAGTAAAGGTCTTCGCCGTCGATTTGCCGACCTGGTGCACTTGCGGCGCCAGACAGCAGGAATTGTTCAAAGTCGACGCAGGGCGAGGTTGGCGCAACCCCTTCCGGGTCTCGCAGCCGAAGCTCCACGAGTGGCGCCTCGGCCAGCACCGTCGCCATCGCCTCGTCAAAGGAGGCGCCCCACACCATGCAGCGTGCGTCACTGTCCGCAACGATGTATTGCGCCTCGCGGGGGGTCAGGCGCGGGTTGAGTGACACGCGAACGAGGCCGGCCTTGGCCAGGGCATAGTCCAACTCAATGCAGCGAATCGAGTTCTCCAGCCACGTGGCCACCCGGTCGCCTTGCGCGAGTCCGTGGGCCAGCAGCGCATTGGCCAATCGGTTGCTGCGTTCTTCCAGCTCGGCGAAGGTGAGAACTTCATCGCCGCAGCGCACCGCCTCCCGATCGGCATAGAGCAATGCCGCCCGGTGCAATTGGTCGGCAACGTTCATGCTGCGCCCTCTGCAATGGCGTAGGCAAAGCCGACGCGGCCGTCAGGCCGGGGGAGAAGCGTGAATTTCAGGGCCATGCCCGCCGTCAAGGCGGTACCTGGCGCAGCGGCGATCGGCGCGAATGTCGCGGGCCCCTGTTCGGTTTTGATCATCCCGATGAAGTAGGGGGCCTCGAAACCGTCGAGAGAGTGGAACACCTCTGACGATTCGCCCAAGGTGGCACGTTGGCCGATACAGACGGCTTCGAGGTCGCGGCCTGCGCAACGCGGACAGGCGGAAACTTGAAGTAGCACCACTTGTGCACACTGACGGCAGCGAGTGCCGCGCAGGCCCGGTGCGTCGGGTAGTTCGCCTTCAAGGACGAAAAGATGGGGGTTGGCCTTTTGCATCAGAAAATCTCCCTCATGCCGTGCGTTCAAGAATATGGACAGCACTCACTGCGGGGTCTTCGCCAATCCAGCCCCCTGAGTTGTGGGCCAGTGCGAGGCGTGCGCCAGGCACCTGGCGCGCCCCGGCATCGCCGCGCAATTGCAGGGTGAGTTCGAGCAATTGCGCCACCCCGGTGGCTCCGACCGGGTGCCCCCGGGAGTTGAGCCCTCCGCTGGGGTTGACAGGCAGGCGCCCACCCAGGGCACTGGCGCGTTCGGCCACAAACTTGGCCACTTCACCGTCCTCGCAGAAGCGAAGCTCTCGGTAGTGCATCAGTTCGGCGGGCGATACAGCGTCATGCACTTCGGCCAGATCGAGATCCGAAGGGCCTATCCCCGCCTGCGCGTACGCCTTGTCCGCCGCTAAGGTGGGGCCAGGCAGCGCACCGGGCGCCAAGCGCCAGGGGGAAGAGGTGAGGGCGCTGGCGCGAACACGCACGCCACCACGCCCCGGTTGGCTGGAGATCACCAGAGCAGCCGCACCGTCCGAAATGGCGCTGCACATCAGCAGGCGAATCGGGTCGGCAATCATGCGCGAGGCCCGAACTTGCTCCATGCTGATCGGCTTGCGGTACTGGGCGATGGGGTTGCTCACGGCATGATCGTGGTTCTTCATCGTGATCCACTCGAAGGCCTCTGCACCGACATCTTCCTCGGCCATCATTTCGCGTACGCGAATGGCATCGACCGCAGAAAACTGCATGCCGATATTGCCCATCACCTCGGTGTCGGCTGAATTGGCCAGGGCAGCGAGAGTGCGGCCGGTGTCATTGACGAACATCTTTTCGGCGCCGACAACCAGAACGGTGTCGTAGTTGCCACTGGCGATACCCATGCAGGCGAGATGGACCGCCGTACTTCCGCTGGCACACGCGTTTTCGACGTTCATGACGGGGATGGCGCCCAGGCCGATGCCCCGCAGCCACGTTTCTCCACGGATGGATTCCTGCCCATTGAGAAGGCCGCTGTACGCGTTGGCACACAAGGCTGCGTCAATGCCGGAAATGCCAATGCCGGCATCGTCCAGCGCGGCCAAGGCCGCCGTTGCCGCGAGCGTCTTGAGCGACTTGTCTGGAAAGCGACCGAAGGGATGAAACCCCACGCCGTTGATGTAAACGTGGCGGCCCTTCATTGTTTTTCTCCGTAGTCCCGATCGAGCTTCACGCTCGACTCGATGAATTTGACAATTTCTGTGAGCGACGTGCCCGGCGTGAAAACGCCCGGCACGCCCATGCCGTTCAGTTCTGCGCGTGCTGGGTCCGGGACAATGCCGCCGACCACCAGCACCACGTCATCAATGTCCAGTGCCTTCAAGGCTTCCAGCACCCGGCGTGTCAAGGGAACCACCGCGCCCGACAAGATAGAGAGACCGAGGACGTCCGCGTCTTCCTCGAGCACGATGCGTGCAATGTCCTCTGGCGTGCGACGCAAGCCGGCGTAGATCACCTCCATGCCGGCATCGCGCAAGGCTTGGGCAATGACCTTGACGCCGCGGTCATGGCCGTCCAGACCGACCTTGGTGAGAACCACGCGGATGGGGCGTTGGCCCGCCGCCAGTGTGGCTTGGCCGGGAGTTTGAGCCTGCTTTTCCATCAGAACCTCTCCGATTCAGGAACATAAACGCCGTACACATCGCGCCACACATCGGCAATTTCGCCGATGGTGGCGTATACCTTCACGCACTCAACGATGGCTGGCATGACATTGCCGCCGGCCGCGCAGGCCTTGTGCAGATTGGCCAGCGTCCTGCGCACCTCGGCACCATCGCGCTTCGCGCGAACGGCAGCCAGTTTGGCCACCTGACGCTCCGCCGCGCCCGGATCGAGCTTGAAGGTGGGTACGGGTTGGCTTTCCTCGGACTGGAACCGGTTGACACCCACCACGACCTGTTCGCCGCTCTCGATCGCGCAGGCTTCCCGGTAGGCCCCCTTGGAAATGGCGCGCTTGTAGTAGCCCTCGCGAACGGCTGCGAGCGCGCCACCCATCTCGTCGACCTTGCGGATGATTGCTTCGATCTCCCGCTCGTAGGTGAGCGTGAGATGCTCGACGAAATAGGAGCCGCCGAGCGGATCCACGGTATCGGGGATGCCACTTTCGTAGCCAATGATCTGGTTGGCGCGGATCGAGGTGCGCGCGGCCTCCTGGGTCGGAATACCCAGGGCCTCGTCAAACGAAGCCGTGCGCGTTTGCTCGCATCCGCCCAGGATCTGCGCCAGCGCTTGCAGGGTGATGCGAGCGATGTTGTTCAGTGGCTGCTGCGCAGTCAATGGGCGTCCGGAGGTTGCTGCGTGCAGGCGGAAGTGCTGGGCGCGCTCGGTGGTTCCGCCAAAGCGCTCGCGGACCAGCCGGGTCCAGACCTTGCGCACGGCGCGGTACTTGGCTACCTCCTCGAAGAAATCCATCTCGGTGCAAAAGTGCAACTCGAGAACATGTCCGAAGTCGTCGATCTTCAAGCCGCGCGCCAGGCAGCTCTCGACGTAGGTAATGGCATTGCAAATGGTGAAGGCGGCTTCCTGGATGCAGGTCGCTCCTGCCTGCTTCATGTGGGAGCCAGAGACCGAGATCGGAAGCCATTCGGGCGCCGCCGTCTGGCAGTACTCGATCATGTCGGTAGTAAGTTTGACCGCCGACTCGATCGGAAGAAACTGCGTTCCCCGCGCCACGTACTCCTTGATGGGGTCGTTTTGCAACTGCACGATGCAATCGCCGGTCTTGGTGCCCCGCTTTTCATACAGGGCCAAAAGCCAGGCACAGACGATGGGGCCGATGGCATTGGCGGTGGAAAAGATGTGGCCGACCTTCTCCAGAGGGATGCCGTCGAACACCCGTTCCACATCGTCGAGTGAGGTCAGCGCCACGCCGATCTGGCCCACCTCGTCGCGTGCCATGGGGTGGTCTGAGTCGTAACCGATCTGGGTTGGCAGATCGAGCGCAATCGAGATGCCGCCTGTGCTCCCCTGCGACATCAGATAGCGATAGCGCTCGTTGGCCTCTTCTGCCGAGCCAAACCCCGCGTACATCTCGGTCTTCCAGAGCTCGCGCCGGTAACCGGCCGGGTTGAAGCCCCGGGTCCAGGGCGCCTGGCCCGGAAAGCCGACATCGCTTTGGTAGTTCCAACCCTCTTTCTCGAGATGCTCGGGGGTGTAGAGGGTTTGGACAGTGACGCCGTTGGGCGTCACGAAAGAAGGCTTGCGGGTCTGCCGTAACTCGTCCTGGTTCATATCGAACCAGGCGTCGTAGTGGGTCGCCGCAGGCCGGGCGGGGCGGGCGGGTCGGTGGTGGGCCATGCGTTGTCCTGTCGCGGGGGTGTGAAGTTATTCCGGGCTAATTCCGGCGGCAGGAATGAGCTTGGCCATGCGGGCGAAGTCGGCGCGGTGGATGGCACCGAATTCTTCCGTGCCAAATTGGCGCGGGACAAACCCGGTCTCGGTGATGCGCGCCTGGACATCGGGGCGGCTCATGACCTTGACGATTTCATTGCTCAGACGCAGCACCACTTCACGCGGTGTCTTGGCTGGCGCAAAAAAGCCCGCCCAGGTTTCGTGCTCCATGGGCAGTCCGGCCTCGGCCATGGTGGGAACATCGCGGGAGAGCGGGTTACGGTTCTTGCTTGTCACGGCCAGAGGGCGCAGCTTGCCACCGCGAATGAGGGCCATGCTGGTGCCAAGCGGCTCGCACACCAGCTGAATGCGGTCGGCAGCTAGGTCGGTCAGCGATTGCGGGGTTCCCTTGTAGGGGACCTTGGTAATGTTGATGCCGGCGGCCGTGTTGAACATTTCGCCACAGAGCAATGCGGCGCTTGAGCCGAAGCCGTAACTGAGCTTGCCCGGGTTGGCCTTTGCCGCAGCGATCAGGTCCTTGAGGCTGTTCATGTTCGAGGACGCCGGAACCACCATGGCGAAGTCAATCGTTCCCAGCATGGCCAGGGGAGCAAAGTCCCGCAGGGGGTCGGTGGTAGCGCTCTTGTACAAGAAGTTGTTGGCGGCCATCGTGGTGGAAGAGCCCACGACGATCGTGTAGCCGTCGGGTGCGGCCTTGGCCGCTTCGCCCACGCCCACCACGCCATTGGCGCCCACCTTGTTCTCCACGATGACCGTCTGACCCAGTGCCTCGCCCAGGTACTGTGCGACGACGCGCGCCGCCACATCCGTCCCGCCGCCTGGCGCCAGGGGGACGATCATCTTGATTGGCTTGTTCGGCCACGCAGCCGTCTGCGCGTGCAAAGCCGGCGTGATCGCAAAGGCCGCGGCGAGGGCTGAAAAAATCCGGATGAATTGGAAGCGTTTCATGTGTGTCTCCTGATTCGGCGTTTATTTGTTCACTGCGAAATTGGCATCCTTGACCGTCTTGCCCCAGCGGGCGGTGTCGGCAACGATGCGTCTGGCGAATTGGTCCTGCGTATCCGGCAGCGGATCGTAGGAAAGATCGGCAAGCCGCTGGCGAGCCTCTGGCGTCGCAAAGACCCGATTCACTTCCCTGTGCAGTTGGTCGACGATGGCTTTGGGTGTTCCGGGGGGCGCGAACACACCGATCCAGGTCTCGACCTGGTAGTCCTTGACGCCGGCCTCCTGAAGGGTTGGCAGATCGGGGAAAACACCTGATCGGGTGCCTGAGGTGACCGCAAGCGGGCGGATCCTCCCACCCTTGAAGTGCTGAACGCCCAGGAACGGGTCGAAGATCACGTCGACCTCTTTGCCCAGCATCGCGGTCACTTGCGGGGCGGTGCCTTTGTAGGGGATGGCCTGCATATTGGTCCCCGTGAGCAGCTTGAACATCTCACCGGCGAGGTGCGTGAAGGTGGATCCGGCCGCGTAATTGAGCTTGCCTGGATTGGCCTTGAGGTAGGCAACCAGTTCCTGCACGTTGTTGATTGGCAGGGTCGGTTGCACGCCCAGAACGCAGCCCACGCGGGCGATATTGGCGACCGGAATCAGGTCCTTGATCGGATCAAAGGGCAATTTGGCATAGAGCGCCGGGTTCATCACGATGGGGCTGGAGGGCACGACGCCAATCGTGTAACCGTCTGCGGGAGACTTGGCGATCAAGTCAGTTCCCAGGATGCCGTCGGCGCCTTGGCGGTTGTCCACCACAAAAGCTTGCCCGGTGCTTTTTGACATGCTCTCGGCGAGGATTCGCGCCAGGATGTCGGTGCCAGATCCCGCAGAAAACGGGACGATGAATTTCACCGGGCGGGCCGGCCAGGTGGCCTGCTGCGCACGCACGGCCTGTGGCAGCAAGGTTGCGGCGAGGCTGGCTGCCGCAATTTGCAGACCGCGGCGGCGGGTGTTGTCGGTTGGGCTCTTCATGGGTTTGTCTCCTTTAGTGGCGCTTGGGCTGGGGTGAAACACAGGGGAAGTCATCGACGGAAATCAGGGGCGGGTGACGGTGGACGAGAGGGGCGGCAACACCGCATCGGCGAGCTGCCGCGCGATGACCAGCGGGTCGGCGTTGTCCTCGGCCAGTTGGTTGCGAAGGCGTTGCTCGAGCCCTAGATGGTCGGTCCGCTCACGCAAGCGCCGTTGAACCACCTCGTTGAAATAGGCCTGCATCCGGCGCAGGACATGCTGCTGATTGAGCTGTTCAAAGCGCCCGGTCATCTCTAGAAATTGCCGGTGCGCCTGCAGCCATGTGCACAGCGTGTCAATTCCCTTGCCACTCAGTGCCACCGTGGTGAGCACGGGTGGATGCCACACGGGCGCATCGCCAGGGATCTCGTTGACACCCTCGCGCAGATGGGCCGCCCGCTCGGACA
>NZ_JARXAB010000060.1 GCF_029866045.1 Ramlibacter sp. | reverse complement strand
GGCGACAAGCCGGCCGGCCGCGCCAACCTGCTCGATCTGGCGATCCGCGCGAAGCGTTTGCGCGCCACGGTGGGCGAGGTCAGCGACGCGCTCGAAAAGGTCTGGGGCCGCCACCGCGCCGACACGCAAAAGGTGACCGGTGTGTACGCAGCTGCCTACGACTCGGCCGAAGGCTGGGACAAGCTCAAGGGCGAGATCGCCCAGTTCGCCGAAGAACAGGGCCGTCGCCCGCGGGTGATGATCGCCAAACTGGGACAGGATGGTCACGACCGCGGCGCCAAGGTGGTGGCCACCGCCTATGCCGACCTGGGCTTTGATGTCGACATGGGCCCGCTGTTCCAGACGCCCGAGGAATGCGCGCGCCAAGCGATCGAAAACGACGTGCATGCGGTGGGCATTTCCACCCTGGCCGCCGGCCACAAGACCTTGGTGCCGGCCATCATTGCCGAATTGAAGAAGCAGGGCGCGGGCGACATCATCGTCTTCGTCGGCGGCGTGATTCCGCGCCAAGACTACGAGTTCCTGTACGAGGCAGGCGTCAAGGGCATCTACGGCCCGGGCACCCCCATCCCGGCCAGCGCGAAGGACGTGCTGGAGCAGATCCGCAAGGCACAGGGCTGAGGCCCATGACCCAAGCCCTGGCCGAGGCGATCCTGCAACGCGGTGACCTGCCCGCGGGAAGCGCCATGGCGCAGCGCCGCGCCATGGCCAAGGCCATTACCCTCATCGAATCGACCCGGGCAGACCACCGGTTGCAGGCAGATCAGTTGCTCACCGAGTTGCAGCCCCGAACCGGCCAGGCGATGCGGGTCGGCATCTCTGGCGTGCCCGGTGTCGGCAAGAGCACCTTTATCGAGACCTTGGGGCTGTCACTCATCGAACGCGGGCACCGGGTGGCGGTGCTGGCGATCGACCCCTCCAGCAGCATCTCGGGCGGCTCCATCCTGGGCGACAAGACCCGAATGGAGTTGCTCTCCGTTCACGAGAAGGCCTTCATCCGGCCCAGCCCCGCCAGCGGGAACCTGGGCGGCGTCGCCGAGAAAACCCGTGAAGCCATGCTGGTGTGCGAGGCGGCCGGCTATGACGTGGTGCTCGTCGAAACGGTGGGTGTGGGCCAGAGCGAGACCGCAGTAGCCGGCATGACCGACATGTTCGTGCTGCTGCAGCTGCCCAACGCCGGTGACGACCTGCAGGCGATCAAGAAGGGTGTGATGGAGCTGGCCGATCTGGTGGTGATCAACAAGGCCGATATCGACCCGGATGCCGCTACCCGCGCCCAGGCCCAGATCACCTCGGCCCTGCGCCTGTTCACCCAGCACGGCAAAGCCCATGGCACCGGCGAGCACTGGGCGGCGCAAGTCATTCAGATCAGCGCGCTAAAGGGCGCTGGTATCGATCTGTTCTGGGACCAAGTCACCCAGTTTTTCAATCTGCGCCGCGCCGACGGCCAGCTGGAGGTGCGTCGCAGGCAGCAGTCGTTGGCCTGGATGTGGGAACGGATCGAATCGGGCCTGCGCCAAGAATTTCGCCAGCATCCCGCGGTCCGTGCGCTCCTGCCCCGATTAAGCGCCGAGGTCGAGGCCGGGCAGGTGCCTGCGTCTGCGGCTGCGCGCCAGTTGCTCAAGGCGCGCCTGGGCCCCTGAGCCCCCATCCCTTTCCACCGAATTCACGAATCCGAACCAAGAGAGACGCCATGCAAGACATCCTCGAACAACTGGAGAAAAAGCGCGAAGCCGCCCGCCAGGGTGGTGGACAAAAGCGCATTGATGCCCAGCACAAAAAAGGCAAGCTCACCGCTCGCGAGCGCCTTGAGTTGTTGCTGGACGAAGGCACGTTTGAAGAGTGGGACATGTTCGTCGAGCACCGTTGCACCGACTTCGGTATGGCAGACAACAAGATCCCGGGCGATGGCGTGGTCACCGGCTACGGAATGATCAATGGCCGTCTGGTCTTTGTTTTCAGCCAGGACTTCACCGTTTTTGGTGGCGCTCTCTCGGAGGCCCATGCCGAGAAGATCTGCAAGGTGATGGACCAGGCGATGAAGGTCGGCGCGCCCGTCATTGGCCTTAACGACTCGGGCGGCGCCCGGATCCAGGAGGGCGTTGCGTCTCTCGGCGGCTATGCCGATGTGTTCCAGCGCAACGTCTTGGCCTCCGGGGTGGTGCCCCAGATCTCCATGATCATGGGCCCCAGCGCTGGCGGCGCGGTGTACTCGCCAGCCATGACCGACTTCATCTTCATGGTCAAGGACAGCTCCTACATGTTTGTGACCGGCCCGGAAGTGGTCAAGACCGTGACCCACGAGGAGGTCACCGCCGAGGAGCTAGGCGGAGCGTCGACCCACACCACCAAGAGCGGTGTGGCGGACCTGGCCTTCGAGAACGATGTCGAGGCCTTGATGATGCTCCGGCGCCTGTACAGCTACCTGCCTTTGAACAACCGGGAGAAGGCCCCGATCCGGCCCAGCAAGGACCCGGCCGACCGGCTGGACCCGTCGCTCAACACCCTGGTGCCGGACAACCCGAACAAGCCCTACGACATGAAGGAGCTGATCGCCAAGACGGTGGACGACGGTGACTTCTTCGAGCTGCAGCCCGACTACGCCAAGAACATCCTCATTGGATTTGCCCGCATGGAGGGTCAGACTGTGGGCATCGTGGCCAACCAGCCCCTGGTGCTGGCGGGATGCCTGGACATCAAGAGCTCGATCAAGGCGGCGCGCTTCGTGCGGTTTTGCGATGCGTTCAACATTCCGGTGGTGACCTTTGTGGACGTGCCCGGCTTCATGCCCGGCACCAGCCAGGAGTACGGCGGCATCATCAAGCACGGCGCGAAGCTACTCTATGCCTATGCAGAGGCCACGGTGCCGAAAATCACCGTCATCACCCGCAAGGCCTATGGTGGCGCCTATGACGTGATGGCCTCCAAGCACCTGCGTGGCGACGTTAACTTCGCCTGGCCCAATGCCGAGATCGCGGTGATGGGCGCCAAGGGCGCGGTGGAGATCATCTTCCGCGAGGACAAGGGAAACCCGGAAAAACTCGCTGCCCGCGAGGCCGAGTACAAGGCGCGTTTTGCCAACCCCTTCGTGGCGGGTGCGCGCGGCTTTATCGACGATGTGATCCTGCCGCACGAGACTCGTAAGCGCATCTGCCGGTCACTCGTCATGTTGCGAGACAAGAAGTTGGAGAACCCGTGGCGCAAGCACGGGAACATTCCGCTTTGAACTCATTTGCGTTTGAGGAGTTGGCGGGCTCAGGATCTTTGGTGCGCGCGGAATCGGACTGCCTGGACGTTTTGCTCCGTGTCCCCCGCGCTTCGCGCTCCTCCTTTACCTGCGCAAAACGCCCAGGCAGCCCGATCCCGGGTGCTTGGCGTTCGGCTCGCTTCCACAACGGGCTTTTGGTGCTCCGGGGCTTTCCTCTTGTGTACCCCACCGCTCACTTCGCAGCAAGGGGCATGGTGTCCCTGCCGCAGCGAAGTAAAGGAGGAGCCCGAAGGGCGGGGGACATGAGCGGAGGCAGGTGCACCGTGCTCCTTGCGAGCCCAGCACAAATCTAAGACAGCTAATCCAAGCTAGCAAAGTTTCCGGACCGAGGACCAAGAGATGTTCAAAAAGATCCTGATCGCCAACCGCGGTGAAATCGCCTGTCGCGTCATCAAGACTGCGAAGAAGATGGGCATTGCCACCGTCGCCGTTTACTCGGACGCCGACCGCGACGCTCGCCATGTGCAACTGGCCGACGAAGCCGTCCACATCGGCGCGGCCCCCAGCCGCGAAAGTTACCTGCTGGCCGACCGCATCATTGCCGCCTGCAAGCAGACGGGCGCAGAGGCGGTGCACCCCGGCTATGGCTTCCTCTCGGAGAACGAGGCGTTCTCCAAGCGGGTGGAGGAGGAGGGTATTACCTTCATTGGTCCCAAGCACTACTCCATCGCTGCGATGGGCGACAAGATCGCTTCCAAGAAGCTGGCCAATGAAGCCAAGGTGAACACCATCCCGGGCTGGAATGACGCCATTGAATCAGCCGAACGCGCAGTAGAAATTGCCAAGGACATCGGTTACCCGGTGATGATCAAGGCCTCCGCCGGCGGTGGCGGTAAGGGTCTGCGGGTGGCGTTCAATGACAAGGAGGCCTTCGAGGGCTTCACCTCCTGCCGCAACGAGGCCCGCAACAGCTTCGGCGATGACCGCGTCTTCATTGAAAAGTTCGTCGAGGAGCCGCGCCACATTGAAATTCAGGTGGTGGGCGATGGCCACGGCAACGTGGTCTACCTCAACGAGCGCGAATGCTCCATCCAGCGCCGCCACCAGAAGGTGATTGAAGAGGCGCCGTCGCCCTTCATCTCCGACGCCACCCGAAAGGCCATGGGCGAGCAGGCGGTAGCGCTGGCCAAGGCGGTGAAATACCAGAGCGCGGGCACGGTGGAGTTTGTGGTCGGCAAGGACCAGAGCTTTTACTTTCTGGAGATGAACACCCGTCTGCAGGTGGAGCACCCGGTCACCGAGTGCATCACCGGCCTGGACTTGGTCGAGTTGATGATCCGTATCGCGGCCGGCGAAAAGCTGCCTTTGAGCCAGGCGGACGTCAAGCGCGAGGGCTGGGCCATCGAGTGCCGCATCAACGCCGAAGATCCTTTCCGCAACTTCCTGCCTTCCACCGGTCGCCTGGTGCGCTTCCAGCCGCCGACCGAGACCATGGTCGCCGCTGATCCCAGCCTCACCCAAGGTGTGCGCGTGGACACCGGGGTGACCGAAGGCGGCGAGATCCCGATGTATTACGACTCGATGATCGCCAAGCTCATCGTCCATGGCAGGGACCGGGCCGATGCCATCGCCAAGATGCGTGAGGCGCTCAACGGCTTTGTGATTCGCGGTGTCTCCAGCAACGTGCCGTTCCAGGCGGCGCTGTTGGCGCATCCCAAGTTCCAGTCCGGTGACTTCAACACCGGCTTCATCGCCGAGCACTATGCCAAGGGATTCCGCGCCGAGGATGTTGCGCATGAAGACCCCGGCTTCCTGGTAGCCCTGGCCGCCTATGTGAACCGCCGCTCCCTGGAGCGCTCGGCCGGCATCAGCGGCCAGCTGCCAGGACACGAGTTCAAAGTGGGCGATGCCTTCGTGGTCGTCCAGCTGGGTGAAGGTGGCCAGAACCAGCACCACCCGGTGACCATCGGCGCCTTTGACCTGCAGTCGGGCAATTGCACGGTGCAGGTTGGCGCCCAGCGCTACGAATTCGCCAGCCAATGGCACCTGGGTGGCGCGCGCATCCGCGGTACTTGCAACGGGCAAACCTTCTCGGCCCAGGTTGAACGCGGGCTTCCCCGCAATCCGCTGGCTGTCGCAGTGAGCCACAACGGCACCCGGCTAGAGGCCCTGGTCCTTTCCCCGCGTGCGGCCGAACTGCACACGCTCATGCCCTTCAAGGCGCCGCCGGACATGAGCCGCTTTCTGCTCTCGCCCATGCCCGGGCTTCTGGTCGACGTTGCGGTGCAACCGGGTCAAAAGGTGCAGGCCGGCGAACGCCTGGCTGTCATCGAAGCCATGAAGATGGAAAACGTGCTGTTTGCCGTCTCCGACGGCGTGGTGGGCAAGCTGCTGGCCGCCAAGGGTGAGTCCCTGGCGGTTGATCAGGCCATCCTGGAGTTTCAATGAGCCAATCGACCACCCGTCCCTTCAAGGTACTGGGCATCCAGCAAATCGCCATTGGCGGCCCGAGCAAGCAGGCCCTGCAAAAACTCTGGGTCGACATGTTTGGTTTGGAGGTGACCGGCACCTACCGCTCCGAGCGCGAGAACGTCGACGAAAACATCTGCGCCATCGGCGCGGGCCCGTTCAAGGTGGAGGTGGACTTGATGCAGCCACTGGACCCGGACAAGAAGCCGGCCGTCCACACCACGCCGCTCAATCACGTGGGCTTGTGGATAGACGATCTGCCTCTGGCGGTCGATTGGCTGAGTGCACAGGGCGTGCGCTTCGCACCGGGCGGCATCCGCAAGGGCGCGGCCGGCTTTGACATCACCTTTGTCCACCCCAAGGGCAACGAAGATTCGCCGATCGGCGGCGAGGGCGTGCTGATCGAACTGGTGCAGGCGCCGCCTGAGGTCGTGACGGCCTTCGCTGCGTTGGCCGCGCAGGCCGGTTGAGCCCTTGCTGGCTCAGCCTCAGGGAACGAGCCGGGCGATTTGACCGCGTGATGGACGCGTTAGCATCCGCGGTATGAGTGGTCAGCGTGATCCGTCGTATCGCGGCCCCAGGGTTCCTCGCATCGCCCTGGGTGGTTTTTTCATCGAATGCAACCGCTGGTCACCCAGCACCCCTGCCGAGGGCTTCCGCCGCGGCTTGGACGCGGGCGGTGATGCCTTGCTGGCCGAGTTGCGCTCGCCGGCGACCCCGCTGATGGGGGACAGCCTGGGCTTTGTTGCCGCCATGGACCAGACAGGCCCCTGGGAACTGGTGCCCCTGCGCATGGCCTGTGCCGAACCGGGCGGGCCTGTCGACCACGCCTATTTCGAGTCCTTCTGCGCCAACCTCGAGGCCCGGCTCAAGCTCGCCGGCCCGGTCGAAGGCGTGTTCCTGTCCCTGCACGGGGCGGCGCTGACGACCCGCGAAGATGACCCCGACGGCGTGCTCCTGGCGCGCCTGCGTGCCCGCCTGGGCCCCTCGGTTCCGATCGTCGCAGTCATGGGTCTACACGCCAATGTTTCCGCCCGCATGAGTGATTCGCTGTCGGCGTTGGTGGCCTACCGCACCCACCCGCATGTCGATCTGTTCGCGCGCGGTCAGGAGGCAGCGCGACTCCTTCGCGGCATGCTGATGGAGGGGCCGGGCGTGGTGGAGCGGGTTCAGCTTCCCCTGGTGCCTTCGGCAACCTCGCTGTTGATCGCGCCCGGTACGGTCTGCGCCGACCTGGTGGCCCAGGGTCAGCAGGCGGTCGGTGGAGACATTCTCAATGTGTCCCTCTGCGGTGGCTTTGCCCTGGCGGATGCGGCCAAGTGCGGAGTAACGATCTCTGTCACTGCGCGCGCTGGCCAACGCGCAGCGGCGAAGGAGCTTGCCTTGCGGCTGGCCGCGCAGGTCTGGGCGGTTCGTGAGCGGTTCACCTGTCGGCTGACTTCGCTGTCTGAGGGCGTGGCGGCAGCGCGCGCCGCGGGGCGAGGCGAGGGGCCACCGGTGATGCTTGCCGATGTCGGAGACGACCCGGGCGGCGGAGGCGGCGGCAACACCGTGGGCTTGCTTCAAGCCCTGGTCGAGGCTGGCGTTGAGCGCACGGTGCTGGGCATGTTCACCGACCCGGCGCTCGCGCGTCACGCTCATGCGGTCGGCGTCGGGGGCACTTTCGAAGCGCACTTCAATCAGGTACGCAGCGGGACTTTCGCGCAGGCATGGCGTCACCGCGCCCAGGTGCTGGCCCTGGGGGATGGCCGGTTCTTCGCGCGGCGTGGCCTGGTGCAGGGGACACAGCGCGAGATGGGCTCCTGTGCCTTGCTTCAGGTTGGCGGGGTGCAGGTGGCGGTGATCTCCCAGCGCCAGCAGCTGATGGACCCGGCCCAGCTGGAGGTGCTAGGCGTAGACCTCGCGCAGGTGAGGGCGCTGGTAGCCAAGAGCCGCCGGCATTTCCGGGCCGCTTTCGAGGGTTTTGCCAACCCGAAGGACATCCTGGAGGTCGACTGCCCTGGCCTCACCAGCCCCAACCTGCGCGCACTGACCTGGACACGTCTGCCCCGACCGGTTTTCCCGATCGATGAGGGCGCGATCTGGGAGCCCAGCGCCGCCTGACACAGGGGCACGGCGTCGCATCCCCGGGTCTGCCCCGACAATAGCAATTCCCCCCAAAAAAGTTCAACGATAGAGACAAGTAAACGCCATGGACCTGACCCGTTTCCCCCGCCGCCGTTACACCCCGTTTGCCACCCCGATCGAGCCCATGCCGCGTTTTTCAGCAGCGCTGGCCGCCAGTTGCCCTGGCGGGCGCGGTCCGGAGGTCTGGATCAAGCGAGACGACATGCTGGGCCTGTTCCCCGGCGGCAATAAGACCCGCAAGCTCGAGTTCCTGATGGCCGAGGCCCTCGCGCTCGGGGCCGATACCGTCGTCACCTGCGGCGCGCCGCAATCGAACCATTGCCGCATCACCCTGGCGGCGGCGGTCAAGGAGGGTCTGCACTGCCGCTTCGTGATCGAGGAGCGTGTGCCGGGCAGCTATGACCCGCAGGCCAGTGGCAACAACTTCATGTTCCGCCTGCTCGGCGTCGAGGCGGTCACCGTGGTACCAGGCGGCAGCAATATGGCCGCTGAAATGCAGAAGGTGGCCGACGCGCTGGTGGCTGAGGGGCGCAAGCCCTACATCATTCCTGGCGGTGGCTCCAACGCCGTGGGTGGCTTGGGCTATGTGGCCTGCGCCCAGGAAATGCAGCAGCAATTGTTTGACATGGGCCTGCGCATAGACCACATGGTGGTTGGCTCGGGCAGCTCGGGCACGCACGGAGGCTTGGTGGCCGGCTTTCTGGGGAACCACATAGACATTCCCCTGATTGGCGTCGGCGTGAGCCGTGACCCGGCCGACCAGGAGCCGCTGGTCCTCAAGGAGGCGCAGGCGGTGGCCGACCTGCTGGGCCTGGGCATCACCGTGCCGCGCGAGGCGGTGCGCAGCGTGGGCGGTTACTGGCAGCCCAAGTACTCGGTGCCCAATGATGCGATGGTGGAGGCGGTACAGATGCTGGCTCGCACCGAAGGCATTCCGCTGGACCCGGTCTACACCGGCAAGATCATGGCCGGCCTGATCGGCCTGGCCCGCCGGGGCGAGTTCAAACCCGAGTACAAAGTGCTGTTCCTGCATACCGGCGGGCTGCCCTCGTTGCACGCCTACGAGCCGACGCTGCTGAAGGCGTAGGCGGAGAGAAGCGAGCCTCGCCAATCGCCCCCCGTCCAGGACCCAATTCAGACGTTCAGCGTCACCACCGAACGGACGTTCAGGTAGGCGTCCAACGCCTCCGGCCCACCCTCCGAGCCGTAACCGGAATCCTTGATGCCGCCAAAAGGCATCTCGGCCGACGGTGCCGCGGGTGTGTTGACCCACAGCATGCCCACCTCGACGCGGCGCGCCAGCAGGTCGGCGTTGCGCAGGGACCGCGTGAAGGCATAGCCCGCCAGCCCGTAGGCCAGCCGGTTGGCTTCGGCGATGGCGTCCTCGATCCGCTCGAAACGCTGGATCGCGGCGACCGGGCCAAAGGGCTCATCGTTGAACACACGGGCCTGCGGCGGCACGTTGTCCAGGACGGTCGGCTGCCAGAAGTTGCCGGTATCGCCGATGCGGTGGCCACCAGCCAGCACCGTGGCGCCTTGCTCGATCGCATCGCGAGTGAGGTCCTGCATCGCGGCCAGGCGCCTGGGGTTGGCCAGCGGCCCCATCTGGGTGCCGGCGCTCAGGCCGTCGCCCACTTGCAAGCCCTTGGCATGCGCGGCCAGCGCGGCGGCGAATTCCTGGTGAACGCTCTGGTGCACCAGAAAGCGGGTGGGGGAGATGCACACCTGGCCTGCGTTGCGGAACTTGGCCGCACCTGTCGACTTCACAGCCAGCGCGATGTCGGCGTCGTCGCACACAATGACCGGCGCGTGGCCGCCCAGCTCCATGGTCACGCGTTTCATGTGCTGGCCCGCCAGGGCAGCCAGCTGCTTGCCCACCGGCGTGGAGCCGGTGAAGGTCAGTTTGCGGATCACCGGGTGCGCCACAAGATAGCTTGAAATCTCGGCAGGGTTCCCGTAGACCAGGCCCAGCACGCCCTCGGGCAGCCCGGCATCCTGGAAGGCGCGCACCAGTTCGGCCGGACTGGCCGGCGTCTCCTCCGGGCCCTTGATCAGCATGGAGCAGCCGGTGGCCAGTGCCGCCGACACCTTGCGTACGACCTGGTTGATCGGGAAGTTCCAGGGCGTGAAGGCGGCAACGGGGCCCACAGGGTCCTTGAGGACCATCTGGCGCAGGGCCGGATTGCCACGCGAGGGCACGATGCGGCCGTACACCCGCAGGCCCTCGTCGGCGAACCATTCAATGATGTCGGCAGCGGCCAGTGCCTCGCCTTTGGCCTCAGCAAGGGGCTTGCCCTGCTCCATCGTGAGGAGCTGGGCGATGCCCTCGGCGCGCTCGCGCATCAGGGCAGCTGCCCGGCGCATGATCCGCGCGCGTTCGACTGGCGCCAGGTCCCGCCACACGGCAAATCCCTTGGCGGTAGCGACCAGGGCCTTATCCAAGTCTGCGCGCCCCGCATGGGAAACGCGCCCGATCTCCTGGCCGGTAGCGGGGTTGATGACGGCGAGCGTGCGGCCGTCCGCAGAGTCCTGCCATTGGCCATCAATGAAAAGCTGTGTGTTGGTATAGCTCATGAAAAACTTTCTGGAGGCCAGAGGCAATGATTGCGCCAGCGCGGCCGTCCCAATCGGACCGCTAGCGTCACCCGGTCGGTGAGCGAGGGCGCTGGTACTTTGAAGATTACGATCCTCATTTTGCCATCGAGCTGGCACTCAGCGTGCCTGGCCCGGGCGTGTGCCAGCAACCGTTTCGCCCAGCTATTTTTGCGGTACGGCTGTCGGGCTGAGGGCCGCCGTTCACGGGGCGAGTCGTTTGATGTCCCGGATCACCTCCGCGATCGAGGCGTCTTGCTCCGCCTGGTAAAGCGCGATCGCGTCCAGCACTGAGGCGCCGAGCGCTTGCTCAAACTCAGCCTGAACGGTCACATCCGAATAGGCCTTCGGCTCTGCGTCGCCGAGGTTGGACTGGAAGATTCCGGCGGCGCTGACCGGAAGGAAGTCTTCGTAGGTGATCGGCGTTGCCGACACGACGCCTTGATCGACAAGGTCATCGATGTCGAAGGTGTCTCCGGCAGGCAGAGACGTGTGGGGCAGCAATGCGTAGCGGAAGAAGCCAAGCTGCTCGCGGCGAAGTGCCTCGAGCGTGTCCGGGACCGCCTTGAACGCGTGGGCCAGCCTCTCTTCATGCTTGCGTGCGTCGCCCCCTGAATCGCTGCGGGCCATTTGCAGGAGCGTGTCGTACAAAGCGCGGCCCTTGCGCGTGAGGGCGATGCCGCGCTGCTCAATCTCTCCAAATCGCGCGGTGTGAGCGCCTTGGGCTTGTGTCTCGGCGAAGCGGAACGGTTCTTCCAGCGCTTTGAAGCTGGTCTGGCGCAGCAAAATGGGGATGCTGCGAGGGGGCGGGTCTTCGATGCTCTCCTTGGGCTCAATGCCTCGCAGGGACATCTCTGCTTGCGCTGCGTCGATGTCCAGCGTGCGGGGCGTGAGGTGGTTGATATGCGGTCCTGTGAAGCAGACCACGTCGGCGATCAGGCGATGCACACTGCGCAGACGCTCGTACACCTCGCGTGAC
Source organism: Ramlibacter sp. (assembly GCF_029866045.1). GTDB lineage: Bacteria > Pseudomonadota > Gammaproteobacteria > Burkholderiales > Burkholderiaceae_C > Ramlibacter. The sequence goes on along the minus strand of NZ_JARXAB010000060.1, from coordinate 13,544 downwards.
ACCGTCGCTTCGCCATGCCAACGGAACGTCTGCAGGACTTCGACAATGAACTCATCCGTTTCCCTTGCTGTGAGCCCGCCCCTGGCCTCGGCCTTGTCGGTCAGTTCTAGCGCACGCGCCGAGAAGATATTCCGCTCGCGCAGTATTTCGGCTGCCAAGTCCTTGAGAGCCGTGTCTTCAATCAGGTCGAGGCGCAGCAATGACGTGAAAACGCGAAACGGGTTGGCGGCGAGCGAAGCGCCGGCGACTGGCCGAAACGCCGTGGAGTGAACCGGAACGCCCGCCACCGACAGGTCGTAATAGCCGACCGGATGCATCCCCATGACGGCAAAGATGCGCCGGATGGTGTGCAGCTCGTAGGGGGTTCCCAAGCGAATGGCGCCGTGGCGTTCGACATCCAGCCGGGCCGAGTCGGGCTTCGAGGGGAGCAACAAAGGGTCCCGGCGCACCGCTACGGTGTTGATATCGGCCACCAGTTCCAGCAAGGTGCCGTACTGCGGAACCTCCGCACGGTACATATGGGACAGGGCGTCTGAAAACCGCGTGCGGATCACGTCTGGCGCTTCAAACGCCTGGCTTTCCTTTTGTGGGAGTGGTTCGCGCAAAGGGGGATAGGTCATTCGTGCTCCGCATCAACACTACCGCGTGGCGTATCCCCGATTTTGAGTGAGTACAGGGGGCGACCCAATGATTTTCCAGACCAAGGTCATTCTGAAAGCGAATGATCTTTATTTGGAGCGATACGCCGATGCCCTCCGTCCAGGTGTCCCCTGTCAGTCCGTGACGCGTTCGAGTCTAGGGGGCCTTCCGCTGGTTTCGCGCGCGAGCCAGGGCTGCCTCGATCACCGACCGCTTGCGCGCCGCCTCTGCGCTGGCGGGGTCGTCGGCGCCGAGGGTCTGGGCGGGCAGGTCGGCCAGTTTGGCCAGGGCCTTGGCCTCGAGGCGCTCCTCGTTCTCGCGGGCCTCGCGTGCCTGCCGCGCTTGGTGCCACTCGTAGCGGACCAGTGACTCCTGCGCCTGCGTCGTCGACCAAGCCTGCCAGCCCGTTGCGCCTCCACTGGCATCTTCCAGGGTGATGCAGTCCACCGGGCAGGCCGGCACGCACAACTCGCAGCCGGTGCACCAAGGCTCGATCACGGTGTGCATGCGTTTGTTGGCGCCAAGGATGGCATCGGTCGGGCAGGCCTTGAGGCAGAGGGTGCAGCCGATGCAGGCGTCTTCCTCGATGACAGCCACCGTGCGCGGTGACTCCCGGCCGCAGGCGGGATCGAGGGGCAGGGCGGGGCGACCGGTGATCGAGGCCAAGCGGGCAATGCCCTCGGCACCGCCCGGTGGGCATTGGTGAATGCCGGCGGTCCCCAGGGCGATCGCTTGGGCGTAGCCCGCGCAGTCGGGGTAGCCGCAGCGCTGGCATTGCGTCTGCGGCAGGGCTTGGTGCAGGCGCTCGGCCAGATCGTCCAGGTTCATCGCATCCGAATGCGCTGGAAAGAGGGAGCCAGAAGCGCCTGATGCGCTCAGGCTTTCGCGCGGGCGCCTGCCCGCCGCTTGGCTGGAACGGCCTTGGCGATGCCAGCACGGCTGGGGCGCGCGGCTTGTGTCTTCGCCGCGCTGGGCCTGGCCTTGGCGGTCACCGGCGTGGTCTTGGCGGGTTTGGGGCCCTCGTTGAACCGGAGGATGAAGTCGCGCACCTGCGGATAGACGACATCGCGCCAGCGGCGGCCGCTGAATATTCCGTAGTGACCCGCGCCCTCAACCTCAATGTGCTTCTGGTGTGACTTGGGCACACCGGTGCACAGGCCGTGTGCGGCCGCGGTCTGGCCAGAGCCGGAGATGTCGTCGAGCTCGCCCTCGATCGTCAGGTGGGCGGTCGTGGTGATGTCCTGCGGCCGCACGCGCTCGATACGTCCGTCTTCGCCGCGTACGTCCCAGGTGCCGTGGACCAGCCGAAATTCCTGGAACACGGTGCGGATGGTGTCCAGGTAATAGTCCGCGTCCATGTCCAGCACCGCGTTGTACTCGTCATAGAACCGGCGGTGCGCGTCGGCGCTGGCCTCGTCACCCTGGATCAGCTGCTTGAAGTAGTCGTAATGGCTGGAGACATGGCGGTCGGGGTTCATCGCCACGAAGCCGGTGTGCTGCAGGAAACCGGGGTAGACGCGTCGGCCTGCGCCCGGAAAGCTGGGCGGCACGCGGTAAATCACATTGTTCTCAAACCACTCGTAGCTCTTGTTCATGGCCAAGTTGTTCACCGCGGTGGGCGACTTCCGGGCATCAATCGGTCCACCCATCATGGTCATGGACAGCGGGGTCTTCTCGCCGCGTGAGGCCATCAGCGATACCGCGGCCAGCACCGGAACAGTGGGCTGGCAGACACTTATCACGTGGCAGTTGCCGTACTGGCCCTGCACCAGGCGGATAAAGTCCTGCACATAGTTCACGTAGTCGTCGAGATGGAATTCCCCTTCCGCCAGGGGCACCAGGCGGGCGTTCTTCCAGTCGGTGATGTAGACCTTGTGGTCTTGCAGCATGGCCTTGACCGTGTCGCGCAGCAGGGTGGCGTAGTGACCTGAGAGGGGAGCGACGATCAGGACGGCGGGTTGGTCCTTCATGCGGCCCAGCAACTCGGGGTCGTCGCTGAAGCGCTTGAAGCGGCGCAGCTCGCAAAAGGGCTTGTCCGCCGCGACCGCCTCGTGAATCACGATGTCCTTGCCGTCGGCCTTCACCGTCTTGATGTCGAACTGCGGCTTCACATAGTCCTTGCACAGCCGGTACATCAGCTCGTAGCCGGCGGACATGCGCTGGGACATGGGTCCCTGGGCGATGGGCAATGCAGGGTTGTTGTAGAGCTTGGCCGCCGCTTGGGCGAAGTCGGCGAAGGGCTCCATCAGGGAGCGTTGGGCCTCGTAGATCTGGTAGAGCATTACTGCCTTTCGCCGTTCATGTTGCAGTGCACACATCATACGACTCTGGCTTGCTGCTGAGCCGTTCGCCGTGTTGGGTATTCCACTTACGCGGCAAAACGGTATTTGCTCACGCTGGCCCGAGCGGTGGCCCCACGCTAATGAAGAGCGTCGGTATCCAGGCAAAAAATAGCCGCCCGAGGGCGGCTGCGTCTGTCGCGACGGCGTCAATGAAGACTTAGGAACTCATCCTTGTGCTTCAAATCACCTTGGCGATCGACTGGCAAACATAGTCGATGTTCTTCGAATTGAGCGCTGCGACGCACATGCGACCGGTATCGGTGCCATAGACGCTGAACTCGCCGCGCAGCCGAACCATTTGGTCTTTGGAGAGGCCCGAGTAGCTGAACATGCCGATCTGGTCGGTGATGAAGGACATGTCTTGCTTCACCCCCGCAGCCTTGAGCTTGTCGACCAGGGCGACACGCATCTGCTTGATGCGGACCCGCATCTCGCCGAGTTCCTTCTCCCACTGCGCACGCAGTTCCGGTGTACCGAGCACGGCGGCCACCACCGTGCCGCCGTGGGTGGGCGGGTTGCTGTAGTTGGTGCGGATCATGATCTTGAGCTGGGACAGCACCCGGGCCGCCTCGTCCTTGTCCTGGCACAGCACCGACAGTGCGCCGACCCGCTCGCCGTAAAGGCTGAAGCTCTTGGAAAAGGAGGTCGAGACCAGGAAGGTGAGCCCAGCGGCGACGAACTTGCCGATCACCGCGCCGTCTTCGGCGATCCCATGGCCGAAGCCCTGGTAGGCCATGTCCAGGAAGGGCACCAGCTGGCGGGCTTGGCAGGCGGCAACCACCTGGTCCCATTGGGCCGGGGTGATGTCGTAGCCGGTGGGGTTGTGGCAGCAGGCGTGAAGCACCACGATCGTGCCAGCGGCGGCGCCATGCAGGGCTGCGAGCATGCCGTCGAAATTTACCCCGCGGCGGGCCGCGTCGTAGTAGGCGTAGGTGCCCACCGTGAACCCGGCTTGGGTGAACAAGGCGCGGTGATTTTCCCAGCTGGGGTCCGAAATCAGCACCTGGGCCTGGGGCGAGAGTTGGCGCAGAAAATCGGCGCCGATCTTCAGGCCACCGGTGCCGCCCAGGGCCTGGACCGTGGCCACCCGGCCGCTGGTCACTGGCTCGCTGGTGGCACCAAAGACGAGGCTCTTGACCGCTTGGTCATAGGCCGCAATGCCGTCAATCGGCAGGTAGCCGCGCGCCTTCGGCGAGGCATTCATTTGCTGCTCGGCTTGGCGTACGCAGGCCAGCAGGGGCAGCTTGCCCTCGTCGTCGTAATAGACGCCCACGCCCAGGTTGACTTTGTGGGGGCTGGTGTCGGCGGCGAATTGCTCGTTGAGGCCCAAGATGGGGTCGCGGGGGGCCATCGCGACGGCAGAAAACATCGACATGGAGATCCTTGGTTGTCTGTGAGGCTCGCGGGCATGGGTTAATCTGCCCGGATTGCCGAGATTTTATGCATGTCTGATCTGTCCGAAGTTCCAAGCGTGCCTGTGGCCGCTCCCCAGGGCGAGTTCGTTTCCTTCCCCGGTTCGCCATTTGAGCTGTTCCAGCCCTATCCACCGGCCGGGGACCAGCCGCGCGCGATCGAGCAATTGGTCGAGGGGGTTCACGACGGCGAGGCCTTCCAGACCCTGCTGGGGGTGACCGGTTCGGGCAAGACCTTCACCATGGCCAATGTCATTGCCCGCCTGGGCCGGCCGGCCATCGTGTTCGCGCCCAACAAGACACTGGCCGCGCAGCTGTACAGCGAGTTCCGCGAGTTCTTTCCCCGCAACGCGGTGGAATACTTCGTGAGCTACTACGATTACTACCAGCCCGAGGCCTATGTGCCCCAGCGCGACCTGTTCATCGAGAAGGACAGCGCGATCAACGAGCACATCGAGCAGATGCGGCTGTCAGCCACCAAGAGCGTGCTCGAGCGCCGCGACACGGTGATTGTGGCCACCGTCAGTGCCATTTATGGCATTGGTGCGCCCGAGGACTACACCCAGATGCGCTTCATCTTGCGGGTGGGCGACAAGATCGGCCAGCGCGATGTGATCGCCCAGCTGGTGCGCATGCAGTACACCCGCAACGACCACGAGTTCTCCCGCGGCGCCTTCCGGGTGCGCGGCGACACCATCGACGTCTTCCCCGCCGAGCACAGCGAGCTGGCGGTGCGGCTCGAGCTGTTCGATGACGAGATCGAGTCCTTGCAACTGTTCGACCCGCTCACCGGACGCATCCGGCAAAAGGTGCCGCGCTTTACGGTCTACCCCTCCAGCCATTACGTGACCCCGCGTGAGAAGGTGCTGGCCGCGGTGGAGTCGATCAAGCGCGAACTGGACCAGCGGCTCAAGGAGCTGGTGGGGATGAACAAGCTGGTCGAGGCCCAGCGGCTGGAGCAGCGCACCCGCTTCGATCTGGAGATGCTCGCCGAGGTCGGGCACTGCAAGGGCATCGAGAACTACACCCGGCACCTCTCGGGCGCCAGGCCGGGTGAGCCGCCGTCGACGCTCACCGACTACATGCCCAAGGACGCACTCATCTTCCTCGACGAGAGCCACCAGATGATCGGGCAGCTCTCGGCCATGTACAACGGCGACCGTTCGCGCAAGACCACTCTGGTGGAGTACGGCTTTCGGTTGCCCTCCGCCCTGGACAACCGGCCGCTGAAGTTCGAGGAGTTCGAGCAGCGCATGCGGCAGGCCTTTTTCGTATCGGCCACCCCGGCCGACTATGAAAAGCGGCGCGCCGGTCAGGTGGTCGAGCAGCTGGTGCGGCCCACTGGCCTGATCGACCCCGAGGTGGAGGTGCGACCGGCCATCCACCAGGTCGACGACGTCTTGCAGGAGATCCGCATCCGGGTGGACAAGAACGAGCGGGTGCTGATCACGGTGCTCACCAAGCGGATGGCCGAGCAGCTCACCGACTACCTGAGCGACAACGGGGTGAAGGTGCGCTATATCCACAGCGACGTGGACACGGTAGAGCGGGTCGAGATCCTGCGCGACTTGCGCCTGGGCACCTTCGACGTGCTCGTGGGGATTAACCTGCTGCGTGAGGGCCTCGACATTCCCGAGGTGTCCCTGGTGGCTATTCTCGACGCCGACAAGGAAGGCTTTCTGCGGGCCGAACGCTCCCTGATCCAGACGATCGGCCGGGCAGCGCGAAACCTCAACGGCAAGGCCATCCTCTACGCCGATCGGGTGACCGAGTCGATGAAGAAGGCGATGGGCGAGACCAGCCGCCGTCGGCAGCGCCAGATTGAGTTCAACCTGGCCCACGGCATCACGCCGCGCGGCATCGTCAAGCAGGTGCGTGACCTGATCGACGGGGTCTACAGCGAGAAGGCCGGAAAGGCTGCCGAGGAAGCCGAGCTCCTGCGGGCCCAGGTCCAGGACCTGTCGGAGAAGGACGTCGGCAAGGAAATTAAGCGCCTCGAAAAGCTCATGCTCGAGCACGCCCGCAACCTCGAGTTCGAAAAGGCGGCCCGTGTCCGCGACCAACTGGCCCTGCTGCGTGAGCAGGCCTTTGGTGGTTCGGGGCATGACAAGGTCGTGCCCATTCAGGCCGGCCAACGCTGAACCCTTTGGTTTCGTAAGGGCAAATCGCGGTCCGGTGGGATACCCGAGCAAAGCCGTCGGCTTTCCCCTATACTTGACAGCATCAGTCAGGAACTAGGCGCCATCCAGGTGTCCCCCTTGGCTGAGAAGCCCTTAAGGAGTTTGCGATGCGCCTCACGACCAAAGGCCGCTTTGCGGTCACTGCGATGATCGATCTGGCCCTCCGCCAGAACAACGGTCCCGTCACGCTGGCCGCGATCAGTCAGCGCCAGCAGATCTCGCTCTCCTACCTGGAGCAGCTGTTCGGCAAGCTGCGCCGGCACCAGCTGGTCGAGTCCACCCGTGGACCCGGCGGCGGCTACACCCTGGGCCGCAAGGCCTCCGAAATCACTGTGGCCGACATCATCGTGTCGGTTGACGAGCCGCTCGACGCCACCCAATGCGGCGGCAAGGAAAACTGCGGCGGTGAGGGCGGGCGTTGCATGACCCATGAGCTGTGGTCATCGCTCAACCAGCGCATGGTGGAGTTCCTGGACTCGGTCAACCTGCAGAAGCTGGTAGACGACCAGGTCGCTAAGGGCGTTCAGATTGAGGACAAGCCGCCGGTCAAGCGCGCCATCTCCAGCGCGCCGGTGGTCAAGCCGATCCGGGTGAACGCACCCAACTCCGTCTTCGCACTCGGCAGCATTCTGGCCAAGGGCTAAGCCCTCAGTCGCAGCGCCTGGCGTAGACACGGGCCGCTTCGGCGGCCTCCAAATCATTTCCAAATTGCAATCCATGACCCCGCATCTCCCTATCTACATGGACTACGGCGCGACGACGCCGGTCGACCCGCGCGTGGTGGACGCCATGATCCCCTGGCTGCGAGAGCACCATGGAAACCCGGCATCTCGCAGCCATGCCTGGGGTTGGGAAGCCGAGGAGGCAGTCGAGGCCGCACGCGGCCATGTGGCGGCCCTGATTGGCGCGGACTCGCGTGAGATCGTCTGGACATCGGGCGCAACTGAGTCCAATAACCTCGCCATCAAGGGCGCGGCGCACTTCTATCAGTCGCGCGGCAAGCACCTGATCACCGTCAGGACCGAGCACAAGGCGGTACTCGACACCATGCGCGAGCTCGAGCGTCAGGGCTTCGAGGTGACCTACCTCGAGGTGCAAGAGGACGGCATGTTGGACCTGGAGGCTTTCAAAGCCGCCATCCGGCCCGACACCATCTTGGCCAGCGTGATGTTCGTGAACAACGAGATCGGTGTCATCCAGGACATTCCCACGCTGGGCGCGATCTGCCGCGAAAAGGGCGTCCTGCTCCACGTGGACGCGGCCCAGGCCACTGGCAAGGTGGCGATCGATTTGGCGACGCTGCCGGTCGACCTGATGAGCCTTGCCTCGCACAAGTCCTACGGCCCCAAGGGCATCGGCGCGCTGTACGTGCGCCGCAAGCCCCGGGTGCGGCTGGAGGCTCAGATGCACGGCGGCGGTCACGAGCGCGGTATGCGTTCGGGCAGCTTGCCCACCCACCAGTGTGTGGGCATGGGCGAGGCCTTCCGCATCGCCCGACTGGAAATGGCCCAGGATTTGGCCCAGGCCCACGCGCTGCAAAAGCGCTTGCTGGACGGCCTCAAGGACGTCGAGCAGGTGTTCATCAACGGAAGCCTCGAGCACCGGGTGCCGCACAACCTGAACATCAGCTTCAACTACGTCGAGGGCGAGTCCCTGATGATGGGGATCAAGGGGCTTGCGGTGTCGTCCGGCTCGGCCTGCACCTCGGCTTCTCTGGAGCCGAGCTATGTGCTGCGCGCCCTGGGTCGCAGCGACGAACTGGCGCACAGCAGCCTGCGTATGACGATCGGCCGCTTCACGACCGAGCAAGAGATCGACTACGCGATCGACACCATCCGCGCCAACGTGGCCAAGCTGCGTGAACTCAGCCCCTTGTGGGAGATGTACCAGGACGGCATCGACATCAGCACCATTCAGTGGACAGCGCATTAAATACAGGAGCTCCCCATGGCCTATTCTGAAAAAGTCGTTGATCACTACGAGAACCCCCGCAATGTTGGCTCCTTCGAGAAGGGCGACGAGTCCGTGGGCACCGGCATGGTTGGCGCGCCCGCCTGTGGCGACGTGATGAAGTTGCAGATCAAGGTCAACCCGACCACGGGCATCATTGAGGACGCTCGTTTCAAAACTTACGGCTGCGGATCGGCCATCGCGTCGAGCTCCCTGGTGACCGAATGGGTCAAGGGCAAGAGCCTGGACGAGGCTGCCTCCCTCAAGAACAGCCAGATCGCCGAGGAACTGGCGCTGCCGCCGGTCAAGATCCACTGCTCTATCCTGGCCGAAGATGCCATCAAGGCGGCGGTCGAGGACTACAAGAAAAAGCACGCTCATTGAGCGCGCCCGCTACTTCGAACTCAAGCAAGATGGCAGTCACCCTCACCGAAGCCGCCGCCCGCCATGTGACCCGCTACCTCAGCAAGCGGGGCAAGGGTGTGGGCGTGCGTCTAGGCGTCAAGACCACCGGCTGCTCGGGCCTGGCCTACAAGCTCGAGTACGTGGACGATGTCGCAGCCGAAGATATGGTGTTTGAGAACCACGGCATCAAGATCCTGATCGACCCCAAGAGTCTGGCCTATATCGACGGCACCGAGCTGGACTTCGTGCGCGAGGGCCTTAACGAGGGCTTCCGCTTCAACAACCCCAACGAACGGGACCGCTGCGGTTGCGGCGAATCCTTCCGGGTGTGAAGCTCACCGACAGCGACTTCGCGCTGTTCGCGGTATCCGAGCAGTTCCGCCAAGACCGGACGCAGATCGATGTACGCTGGAAGGAATTGCAGCGCGAAGCCCACCCGGATCGCTTCGCCGCCCAGGGCGCAGCTGCCCAGCGTGTGGCGATGCAGTGGTCGGTGCGGATCAACGAGGCTTACCAGCGCCTCAAGGACCCCTTGAAGCGCGCCGCCTACCTGTGCGAGATGCGTGGGGCCCCGATCGAGGCCGAGAACAACACCGCCATGCCGGCGGCCTTCCTGATGCAGCAGATGCAGTGGCGCGAAGCGCTGGAGGAAGCCCAAGGCGAGGCCGATCTGCAAAGCTTGGACGACGCGCTTCAAGTGGCCCGGCGCGAGTTGCTGGCCGATATCGAACTGAAGCTGGACCAGGCGGGCGACGCCCCCGGGGCGGCGGGGCAGGTGAGGGCACTGATGTTCATTGAGCGTTTTGCCCATGACGTCGCCTCGCGCTTTGAGCAACTGGGACAATAACGGGTTTCCGATCCACCTCCAGACAAGAAGGGCCGCACGAGCGGCCCCACGGCTCTCCCCCCATGGCACTGCTGCAGATTTCCGAACCCGGTCAAGCTCCCGACCCGCATGCGCGGCGCATCGCCGTGGGCATCGACCTGGGCACCACACACTCGCTGGTGGCTGCAGTTCGCCATGGCGTGTCCGAGTGCCTGCCCGATGACGCAGGGCGGGTGATCCTGCCCTCTGTGGTGCGCTACCTGGAAGGCGGGAGACGGCAGATCGGCTTCGACGCGCTGGCCCAGCGCGCGCTCGACCCCGAGAACACCATCGCCTCGGCCAAGCGTTTCATGGGCCGGGGCCTGGCCGACATCGCCGGTCGCGAGAACTTGCCCTATCGCTTCATCGACCAACCGGGCATGGTGGCCCTGCAGACCCGCGTCGGCGCCAAGAGCCCGGTGGAAGTGAGTGCCGAGATCCTGGCCACCCTGCGTTATCGCGCTGAGGACACCTTTGCCGACGACCTGTACGGTGCGGTGATCACGGTGCCCGCCTATTTCGACGACGCCCAGCGCCAGGCAACCAAGGACGCCGCGCAGTTGGCAGGCCTCAACGTCCTTCGCCTCATCAATGAGCCCACCGCTGCTGCCATCGCCTACGGCCTCGACAATGGGAGCGAGGGTGTTTACGCGGTCTACGACCTGGGCGGAGGCACCTTCGACATCTCCATCTTGCGCCTCTCGCGCGGCGTTTTTGAAGTCATCGCCACCGGCGGCGACTCAGCGCTCGGCGGCGATGACTACGACCGCGCGCTCGCACAGGTGATGCTGCATGGTGCGAACCTGGCGCTCACCACGCCCGAGGACAAGGCCGCCATCGAGGTGGCTGCGCGAAGCGCCAAGGAGGCGCTTTCCGCCGCAGAGACGACCACCGTTCAGGCGGTCATGTTCGGCCAGGAACGCAATTTCAACGTCACCCGCGCCGACTTCGAGGCAGCCACTGCCGACCTCACCGCCCGCACTTTGGCGGCGGTGCGCAAGGCCCTGCGCGACGCCCGCTTGCAAAAAGACGATGTGCAGGGGGTGGTGATGGTGGGCGGCTCTACCCGCATGCCGCAGGTGCAACGTGCCGTAGGTGATTTCTTCGGCCGAGAACCCCTGACCAACCTCAACCCCGACGAAGTGGTGGCCCTGGGCGCCGCCATCCAGGCCAATGCCCTGGCCGGCAATGACTCCGCTGGCGATTTGCTGCTGCTCGATGTCATTCCCCTTTCCCTGGGTATTGAGACCATGGGCGGGCTGGTGGAGCGCATCGTCCATCGCAACGAGACCATCCCCACCGCCAAGGCTCAGGACTTCACCACCTACCGCGACGGCCAGACGGCCCTGGCCCTGCACGTGGTGCAGGGCGAGCGAGACCTGGTGGCCGACTGTCGAAGCTTGGCGCGTTTCGAACTGCGCGGCATCCCGCCGATGGCCGCCGGCGCGGCGCGCATCCGGGTCACCTTCACTGTCGATGCCGATGGCCTGCTGTCGGTCAGTGCCAAGGAGCAGGGCAGCGGAGTGGAGGCCAGGATCGACATCAAGCCCTCCTATGGCCTGTCGGACGACGAGGTCGCCCGGATGCTGCAGGAAAGTTTTTCTACCGCGCAGCAGGACATGACGGCCCGCGCCCTGGTCGAGGCGCGCGTCGATGCCGACCGGCTGGTGCTCGCCACCCGCAGCGCACTGACCGCCGACGGCCACCTGCTCTCTGGCGCTGACCGCGCTGCGATCGAGGCAGCCATCGCCCATCTTGAACACACCGCACGCGAGGCGGCCGAAGCTGCCCAGGTCGAGGCCGCCAGCGAGGCGCTCGCCCAGGCTACCGAGGGCTTTGCCGCCGAGCGCATGAACCACAGCATCCAGAAGGCCCTCGCGGGCCGTAAAGTGGAGTCCCTCTGATGGCCATCATCAAGATCTTGCCGCATCCCGAGTACTGCCCCCAGGGCGCCACGGTGCAGGTTCCGGCCGGCACCTCGATCTGCGAGGCGCTCCTCGACAACGGCATCGAGATCGAGCATGCCTGCGACATGAGCTGTGCCTGCACCACCTGCCATGTGGTGGTGCGTGAGGGCTTCAAGAGCCTCAACGAGATGGACGAGAACGAGGAGGACTTGCTGGACCGAGCTTGGGGCCTGGAGCCCAACTCGCGCCTCTCGTGCCAGGCCTTCGTCGCGCAACAGGACCTGGTGGTGGAGATCCCCAAATACTCCATCAACCACGCCAAGGAAACCCACTGAGACGCGCCTGGGTCGGGCGGGGCGCTCGATAGAATCTGGCCCATGCGCCAGATCGTCCTCGACACCGAAACCACCGGCCTCAATCCTGAAACCGGCGACCGCCTGATCGAGGTCGGCTGCGTCGAACTGGTGGCGCGCAAGCTCACAGGTAACAACCTGCAGTTTTATTTCAATCCCGGGCGTGCCAGCTCGGAAGAGGCCTTGCGGGTACACGGCATCAGCGACGAGTTTCTCCGCGACAAGCCCAAGTTCGCAGAGGTCGCCGATGAACTCTTGGCGTACCTGGCTGGCGCTGAAGTCATCATCCACAACGCCCCGTTCGACATTGGCTTTCTGGAAAAAGAGCTGGAAATTTCCGGCCGGCCTTCCTTCCGGGCCACGGTGGGACAGGTCACCGACACGCTGGTGATGGCCAAGGAGATGTATCCGGGCAAGCGCAACAGCCTCGATGCGCTCTGTGACCGGCTCGGCGTCGACAACTCGGGTCGCACCCTCCATGGCGCCTTGCTCGATGCCGAACTCCTGGCCGATGTTTACATCTATCTCACCCGAGGCCAGGATGCCTTGCTGATCGATGCCGTGCCGGCCGACGTCGGGGTGACGCCATCCGTGCAAGCCGACTACCGCCAGTTATCGCTTCCCGTGATCGAGGCCACCGAACAGGAGGTGACGGCCCACGAGGAGGTCCTTGTGCAATTGGACAAGGCGAGTGGTGGCAAGACCGTCTGGCGCAGCCTCTCGGCCGGCTGATCCGCGCCCGAATCGCCCACTTTGCCTGTGGCATAATTATGGGCTTCCGGCTCAACCGGAAGCGCTTCGAGCGTGATGGGGTGGTTAGCTCAGTGGTAGAGCATCGCCTTCACACGGCGGGGGTCGGGGGTTCGAAACCCTCACCACCCACCATCTCCTCTGGCAGTGCATATTTCGGCGCCTCCATGGCGCCGAAGTTTTTTCGACGTCACTTTCTGCGGCGTATGACAGACGATGAGGGGGCGGACGGGAGACCTTATGATCTCTCGCGAACCCCACTGCTCGGTCTGGGGGCCTCCTACTCATTGCCCCACCCACATGATCCTCGTCACCGGCGGTGCCGGCTTCATCGGCAGCAACTTTGTCTATGGCTGGCTCGGCGCGACGGACGAGCCGGTCCTTAACCTGGACAAGCTCACCTACGCCGGCAACCCAGACAACCTCGCAGGCCTTGATCCGACGCGTCATGTTTTCGTCCAAGGTGACATTGGTGACCGGGCTCAGGTCGACGCGCTGCTCGCGCATTACCAGCCGCGCGCCGTCATCAACTTTGCCGCTGAGACGCACGTAGACCGGTCCATCTCTGGCCCAGATGCCTTTCTGACCACCAATGTCTTGGGCACGGCCAGCCTGTTACAGGCGGCCCTGGCGTATTGGCAGCTCCTGCCGGAGCCGCAGCAGAGAGCCTTCCGCTTTCTGCACGTGAGCACCGACGAGGTTTACGGCACGCTCGGGCCTGCTGACCTGGCTTTCACCGAG